>JAKSIR010000030.1 GCA_024398695.1 Bacteroidaceae bacterium | reverse complement strand
GAACCAACAACCTACGCATTACAAGTGCGTTGCTCTACCATTGAGCCATAGCGGCAATTTGTCAAAGAACCCGCCCTTCTTTTGTTGAAAGGCGGGTGCAAAGATATCTCATATTTTGTTCTCAACAAACAAAAGGAGCATATTTTTTATTTGCCCTGTTGTTTTTCCTTCATTTTCTGGACCTGTTTCTGCAGGGCCTCAAGGCATTCGTCAACAGCCTGTTCGAACGAATCACAAGTCTTGTCGGCAAAAAATTCACCATTGGCTGTCTTGACAGTTATGCCGGCCTGTTTGTTCATTGCGGTTTCAGGCTTGACGACCTTGAGCACAACATCTATTGTCTGAATCTGGTCATAGACCTTTTCCAGTTTCACACACTTTTTCTGAATGAACGCCTGAAGCTGTTCTGTTGCTGTGAAATGCAACGCCTGAATTCTTGTTTCCATAATACTTAATATTTATTTATCACCTCTAGGGTGAGCATGTCTGTAAACATCCTTCAACTGTTCAAATGTAGCATGAACGTATATCTGTGTCGTTGAAAGGCTCTCGTGACCGAGCAATTCCTTGACGGCGCCCAGCTGTGCCCCTTCGTTGAGCATCGACGTGGCGAACGTATGGCGCAGCACATGCGGACTCTTCTTGTCCACACCGCTGTGTTGTGTCAAAGTGTTCCTGACCATGCGGTACACCGACTGTCTGGAAATGCGCTGTCCCTTCGCATTCACGAAGACGGCCGTTTCACACGGACTGACGGCATGCTCACGGGCCTCAAGGTAATTTTCAAGTTTCCCTTTCAGTTCCAGGCCGAACGGTATGACGCGCTGTTTGTCGCGTTTTCCTGTCACCTTGAGCTGACGCTGTTCCAAATCGACATCGTTGACATTCAGGCCTATGAGCTCAGCCAGTCGCAGGCCGCATTCATAGAACACGGCCATTATGCAGTTGTTCCTGACTGCGTCAAATCCATTTCCAAGACACGCCCTGTCGAGAATCTCATCCATTTCGTCTTCGCGGACAAAATGAGGCAGAGGCTTGCTGTTTTTAGGGCCTTTCACGCCCTGGACGGGGGAACTGCCGATTATGCCACGTCCCACCAGATACCTGTAATAGCTTCTCAAGGTGCTGAGCCGACGGTTGACCGTAGTGCTCTTTTCTCCCCGGGCCATCATTGACGCCAGCCACATACGCACATTGTCACGGTCAGCCTTCGAGGAATCAAGTCCCTGTTCTATAGACTCAAGATATCTGTCAAACAGTTTCAGATCCAGCATGTAACTTGAAACCGTACGCGCAGAATAGTTGCGTTCCAACCTTAGATACTGTGCAAACTGACCGATATACATGGCATAAAAAAATTCGTCACTGAAATAACCTTCAGTGGCGAATATAACAAAGAAATTGCGTTATTGCAATACGCGGAAGAAAAATTATTCTTCGGCCTGCTGCAGTTTCTGTACGTAGATGGCATGCTCCATCTTGAGGCGCTTCAGTTCTGACGGTTTGTCAAACTGCTGGCGACGACGAAGTTCCTTAACGACACCTGTCTTTTCGTACTTTCTCTTGAATTTCTTGAGAGCGCGCTCAATGTTCTCGCCCTCCTTTACTGGAACAATGATCATTTTTAGTTCTTTATTATTTTAATTTTTGACTCTTCGACTTGAAATAAGCGGCGCAAAATTAGACATTTTTTCATGAAGCGCAAAAATAATGCGATTTTTTTGCCGTTATTTGTAGTGTGAACAACATGAAACGCCTGATACTCACCATACTGTTTCTGGCAGGCACGCTCAACACGCTGCTGGCACAGTATGATGTCCATTTTACGCACTACGCAGAAATGGAGAACTTCTACAATCCGGCGGCAATGAACCGCGACAGCCGCCTGAATGCAATGCTTTCATATTCCATGCAGATGGCAGGCTACGAGGGAGCGCCCACATCGCTCTATGCCGGAGCCAGCATGGCACTGCCTTTCAATCATCTGCGCCACAGCATGAGCTTCTCCCTGTTCAACGAAAATATCGGACTTTTTTCCAGTCAGCACATGGCACTGGACTATGCTTACAAAATCAATTTGGGAAAGGGATGGCTGAACCTTGGCATTCAAGGTGCCATAATGTCCCAGAGTTTTGACGGCACGAAAGTGAACGCCCGCACCGGGAACGACCCGGCTTTTCCCGCAGGAAATGAAAAGGGTACAGGAACCGATTTCGGTGCAGGACTGTTCTATGTACGCGGGAACCTCAGTCTGGGAGCATCGGTCCAGCACGTGAATTCGCCTCATGTCGAATTGGGCAAGCCCGATGAGGCAACGGCATTCATTGACATCTGTCCCATGTATTATGTACAGGGACAATACAATATTCAGACAAGGAATCCGTTAATGTCTGTACAGCCATGTTTCATGCTGGCAAGCGACCTCCAGTCATTCAGGGCCGATATCCGCACTACGGTAAGCTACCGGTACGACAGGTTTCTCCTGTACGCCGGTGCCGGATACAGCCCGAAAATATCAGGCACGGTACTCCTGGGCGGCACTGTCGGAGATGTGACCATTGGCTATGCATATGAACTTTTCACAGGCGGGGTCGGCGCGCTCAACGGCAGCCATGACCTGCTGGTAAATTGGAAAAAGGATGTGGATCTGTTCAGTAATGGCAGAAACTCACACAAGAGCATAAGATTTTTGTAATATCATATATGACAATGAAAATCAGAAACATTGCTGCAGCGGCACTGGCTCTCATGCCTCTTTTTTGCGTGCAGTGCACCAGCAGCGGCTATTCGGCTCAAGCCGGAGGAGAAGTGACCGGCAGTTCGCTGGCCATGCTTCGCGAGCCTGCCCCATACGGTATGGTACTGGTCAAACGCGGTTCACTCAGAATCGGAGATGAAAACGCCGACAGCCTGTGGGGATCGGTTTCACCGACCAAGGAGATATCGGTTGAATCGTTCTGGATGGACGAGAAGGAAATATCGAATGCCAAATACCGCCAGTTCGTCAACTGGGTACGCGACTCCATCATCCGCACGCGTCTGGCTGAAGACGACGAAAGTTTTCTCATTACGGTGGACAAGAACGGAGAGGAGCTTGACAAACCGCGTCTGAACTGGTCAAAGCCGATTCCATGGAAGAAGGCCACCGAAGACCAGAAGGAGATAATCAACTCCATTTTCGTCATTAACCCCATCACAGGAGAGCGTACGCTCGATGTCAGCCAGTTGAACTACCGATACGAAGTCTTTGACTACAATCAGGCCGCCCTGCGGAAGAACCGTCTGAATCCGCAGGACCGCATCAAGAACACGGATCAGGACGTGCCGTCCGACGAGAAGGTCATGATTTCGAAGGACACGGCATACATAACCGATGACGGAGTCATTGTACGCCGCACCGAAGACAGGGAACTGAACAGTCTGTATGACTTCGTGAACACATATATTGTCAATGTGTTCCCGGACACGACATGCTGGGTCAATGACTTCCCCAACGCGAACAACGGGACCTACGCGCGCATTTACTTCAACCATCCCAACTACAATGACTATCCCGTCGTGGGCGTAAGCTGGGAACAGGCCAATGCATTCTGTGCATGGCGTACCGAACTCCTGCTGTCAAGTCTCGGTCCACAGGCCAAGTACATACAGCGGTACCGTCTGCCGACAGAGGCTGAATGGGAGTTTGCGGCACGCGGACGTGAGGGCGGCATGTTCCCATGGAAAAACGACGGTTCAAGCGACAACGACGGCTGCTATTACGCGAACTTCAAGCCGGAAAAGGGCAATTACACCAAGGACGGAAGCCTCATCACCACAAAGACCGGTTCATACAAGCCCAACTCCAACGGTCTGTATGACATGGCCGGAAACGTGGCCGAATGGACATCGACCGTGTATACTGAAGCCGGAATCCTCCAGATGAACGACATGAACCCGGAACTGTATTACAATGCCGCCCCCGAAGACCCGTACTACATGAAGCGCAAGGTGGTCCGCGGAGGCTCATGGAAGGATCCGGAAAAGTTCATCGAATCATCATGGCGCACCTTCGAATACCAGAACGAGCAGCGTTCATACATCGGGTTCCGGTGTGTGCGCACACAGGTGGGCATTGTCGGCGGCAAACGCGGGAAATGATATCGCCGCCATATCACATACGAACAACGAAACAACTTTGAAAAATGGAAAATACTGAAAAGAAAAGCCTGGCATCACGTATCCAGGACTATCTGGATACGCCGAAAGGCCGCATACTCCTAAACTATCTGTACAGTTGGGGCGCAGCCATAGTCATTCTTGGCGCACTCTTCAAGCTGACCCACATCAAGGGTGCCAACCTCATGCTGTTCATAGGTATGGGCACAGAGGTGCTGGTGTTCTTCATCTCGGGTTTCGAGCGTCCCTACATCCCGAGCGATGCTGAAGACGTGGAGGAGCCTGTACGCCAGCCCGCCGCCAGAACCGATGTACAGCCGGTTCAGGCCGCTTCTGTCCGGCAGGCCGTCACTCCTGCAGTTCAGGCACCGGTCCATGCTGACGCAGATGTTCCGGGTATCGGAGACGACATGGAGACAGTACAGTTACAGATCAGCACTCTGGCTGCAAGCATGAAGAGCATGTGCAGCCATGCCGAGCGTATGCAGCAGAGCAGCGAGGAGCTGGAAACCCTGACACGCAATCTGATAAGCATCAACACCTTCTACGAAATGCATCTGAAGAGCGCAAGCCAGCAGATGGAGAATCTTGAAAGCGCAAGCCGGCAGACACGCACCATGGTTGAGCAGATTGAAGAGCTGAACCGCGTGTATGCCCGTATGATTGAAGCCATGAAGGTGAATTCACAACTCGGTAACAAATAAATATCCTCTTGTCCGGATATGAAAAGGAAAACAAATGAAAGACCGCCATCGGCGCGTCAGAAGATGATCAACCTCATGTACATTGTCCTTCTGGCAATGCTGGCCATGAACATATCGTCGGACGTGCTCAACGGTTTCACCATAGTCGAGGACAGTCTGGCAAAGAGTACCGTAAACGCCACCCTGCAGAACCAGGCCGTGATGCGCGAATTCGCACAGCAGGATTCGCTCAATCATGAAAAGGTAGGTGAATGGTATGCCAAGGCACTTGATGTCAAGTCCATGAGCGATTCGCTCTTCAACTTTGCCGACGAGCTCAAGATGCTCATAGCCCAGGAGGCCGACGGGCACTATGCCAACGTGGATGACATAAAAAACCGCGATGACCTTGAAGCCGCCACACAGGTGATGCTCTCGCCGAAACGCGGCAAGGGTCAGGAACTGTTCAATGCCATAAACTCATACCGTGAGCAGATTCTCACCATGGTGACCGATGCCACCCAGCGTGAAATCATAAGTGCCAACTTCAGCACCGAAGTACCCCTCAAGATTGGCGCTCTGGGCAAGAACTGGCAGGAATACAACTTCGAGAACATGCCTGTAGCGGCTGCCATCACCATGCTCACCAAGCTTCAGAACGATGTACGCTATGCCGAAGGTGAAGTTCTCCATACACTCATAAAGAACATCGACGTGGGTGACCTGCGCGTCAACGCCATCAATGCGTATGTCATACCGACCTCACAGAACGTGGTACAGGGCAGTTCCTTCAGCGCACGCATCATCATGGCTGCCGTCGACTCAACGGCACGGCCCGCCATATTCATTGGCGGACAACAGATCCAGTCAGAAGACGGATGGTACGAGATTGCATGCAACAGGACGGGCGACTATACTCTGGACGGATATCTTGAACTGCAGACAGCCAGCGGGGCACTGCGCCGCGACTTCTCGCAGAAGTACACCGTCGTCCCGCCTGCAGCCACCGTCAGCAACACTATGATGAACGTGCTGTATGCCGGTTATGACAACCCCATAAGCATCTCGGTTCCAGGTGTTCCAAGCAACAGGATATCGGCTTCGATCCAGAACGGGAACGGCACCATCAAGGCCAGCGGAAACGGTTACCTGGTCACTCCTTCAAAAGTCGGTGAAAAGGTCGTCATCGCAGTTGCCGCCAACCAGGACGGACGGAGGCAGAGCATGGGCCAGTATGAATTCAATGTACGCCAGCTTCCCAACCCAACTCCTTTCATCGAATACAAGGACGAGAAAGGAAACAGACAGCGCTACCGCGGTGACGGAACTGCAATTTCCAGAGAGACGGTACTCAATTCCGACGGTGTCGTTGCCGCCATCGACGACGGCCTGCTGAACATAGGTTTCAGGGTCCTGAGCTTTGAAACGGTGTTCTTCAGCAACATTGGCGATGCCATATCCGAACTGAGCGACGGATCGAAGTTCTCGAACCGCCAGAAAAAGAACATCAGCGGACTTGGACGCGGCAAGCGTTTCTATATTCAGCGCGTCAAGGCCATCGGTCCCGATGGAATTGAGCGTCAGCTGAACACTGCACTTGAAGTAATTGTAAAATGACAACAGACAAATATATGAACAAGGTTTTCGCTACAGTCATAGCCATTGTGCTGACAATGCCGTGCATGGCGCAGTCACAGAAGAGGCTTCAGGAGGAAGCGGCAAGGAAGGAAGCCGAAAAGAGTCCTACCGCCGTGACTCTGTCACAGCGTGCACGCTCCCAATATACGGCTCAGACTGCCGTTCCGGAAGAGGTCACATGGAGACGTGACATCTACCGCGAACTTGATTTGCGCAAGGAAAAGAACGCAGCGCTTTACTACCCGGAAAGGCCTCTGGGCGACCGCGTCAACTTTTTCACTCTGGTATTCAACCTTATTCTTGACGGCCGCATCAAAGCCTATGAATACGGTCTTGACGGAAACGAACGTTTTTCAAACGACAATCTTCTGGACATAGAGAACATGCTCAGAAAGTCCTACATTGACTATACAAGAGACCCGAAGGACTCGACCAGGTTCGTTGTAGACATAAAGGACATTCCAAGCAACGAAATAGGCAAGTACTACATAAAGGAAAGCAACTATCTTGACCAGATGTCCAACTATCACACCAAAGTCACCGCAATCTGTCCCGTGATGGTTTCCGGAGATCCCGGCAACGAGGAGAAGAAGCCCATGTTCTGGCTCAATTATGATGAAATCAGCCCATATCTGGGACAAACTCCCGTCATGACCAGCAGTTTCAACAACACCAGCAACATGAGTCTTGACGACTACTTCGTGATGGGCTGCTATGACGGCGACATATACAAGACATCGAATCTGCGCAATACTCCTCTTATGGACTATTGTGATACCGATTCCGCTCTGCAGGCCGAACGTCAGAACATCGAGGACCAGCTTTCCGACTTCCAGTCAGGACTCTGGAATGAAAAGCAGAAGACAGCTGCCGAGGAAGCAAAAGCAAGCTCTGAAGCCGAAGAAAGGAAACAGACAGGCAGCGAAAGGCAGCCGCGCGAAAAGAAGGAAAAGGAACCCAAACCCGAACGTGCTCCAAGGCCTGCCTCACAGGGCGAGCGCATAGGCGTTCACCGCTGACGCCCTGGCAGAAACAGTTCAGTTTGAGACTGTAAGCTGCTGGCCGGAAACATAAGTGCGGTAACGGTACAGCGGTCTGGATTCGCCGGTCACGCAAAAGCCGTCAGTGAGTGTCCACTTGTTATGGCAATGCTCACAAGTGGCAAATCCATCGATGGAAACGGACAGTCTGTACAGTTCCACGTCACATTCGGGACAGCCCAGGTCATAAGCGAACATCTCCATTCTGTCATTGTCCAAGGCAGGCTTGCCAAGTATGAGACCTGCAAGACCCATCTGGAAAACCATGTCCTGTTGCCGTGTCAGTTCTACATCGGTGCTGTTCCCGTCAGGATCGGTAACAGTCAGCTTTCCCGCAAAGCGCCTCACGGTTATGAAACGGCCGGGAGTATCGGCCGCCTGATTGAATGGAGGCAGACTTAAATCGGCCGAAAACTGGACACGGTACTTGTTCGAAAACACTTTGTAGCTGTTACTTTCACATGACTGGACAGAAAACGCAACTGCAGCCACGGCAATTGCCATGACTGCAGTTATGATAAATGTTTTTTGCCTTTTCATCGGTGATACGGTCCCGATTACAAGCCCTTGGTCAGCTTATCGATGGCCTGGTCTATCTGTCTGAACGGGAACGCGTCGTACTCCTGCTGCATGCGGGCCGATATGCGGTCATTGCACAGGTTGCCGATGCTGCCTTCATGAGTGTGGCTGATATGGCGGTCAGCCTTGAATGTGCCGGCTTCGATTTCCGAAGCTACCTTGCGGTATGCCTCACGGAACGGCACGCCCTGTGCCGCCAGCCGGTTGACCTCCTCAACAGAAAAGATTGCATCGTATTTGGAATCGTCCAGAATATCGGTGCGGACCTTGATATGGTCAAGCATGTAGGCTGTCATGGTGAGAATCTGCTCCAGCTGCTCGAATGCAGGCAGGAACAGCTCCTTGACAAGCTGCATGTCACGGAAATATCCGCTGGGCAGGTTATTGGTCATAAGAACGATATCCTGGGGAAGAGCCTGAAGGCGGTTGCAGCGTGCACGTGTCAGTTCGAACACGTCAGGATTCTTCTTATGTGGCATGATGCTTGAACCGGTGGTGCAGTCATCAGGCAACTTTATGAAAGCAAAATTCTGGCTGTTGAACATACAGGCATCGAATGCGAGACGGCTGATGGTGCCTGCAATGCCTGCCAGTGCGAATGCGACCGTGCGCTCCAGCTTTCCGCGTGTCATCTGAGCGTAAACCACATTGTAGTTCATGGACTCGAATCCCAGCAGATCCGTAGTCATCTGACGGTTCAGCGGGAAAGACGATCCGTAGCCGGCGGCACTGCCAAGCGGATTGCGGTTGGCCTGGTCGAATGCCGCACGCAGCACCAGCATGTCATCGGCCAGGGACTCGGCATATGCACCGAACCAGAGCCCGAACGACGAAGGCATTGCAATCTGCAGATGCGTATAGCCGGGCATGAGAACATCCTTGTACTTGTCGCTCTGACGGATGAGTATGTCGAACAGTCCCTTGACCTGACCGGCAATCATACGCAGACGGTCACGGGTGAACAGCTTCAGGTCCACCAGAACCTGATCGTTACGGGAACGGCCGCTGTGTATCTTCTTGCCCATGTCGCCGAGCTGGCGTGTAAGCATGAGTTCGACCTGCGAATGAACGTCTTCAACGCCGTCTTCAATCACGAACTCACCCTTTTCTATGACATCAAGCAGAGAACGGAGTCCCTGAGTCAGAGCAGTCAGCTCACCGGCTTCCAGAAGACCGATGGATTCGAGCATTCTGATATGAGCCATGGAACCTTGAACGTCATATTTTGCGAGCATAAGGTCCATTTCACGGTCACGTCCTACAGTGTAATCCTGTATGAGCGCGTTCACGGGTTTCCCCTTGTCCCAGATTGGTTTCATTCGTCGTAAGATATCATTGAAAGCATATCAGCTATTCTGCCGACTGCTTCGGTTAACGGCTTCTCAACCATTTTTGCCATGAAGATGTTCAAATCGGCATCAACGGTTATCTTCATCTTGCACGAGCTGTCGCCCGTAGGAACCAGCTGTATCCACATGGTCATTTTGACCGGTGACTGCAGTGTCTCCATTTTAACGCACTTTTCAGGCTCGCGTGACACTATGCCTATGGAAATCTGTCCGACAGGCTGTACGCTGCAGCTCACGCTGTCCGGCGTGCATTGCAGATCTTCCACCCTGAACTGTGCAACCTGGTCCTGAGGAATACGGTCGGCAAGAGAACGCAGATTGCTCAGGTCAGAGACCTTGCGGTAGACGTCCGACTGCGGCCATGCAATTTCCTTCACGGGGCTTTCAAATCTTTTCATAAATATTCAAAAATCGCAGATTCCAACGATATTTTCAGTAATATCAGCGTCCCCATTCCGCAGGATTCCTGCGCCACTCTTCAAGTGTGGGGAGACTCTCTTTCTTAATGTAGCCGCTTTCAATGGCCGCGTCAAGCATGTGAGGATAGTCAGTCAGGGTAACCAGCTTTACACCGGCTTCCTTGAAAGCCTGTTCTGCCTGAGGGAAGCCATAGGTGAACGAGGCCACCATGCCGACCACTTCACAGCCCGCATCGCGAAGAGCCTGGACGGCTTTCAGGCTGCTTCCGCCCGTTGAAATGAGATCCTCGACAACCAGCACCTTGCTGCCTGCATCAAGTTTGCCTTCCACGAGATTTCCCATACCGTGGTCCTTGGGTGAAGAACGGACATACACGAACGGCTTGCCGAGACGGTCCGCTACCAGCGCACCCTGTGCAATGGCACCTGTTGCAACGCCTGCAATGACGTCATATTCCGGGAACTGTCCGGCGCACATGGTCAGGGAGTCGCGGATAAGGTTGCGCACGTCAGGATATGAGAGAGCCTTACGGTTGTCACAGTAAAAGGGTGAATGCCAGCCCGATGCCCACGTGAACGGCTGCTCGGGGCGCAGTTTCACAGCTTCAATGCGAAGCAGCTCAAGAGCGACTTGTTTGCTGATGTTGTCCATATCGGTTACGATGTATTTGTTTTTACGCCGCGAAGTTAAGAAGAAACACACATAAAATGACAAAAGGAGCACCCGTTTAATATAAAACAACACAAAAAGGGTGGGCAGAACGCTATTTGTTATTATTTTTGCGCGCTATACGACAAGTAAAATGAAAGTATCACCAGTCATACCGGTTCTGGCTGCAGCCCTGGCATTCAGCGTGTCCTGCATCAGGGAAGAAGAACCCGAAAAATCACCGCAGGCGGCCATTGGTGCCTTCACACTCGGCTACTATGACGTCTGCATCAATGAAATCGACTACCTTGGGCGTGACACGGTAATCAAAGTGCGCGAACACGGCGGCATGTACCCCATGACCATTGACCAGCTGGCAGGCCGCATATACAATACCGACTCCCTTGCTTTCCGTTCGGACCTGACAGCCGTAACATGCAACATCATGGCGAAAGGTACCGTGGTCTATGAATACCTCGACAATCCCGGCACAGGATATCTGTACAGCTCGAACGAGCCCATAGACTTTTCGCGTCCGCTGTCATTCACGGTAGTTTCTTCCGACGGCAGCTACATACGCACCTACGACTTCAAGCTCAATGTCCATCAGGTCTTCCCCGATTCTCTCAGGTGGAGAAAGTCAGAAGTCCCCGCGCTTTCATCACCGCAGCTCTCGATATTGGGTGACACCCTGTATCTGCTGGGACTTGACGGCAGCAACTGCCTGTCTGTCGCCAGTTGCCCGCTTTCTGCCGGCAACTGGACCGGCGCCGTTCCCGCAACCGGCCTGACGGGCCAGCCAAAATCCATGATGACAGCTGGTGGCAGGCTGTACGTGAACTGCGGCCAGACTCTGTACAGTTCGACGGACGGACTTGCATGGACAGCCATAAGAGACGGAGTGAAGGCCCTTTACGCACCGACAGGAGAAATCACAGACACGACGGCAAGCATCTGGATGCTCGACACCGCCGGCAAGCTGTGCCATTCGACCGACATGCAGACATGGACCGAAAGCCAGAATCTGCCTGCACTGTTTCCCGACACCTCAGCCACAGCAGTATACTCGACACTGAAGACCAATCCCGGCATCCGCCGCGCACTCGTTGCCGGTCCGTCACAGAAAGACGGCCACCTGCAGCTGTGGAACCGTCTGTCAACAGACACGGTATGGACTGAAATAGCCGTGCCTGCCAATGGGACATCCAATCTTCCGGTCATGGACAATGTCAGAATCCTTGAGTACGACAACCGGCTGTTTGCTTTGGGAAGCGGCCTGAACGGTTTCTACCAGTCGAATGACAATGGAATAACATGGTTTTTCTGCCGGAGAATCTCATGGAACTGGTCAACCTACAACCGTTTCATGCAACTCCCGGATGAACTTGCCGGATACGCCGGAGAATTCGCATGCGTGACGGACGGCAACGGCGGAATAAGACTCGTGACATCAGACGGCCGATACTGGTACGGAAGCATACTGCGCCTTGTCAGGGCAGAACAATAATCCAGACCGAGATCCGATGAAGAAAGCGTTACTGTTGGCATTGATAGTGTTTTCGTGGACTTCGCTGTCCGCTCAGGAGAACGGCTACATGTTCGAAGCCGGTCTCGGCGGAGGGTGCAGCTTCTATATGGGCGATGCCAACCAGCGCCTTTACAGGAACAGCAACGGAGCCGCCGCACTCATGTTGAGGTACAACGTCAACCCGCGCTTTTCCGCCCGTGCGACTTTTTCCGCAGCGGGACTTTCGGGCAACAGCCGCGAAGCAGTCGGACAGTTGCCTCTCAATGACGATTTGAAATTCAGCCGTACTGCATACGACTTTTCAGTTCAGGCCGAATGGGGATTCCTGGCTTATGACCCTGTCCTGTCAGGTGACGGCCGATGGTCGCCCTACGGACTTGCCGGCATTGGAGCGGTCTTCCTTCCGGAACCCGCGACCGACGACTGGGCCCTGTGCCTGCCGATAGGATTGGGAGTGCGTTACCGTCTTGCTCCAAGAGTCAGCATAGGACTTGAATGGAGCATGAGATTCACGAACAGCGACCGGCTGGACGTCACATCGGCCGCAAAACCCGGTCTGCAGGACCCCATCGGAGTAAAAGGCAAGGGCATGAAAAACAAGGACAGCTACAGCCTGACCATGCTCTACCTGAGTTTTGACATCTTTGAAAAGCCGTGCAACTGCTATCGCGAACAATGAACATGAAAG
The DNA here is from genome assembly GCA_024398695.1 of Bacteroidaceae bacterium. Taxonomy (GTDB): domain Bacteria; phylum Bacteroidota; class Bacteroidia; order Bacteroidales; family Bacteroidaceae; genus Colenecus. The sequence continues at coordinate 5,510 of JAKSIR010000030.1, read as the reverse complement.
ATATAATGACATACAAGGATCAGATTGACATGGACCGTCTGCCGCAGCATGTGGCCATAATCATGGACGGAAACGGCCGATGGGCACAGAACCGCGGCCTGGACCGCAGTCAGGGTCATATCAGAGGGACCAGAACAACCCGGGAAACAATTGAGTGGGCTACACGTCTTGGCATAAGATACATTACCCTGTACACTTTCTCGATTGAGAACTGGAACCGCCCCGAGACGGAAGTGTCAGCCCTTATGTCATTGCTTTTCAAAAATATCGAAGAGAAGGTCTTCATTGACAACAAAGTGCGTCTGCGCGTCATTGGCGACATGTCGCAGCTGCCCCGGAACGTCAGGGACAAGCTGCAGGAGTGCATGGACCATACGGCCCAGTTCGACCGTACGACGGCCGTTCTGGCACTGAGCTATTCGTCACGCTGGGAAATCACCGAATGTGCCAGAGAGCTTGCCCGGAAGGCTGCCAAAGGCGAACTGGACCCCGAGACAATAGATCAGGATATGGTCTCACGCGGGCTGAGCACCAGTTTCATGCCTGACCCCGACCTGCTCATACGCACCGGAGGCGAACTCAGGCTGAGCAATTACCTGCTTTGGCAGAGCGCATACACCGAGCTGTATTTTACCGACCTTTTCTGGCCGGATTTCAGTGAAGAGGAATTCTGCAAGGCCATCGTCTATTACCAGCAGCGTCAAAGACGGTTCGGAAAGACATCGGCCCAGATTGTCAATGAGGAAAAGGCAAAGTGATTCTGATGAAAATGAAAAGAAAATTGATATATGCATTGTCGGCGGTTCTTATGGGGCTGATGCCGTCCCATGCCCAGACCGACGATACGGGAATTCAGGAAAGCCCGGTCATTCTGTATTCGGGGACCCATCCGCGATACGAAATTGCCGATATCGCCATTGTCGGCATGGACGAGGGCAGTCACAAGACCGTGCTGCGCCTTTCCGGACTTGAAACCGGTCAGAGGCTGGCCGTCCCGGGACCGGAAATCACAGCAGCCATGAAGAAGCTCTGGGCCACAGGCCTGTTTGCCAACGTCAGCATCAAAGCCCTGAAGACTGAAGCCGACAGGATATGGCTTGAGATTGACATTGAACAACACCCGAAAGTCAAGAAAGTCCTGTTCCATGGAGTCAAGAAGGGAGAAGCCACGGAACTTGGCGACAAGATCGGCATGTTTCCCGGCAGCCAGATCAGTCAGAACGCGCTTGACCGCAGCGAGAAGCTCATTCACAGATATCTGGACGAGAAAGGCTTCAAGGAAGCCGAAGTAAGGGTCCTGCGCGGTGCAACCGATGAAGACGGACTGGCATACATTGACGTGTACATTGACAAGAAGGACAAGTGCAAGGTAAGAACCATACATATTTCAGGCAACCGGGCCTTGAGTGACCGCGAACTGAAGAAAGTCATGAAGAAGACCAACGAAAAGGGTTATCTGCGTGATTTTTTCCACACGAAGAAGTTTGTCGAGGATGAGTATGAGACAGACCTTGAAAATATCTACACCCGATATTCAGAACTCGGTTACCGTGATGCCTGCATAGTCAAAGACAGCGTCTCGGTCAACGCATATGACGGCACAGTCGACATCTGGCTGGATATCGATGAGGGTTCTCCGTACTATCTGCGCAATCTGGAATGGGTGGGCAACTCCGTGTTCAGCGGTGAGGAACTCGACCGCATTCTCGGAATGAAAAGGGGCGATGTCTACAATCAGAAGAAACTCGACGACAGAATCAACATGGATCAGGACGCCATCCAGAAGGTTTACTACAACCAGGGATACGTAATGATCCAGCTGAATCCCGTTGAAGTCAACGTGGACAATGACTCCATTGATGTGGAAGTACGCATTGCCGAAGGTCCGCAGGCCACAATCAACAGGGTGATTATTTCCGGCAACGACCAGGTTTATGAAAATGTGGTACGCCGTGAACTGTATACGCGACCCGGCGACACGTTCTCATACGACGCCTTTATGCGCACATTCAATGCCATCGGCCAGATGGGACACTTCGACCCGCAGTCAATCAGTCCTGAGCCTGTCCCCGACCCGGCCAACGGAACGGTTGACATTACCTGGAATCTGGAAAGCAAGGCAAATGACAAGCTGGAGTTTTCTGCGGGATACGGTCAGACCGGCGTCATTTTCCGCGGAGCAGTCACATTCACCAACTTCTCGACCTACAACCTGTTCCACAAGAGCGACAACTACCGCATGCTGCTGCCGCAGGGAGACGGCCAGACCCTTTCCCTCAGCGCGCAGTCAAACGCCAAGTACTACCATTCGTACAGCATCCAGTTCATGGAACCGTGGCTGGGCGGAAAGAGACCGAACTCGCTGTCGGTAGGACTGTTCTACTCAAAGCAGAGTGACATAAGCAGCAACTACTACAATTCGGCATACTACCAGAATCTGTACAATTACGCATACGGATACGGCAACTACAATAATTACGGATACGGCAACTACTACGACAACTACGAATCATACTATGACCCCGACAAGTACATTGCGCTGGCTGGCGGAAGCATAGGCTGGGGAAAACGCCTGCACTGGCCTGACGATTACTTCAACATATATACCGAGCTGTCATATACCCGCTACAAGCTGAAACAGTGGTCATACTTCCTGATCAACAACGGCACATGCAACAACATCAACCTTGGCATTACACTGAGCAGGAACTCGACCAACAATTCACTGTTTCCCACAATGGGCAGCGAATTCGCCCTGTCGGTATCGGCCACGCCTCCGTACTCGATGTGGGACGGAATTGACTACGAGCACCTGGCATCTGACCGCACAAGCCGTACCTATCAGGACGAAATGCGCCGCAAGCACAAATGGATTGAATACAACAAGTGGAAGTTCCACAGCAAGACATACACATCGCTCACGCACGGCATCAAGCGTAACCTTGTACTCATGACCCGATTCGATTTCGGTCTGCTGGGACATTACAACAAGTACAAGAAGTCACCGTTCGAGACCTTCTTCGTAGGCGGTGACGGAATGAGTTCGGGCAGCTATACCTACGCTACCGAAACTGTCGGCATGCGCGGTTATGAAAACGGATCGCTCACCCCCTACAACGACGGTTACGCCTACACGCGCATGACTGCAGAGCTGCGCTACCCTCTCATGATGGAAAGCAGTGCCACCATCTATGCTCTGGCATTCTTTGAAGGAGGAAACTGCTGGGATTCCATTACGAAGTTCAACCCGTTCGAACTGAAACGTTCAGTCGGATGCGGTGCCCGAATATTCCTGCCCATTGTCGGTCTTATGGGTATCGACTGGGCATACGGACTGGATCCTGTCATGGGAACGCGCCAGTACGGAGGCAGTCAGATACACTTCATACTGGGACAGGAATTTTAACCTGAAATGAGGGTCGATTATATTTATAGTACAAACCATCAGAAACAGAACAGATATGATTAAGAAAATCCTTTCAGTATTGGCATTGGCCGTTATGCTGCCGATTGCCGCCAATGCGCAGAAGTTCGCTTTCGTTGACATGGAGTATATTCTGAACCGCATACCGGCTTTCGAACGCGCCGATGAACAGTTGGACCAGCTTACAAAACGCTGGGATGCCGAAGTCGAAGCCCTCAAGCTCGAAGCCCAGAACCTGTACAAGAGCTACCAGAACGAGTCAATGTTCCTGAGTGAGGAACAGAAGGCCAAGCGCGAAGACGAAATAATCGCCAAGGAGAAACAGGCAACCGAACTCAAGCGCAAGTATTTCGGCGAAGGCGGTGAACTTGAAAAAAAGCAGGAAAGCCTTATGGCCCCCATTCAGGACGAGATCTACGAAGCTGTCAAGCAAATATGCGACAGAGACGGATATCAGGTGGTAGTTGACCGCTCATCGGCCAGCAGCGTCATATTCGCTTCACCGAAGATTGACATCAGCCGACAGGTCCTTGACAAGCTGGGCTATTCAGCAGAGTAGTCACTGCTTCTACACAACAAACGATTATCAACAAAACCAAACAGCATTATGATTAAGAAGTTTTTGGCAATTGCACTCATAGCACTTGCACCATTGAGCGTATTCTCACAGAAGTTCGGAAGCATCAACTCCGCCGACATCATGCAGCTCATGCCTGAAAGGCAGGCTGCCGACGCGGAACTTGAAACCCTTCGGGGGCAGTATCGCGAAGAATTCGAATATATGGAGAGCGAATATAACAAGAAAGTCGAAGACTACAAGAAGCAGGCAGAGACTCTCCCCGACAACATCCGTCAGCGCCGCGAGCAGGAAATCATGGACTCCGAGCAGAAAATCAACGAGTACCTGCAGAACTGCGACAGAATGATGAACGAAAAGGTTGCACAGTTACAGAACGATATTGTGAACAAGCTCCTGAAGGCTATCAAGGCTGTCGGTGAAGAAGGTTCGTTCGTATGCATCTTTGACACCGCCAACGGTTCGGTGCCGTTCGTAAGTTCCGCACTTACCACTGACGTCACAGAAGCAGTCAAGGCCAAGCTCGGCATAAAGTAATACTTTCCCGGAAATTATGAAGTCATTCGATCCGACAGGCAAAGGACCGATTGGAGTATTCGATTCCGGATACGGCGGTTTGACAATCCTTGAGCACATGCTTGAGGCAATGCCGGACAATGACTTCATTTATTTTGGAGACAACGCACGTACGCCTTACGGCACACGTTCCTTCCAGGTTGTCTATGAATTCACCCTGCAGTGCGTCACCAGACTGTTTGAAATGGGATGCCCGCTTGTCATTCTTGCCTGCAACACAGCCAGCGCAAAGGCACTGCGGACAATACAGCAGGTTGATTTGCCGAAAATGGATCCCACGCGTCGCGTACTCGGCATAATCCGTCCGACCGTTGAAATCATTGACAGCCTTACTGAAACACGTCATGTCGGACTGCTGGCCACTCCAGGCACAATCAAATCGCTTAGCTATCCGCTTGAAATAGGCAAGCTCTACCCTGACATCAAAGTCACCGGAGAATCATGTCCCATCTGGGTGCCGCTGGTCGAAAACGGGCTTGCCGGTTCAGAAGGCACCGATTTCTTTGTCAGACAGCATGTCGAACGTCTTCTCACAAAAGATCCGCTGATTGACACCATAATTCTGGGCTGCACGCATTACCCGCTCCTCATAGACAGCATAAGGAAGTTCGTGCCCGAAAGAGTGAACATTCTCTGTCAGGGACAATATGTGGCGGAATCGCTCCAACAGTATCTGAACAGACACCCGGAAATGTCGGCGCGCTGCACCACCGGCGGTACCTGCCGGTTTGTAACCACCGAATCTGCACAGACCTTTCTTCAGCAGGCCAGTGTCTTCCTGGACAGTACAGACAAACTTGACGTCAGTACAATTACTTTCAGGTAATCTACATCAGAACACACATTGAACCCGGGCCGATTTTGGCAATACCTTTCAGCTCGAGTGAAAGCATTATGCCCGCCAGCTTGGAGAACGGAATATTCAATCCGACA
>JAKSIR010000003.1 GCA_024398695.1 Bacteroidaceae bacterium | reverse complement strand
CAGCACAAGTGCTGAGGATTTTTCTGTTGGTAGCGCCTACGGGAATCGAACCCGTATGCCAAGATTGAGAATCTTGTATCCTAACCGTTAGATGAAAGCGCCATCTGTCCGCATTTGGAACCGAGGCGGAAGCTGGGGGATTCGAACCCCCGGTACGGTAACCCGCACGGCAGTTTAGCAAACTGCTGGTTTCAGCCACTCACCCAAACTTCCCTAGGATTCCGCATCGTTATGCGTTCCATTTGCGGGCACAAAAGTAATTTCCTTTTCTTACTCCCGCAAGTATTTCACCAATTATTTTGGATCTGGCCGGTCAAAAACGGCCTTTGGACGGCCATGTCAGAACAAGCTCTTGTAAAACCCGCTGTACAGCTCTGCAATATGCAAATAGTCATGATGACGGCGTACATACTCGACAGACTGGCTTTTCAGACGTTTTATTCTTTCGGGATGCAGAATAAGCTGTTCAAGTTCACGACGTACACTTTCGTACGATGGCTGGACATTGATTACAGGCCGCAGTTCGGTTTCCCCAAGAATGTCATAGCTTTCGGGTTCGGCGCCGCCCACCACAACAATGCCCTTTGACATGGCAAGGAGCGAATTCATTGCCGGAGAATAGCCGTACAGCTGGTCAAGAAGCACATCGCTGTCATCCATCATACGCTGGTATTCGTCGAACGGAACACCTTCGGCCACCTTCAGTTCCATCGCTCCCGGGTGAGCCGCCATGACATCCTGGGCGGCACGAAGCATGATATCGGTACCCTTGTAGGCACTGCGGTTCCGGCTTATTCCAATGAAAACCCTGACGGGAGAGCCGGAGAACGCCACATCGGGCTTTTCAGGCATTACAATGGGCAGCGGAATGTAACTGACCTTGTCACGGAGCTCGGGCACTTCACGATAGACAGCAAAATATTCATACAATCCGGCTGCTATTCCGTCACAGTCAAGGGCTATATGCCTGTTCAGCTGCTCCTTCGCAGTGCCTGTCCATTCCTTCAGGTAGCGCAGTGACTCGTTGTCGGTACGCAGTTCACGGCCGATGTTAAAATCGCTGTACCGCATAGGCATAAGTTCCGCATTGACCTTTGCCCAATAATGGTCCATTCCGAACGCGCCCATGACCATCATGCCATTATGCCTGCGAATCCAGTCATACACGGGCCTTACGCGTTCGGCTTTAAGTTCAAGGAACATCGGGTTTATGATCTGCACCACATCGTAGCCTTTCAGCCGGGGCAGAGCCTTGAGCAAATGCCACAGAAAACGCCATCGGCCGGTATGTTCGCGCTCAAGATCAATGTCGCGCGGGTAGTTCTTCCAGCTGTCACCGTCACTGGCGACACAGACCGTATGGCCAAGTTCCCTCAGTCCTTTTGCAAGCGTATTGTGAACGTTGCTGTATTCTCCAAGAAGCAGTATCTTCATTTTGCAATGCGTTCAAAAAAGTGAAGGAAATAACATCCAGGGCGGCATTCTGCAAGACGGGCATATAATTTCATTCCCAACGGCAGTGCCGATACCGGAACAGGATAAAGGCCGATGGATTTCAGGCCTTCGACTGCAGTTTTCACATCGGTTCTCCACTCTTCACGCCGCATGGCACGCCGCAGACAGTCAATGGCCAGCGTGCTTATTTTACGGTCAAGTCCGTCGGCCGGCAGCTGCGAAACCGTCCTGCGGAAAACAAGCAGTTCGGACATGGCGGCAAGAGCGTTGTTCTCACGCTGTTCTACAGCACTGCGTGACGACGAGTTGGTTATTGAGCCAGGTCTTCTGTAATAGCCGTAGACCTTAAACGGAGTATGGACATAACGGCGGCTTGCAAAGACAAGACGCGGTGTAAATTCCTCGTCCTCGATGTATGAATTCTCCATGAATCTCAAGCCGCCGGCTCTTATGAGCTCACGGTCAATCAGGTACATGCAACTGCTGCCGAACAGATTGTGCCGGCGCATCCAGTCGTTGCCCGTAACCGGCTGCGAGAAGACCGGCGTCTGCTGTTTGATATTTTCAATCCCGTTTCCGGAGTCTGTGACCTTGAAGCCGAAGCCCAGCAAGTCGGCATTCATTTCCTTCATTGCCACTATGCAGGGCCACAGAGTGTCTTCAAAGTAGAAATCATCGGAATCAAGAAAGGTAATGATGTCACCGCGTGAATTGTCGATTCCGGTGTTACGTGCAGCTCCAAGTTTGCCATGTTCACGGTCAATGAACCTTATCCGCCCGTCTGTACAGCCAGCTGCCATGGCAGGCCGGCATGGAGAGCCGTCGTTGACGACAATCACTTCAAAGTCAGTGTGTCCGTCAAGCTCATGCACAGCCGAACGCACCGCCCTTTCAAGTAGCCTGTCAATTTCAGCATCAGACTGCGGATTGTAATATGGAACGATGACCGATACCATTGTCAGTATTTTTTTCTCCCAAGTATTTCACCTGTAAGCCATGGACCGAGAAGCATAGCACCCAGGGCCTTGAATTTCGCTTTCAGCGGCAATCCTGATTTCAGGGCAGAAGCCGGCGACGGTTTGAGTCCTGAAAGACGCTCTGAGGCATTATTTATGTATGAGCTGTCCGTTTCACGGCACCGGCGCAGATCAATGAGAAGATTCATGCAAAGCGCCCACAGACGCGCCTGACAGAGAGGAAGGTTCATGGCCGCCGATTCTTCAAGCAGATTCAGGTTGTGCCGCAGTAGCGGTTCCTGGCCTTTGAAAGTATAGTTTGCCGTTATACCTGAACCGTTTCTGTAGTACAGATAGCAGCCCTTGTCCGAATACAGGACTGCACGGCAGTTCCTGACAAGCACCGGACATACGGCAGCATCTTCGAATGTCTCGCCTTCGGGAAAGCGCACGCTGTCGAACAGCGATCTGCGGTATATCTTGTTCCAGGCATAGCAGTGGTTGTAGCCTCCGCCTGAAAGCCAGTCGGCAAATATGCCGTCACCCTTTACCGTTCTTGCCTGGAAATCAAGCCGGCATTCATCGGACGACCTGTGGTGGACAGATACGGGAAATTCCAGCATATCTGCATCGGACTCATGTTCAAGCCACCGCAGATTGCTGGAATATGTACCTGGAGCCAGTTCGTCGTCGCTGTCAACGAATGTCATCCACTGGCCCGATGCAATTTCAATACCACTGTTGCGTGCCGCGCTCAGACCGCCGTTTTCACGATGTATCACCCGGATTGCCGGATTGCCGGCGGCAAAGCCGTCACACAGTTGCGAACTGCCGTCGGTCGAGCCGTCATCGACCAGTATCACTTCCATACCGGGCACGTTCTGCGCAAGCACACTGTCCAGACAGCGCTCAAGCGTTGCCGCGCTCTGAAAAACCGGTATGATAACTGATAGTGTTGCCATTTGTCTTTATCAACGTAAAAGTATGGCAAATATTTGATTCGACAAAAAAAGGCTCCCCGTTATAGGAAGCCCTTTCTTATATCAGAACTGGAGAAATCAGTCCTTGGCAAGACCGCTGATCTGGTCAACCCAAGGAATGAACTCTTCTACAGAGATACCGAATGCAGGCAGGTTGTCCTTGATTGCCTGATCAATGTGACGTACATCGGTATCGACATCCTTGCCAAGAAGGAACTTGTCAATGAATGCCTCCACATCGGCATACTGGCTCTTCGGGAGCTGGCAGTGTCCGTGTCCGCCCTGGATTGAATAGCCCATACGGTCTTCTATTCCGAATTTCTTCCAGACTTCACGTGCAGCTACGCATGAAACGTAACCGGCCTCGTCGGACAGCCATGAGTAGTCTGTATTGCCGAGAACGAGCAGAGCGCGCGGGCATACAAGTGCACACAGTTCGTGATGGTCATGAGGCAGTTTGGAAACGTTCTCGTCCTTCCAGTCCCACATTGATTCCTTGAACCAGTGGTTGTCGGTGCGTCCAAGCTTTTCCACGCCCTGAGTGCCGCGGAAACCGTCAGAGATTTCCGACACGCGCCATGCGGCAGCACCGCCACCGCCCGGCTCCTGGGCAATTGTCAGAGCTATGCGCTCGTCAAGTGCGCCTGACCAGAGTGCCATCTTGCCTGCGTATGAACAGCCTGTAATGCCTATATGTTTCAAATCAATCTTCGAGGCTTCGCCTACAATCTCCAGACCGTCAATCAGACGGCTTACACCCCATGTCCATTCGGCATACGCACCGTTCTCGGAAAGTTCGGGATAGAGCTTGTCAAAGGCATAGTCACCACGACCGGCCTTCTGGCCGCCACCGCCGAAACCGCCCATCTGCGAGTAGCTGTTGACCTGACGCTCCGAGAAGTTCAGTGTGGCAATCTTGCGGTCAGTGAAGAACTGACGCGGAAGGCTGTTGTTCGATGCGCCTATCATAAGCGGGAACGGTCCGTCACCTTCCGGGTAGGTAATCTTTGCACTGATGGTCAGCGATTCGCCGTTGACGGCAACTGTGACTGTAAGAGTGCCGTCTTCAATTGAAGCCTGGATATTCTCCTTGCTTACCATAGGTTTCTCACCTATCTCGTAATTGTACAGTTCATGTACGATTTCGGCGCGGCGCTTCTCCCAGTCCTTGAACTTCTTGACTTCCTTCTTGCTGTTTTCAAACTGGAAGGGGTTTGGAAGAGCCTTTTCAATCTTTGCGTTGTCAAGTGACGGCATTGCCGGAGCGGCATACTTTGCACCTGTGAATTCCTGGTCATAAACCAGAGGGATTGACTTCTGTGCCTGAGCCTGCGAGGCTATTACCGCACAGGCTGCGAAAAAGAGGATTCTTTTCATTTGATTATTGCAGTAATTGGTTATTTCGGACTAATCGGCCCTAAAGGTATGAATTGTTTTACGAATGCAAGCCCAATACACCTTAAAGAACATTAATAAGACAGCCGCATGAGGACAGGAAGATGATCTGAAAATCCTCCCTGGTATCTGCGGCCATTGTATGTGCGCCACGGCTTCACTCCCCCGAACATGTTGTCGTCTTCAAGCAGAAAACCGTCTTTCATTACTCTGAACGATTCAAGTTCCGTACATCCAAGCCCGTTCAACAGCCCTGACGACACTATGAACTGATCATAGCAGTCCCAAAAACCGTCATAGCGGTAACTGCCATCGTCAAGAGCATCCATCAGCGTCACCAGACTGCGGTCGTCAAGACTGCGCCCTCTGGAGAACGGCTCTGCAGCAAGGCCCGACACGACAGCCTGGCATGAGGGGCCTTCATTCAGATCGCCCATAATTATGACATACGGCTTGCGGCGGGCGGCAAATACGCTGTCGACCGATGTCCGCACGGCCCGCGCCGCCCTCATTCTGAGATGCTCGGTCTCCTTCTCGCCTCCAATCCGGCTCGGCCAGTGGCATACATACACGTCAAGCGTATCGCCGCTGGCTATGCGGCCGGTAACATGAAGCACGTCACGCGTCGGCTTGCTTCCTTTTCCATTCAGATCGACACGTATGGAACAGTATGACAGCAACCGGAAATCGGCCCGACGGTACATCAGTGCCACATCAATGCCGCGTCGGTCAGGCGAATCGGTCATGACGTAGCGGTACCCGGCCTGCCTCAGCGCGGAACGTCCGGTAAGGTCCGTCAGCACCTTGTCATTCTCCACTTCGCACAGTCCGACCAGAGCGGGGCACACTTCATCATCGGCCGCAGCTATCACCTTTGACACCGCGTCGAGCTTGTCAAAATACCGGCCCGAAGTCCAGTGGTAATCACCCTGAGGCGTGAAATCATCGTCATCCTTGTCGGGGTCATCGGACGGATCAAAGAGATTTTCGGTATTGTAGAACATGACCGTCAGGTTCTGCTGCGCGGCAGAGGGCAGAAACAGCAGAAACAGCAGGACTGTACAGAAAAGCCTTGACATCATTCTTCGGGAGTGTACTGGTAACAGCCTGCGTCAGGATTCACGGCAGGCCTCGGATTGCCGTCCAGATCAACGGGACAGCCGGATGCATCGCCGCCAATGCCTCTGGCTCTTGAAATGGAGTCGAGCTGGAAATGGCGTTCATATCGGCCCGGAGAATCGACGAAGTTCCTTGAGCCGTATACCGGATCGGTCTTCTGATTCTCGAACAGGCAGCCGGAAAAATAATCCTGCAATGTATCGGCAGTCATGACCAGTGAATGGCTTACGCTGAAACGGCCTTCCGGGTCCGACTTGACGGAACCGCTGACCTCAAGTTCTTCCTGATGTCTGCCGGTAATGATGCAGCCGTCGAAAAAGGCTCCGGCAAAAGGTCTTGTATCGGACTCCGACAGTCTGTCCTTAATGCTCACCGCGACTCTGGCCATATGCCAGACCGAGAAATCGGCAATGGTGGTGAACATGACATGAGTTTCGCCGCCGGTAACATCAAGGCAGCATTCTCCGGAATTCGTTATCTGTGAATTTTCGATGTTGACCTTGCAGCCGCGCGCCTCGACGCATTTCAATGTCATATTGTGAATTATCGAGGACACTATGTCGACCTTTGTGGAGCCGATGCCGGAACTGTCAGCCACTATGCCGCAGCGGGCGCCATGGATGTCACACCACTCGAATCTGTTCCCGAAACTGGCATTTCCAAGTCTGATGCCGTTCCATTGCCCGTCCTGCAAATCGTACGGCAGGTCCTCCACGCTGTCCAGTCTGTACCCGGAAAAGCGTATCCTGTTGTCCGAGGTACCAATAGCCGTAATCCTGCCGTCAACCGAAATGCCGGCACCGGAATAGAAATACAGTCTGGCTCCAGGTCCGATTTCAAGAGTCGTCCCCTGAGGCACATACAGGCTGTCAATTATCAGATACGGGCGACCGGCATCAAGACTTTCCGTTCCCCGGACATGATGAGATTCCAGTTTCCTGGCATTGACCGATGTCACCTCGACCGGGAGATACTGGGCGGCGCCGTTTCCAAGAATGAACATGACAGTATCGGAATACCGTGTCGAAGGAGCATCGTCACGGCATTGCGGATTTGCGCGCAGCACGAACATCGCACTGTCATTGGCCGACACTTCAAGTCCGTATGCCGCCGTTCCGCTGACGCCGTCGGCAATCATTTCGAAAACGCTGCCGCTGCCGCCCATGAGGACAGCGTCGAACCTTATGGCACGGTCATTGCCGTTGTAGACCATGAACCTGACCGATGGAGACACCAGACCCGCCATGACACTGTCAAGCGAAATGACAGCCGATGGAAAAGACAGAATCTGACGGCTGTCCGTGGAGAAGCCCTCATCCCTGCTGCAACCGGCAAGAAACATTGCCGTCATTACAGCACCGGCCGAAAGTCTGAATAACAATGACCTGCTCATAATTTCCACAAAGGTAAAATAAAAACTATCTTTGCGCCCACTTGGACAATATGAAAAAAACCTCCAACACAGAAAGTCTGCTGCTGTTCCTCAAGGACTGGATGCTGGTCATAGGAATCGTCACCGGCATCACGTCATATCTCGTATACAGGCAGATTCCCGCTCTTCACCAGTACGGTCAGTTGCTGGAAACTGCGATTCACGTCATACAGCCCGTCCTTCTGTTCCTCATGCTGTTCATCAGTTTCTGCCGCATCGACCCGAAACAGCTTGTCGTACGCCCCTGGCAAATCCGTAACCTGTCCGTTCAGATTGTCTGCTTTCTGCTGCTTTCAGGAGTCGTGATGCTGGGCATCCACGGACAGAGCGATGCCGCCCGATGGATTGTCCGCAACAGGCTGCTGTTTGAAACCGGCATGCTGTGCATGATCTGCCCCACCGCCACATCGTGCGCCGTCGTTGCAGGCCGTCTTGGCGGCGACATGGCACAGGTTGTCATGTATACCATCATGATTAACCTCACCGTTGCAATTCTGGTTCCCCTTACGGTACCGCTTCTATACCCCGATTCGGACGTATCATTCATGACAGCGTTTTCACGCATTCTGTCAAAGGTGTTCCCGCTGCTCATTCTGCCCTGCCTGGCAGCATGGACTGTCAGAGCTTTCCTGCCGGGATTCCACAACTGGGTATCACAGCACACGAACACAGCCTTCTATCTGTGGAGCATTGCACTGACTCTTGCCGTCACAATAGGGACAAGAGCCATAGTAAACAGCAATTGCAGCGTACTGCTTCTGCTTGGAATGGCTCTTGTGTCACTGTTCTGCTGCATCTTCCAATTCAGCGCCGGAGGCCGTATAGGCCGGCGTTACGGGTGCAAGGTCGAGGGAAGCCAGACCCTGGGACAGAAGAACACTGTTTTCGGAATCTGGATGGGTTACACATTCTGGGATCCGCTGCTTTCAGTATCGGGAGCCATGTATACCATCTGGCACAACGTACGCAACACCATCCAGCTGTACCGGCACAGTCACAGTCCGCGAATCAGCTCCAGATAAGTTCCCTTCCGCAAGGACATACGTTCTGCGAAACGGTCCACATGCACATTCCACACCCGGCCGTCAGCCATTGGTATGCACATGACTCCCAGCTCATCGTCACCGTTCCGGAATCCGTCCGACTGGTATTTGCTTCTGAACTCCAGCGGAGTCATCCCTGTGTGCCTTTTGAAGAACGATGAGAAGTAACCGGTGTTCTCCTTTCCCACATCAATCGCTATCTCATTGACCTTTTTCCCGGTCCTGGCCAGAAGCGCCTTCGATATGCATATCCTGAGCTTCGTCAGAATGTCAAAGGGACATTCTGACGAAGCGTTTTTCAAATGCGAGAAAAAGCAGGTTCTGCTTACGCCCAGAAGCTCCGCATAGTTTGCAGACTTCATTTTCGGTTCCGACACGAAAAACATCGCAGCTATCAGGAATTTTGCGAACAGGATCTCATCGTTCCCGACTGTATGTTCTTTCGGGAAAGAAAGCGGCGTGGTCGCCATGACGTTTCCGTCCTCTTCAATGTCAACGAACTCCCCTACTATCCGCATCTCCCTGATTCCTGCATTGCCGGCATGCGCCATCGCGTTATACCACTGCGGGACTTCAGCATTATGCGGTTCCTTCTTTCCTTCTGTTTTCATTTTGCCCGGATGAAATGTCAATAATCACTTTACATTACAAATGAGCAAATTGTTAGACTAACAGTAATTTGAAATAGTACAGTTTTCTATCAATCGAGTACAGGAACAGAAAAAATTCGCCGGCGACCTGATCAGGCACCGGCGAATATGGAAACAGCAGACTGAATGTCAGTCAGTTGGCACAATCATTCTTCAGTATCGGGCACGATGAGCTTATACCCCTTGCCGTGAATGTTGATGATTTCAACGGAATCATCCTCCCTGAGATGCTTGCGGAGTTTGGTTATATAAACGTCCATACTTCTGGCGTTGAAGTAGTTGTCATCAATCCATATGGTCTTCAGAGCCATTTCGCGCAGAAGAATCTCATTCTGGTGCTGACACAGAAGTCCGAGCAGATCGGATTCCTTGGTCGTGAGCTTGGTCTGCTTGTTGTCGATTGAAAGAATCTGCTTCTTGGAATCGAACGTGAAGCGTCCAATGTTGAAAACGGTGACTTCACGGTTCTTCTTTCCGTGGACACGACGCAGGATGGCCTCCATTCTCAGAGTCAGCTCCTCCATGCTGAAGGGTTTTGTGATATAGTCATCGGCTCCTATCTTGAAGCCCTCCAGAACATCTTCCTTCAAGTTCTTTGCTGTCAGGAACATGATTGGAATATCCGAATTGTTCGCTCTGATTTCCTTGGCCAGCGTGAATCCGTCCTTCTTCGGCATCATCACATCAAGCGCACAGATATCGAACTTACCTTTGAGGAATGCCTTGTAACCGGCGTCACCGTCGGGACACAGCTCGGCATTGTAACCTTTTGCCTGAAGATACTCTCTGAGCAGCATGCCCAGATTCTCGTCATCTTCGCAAAGCAGAATGTTCACTTTCTCTTCCATATTAGTCGTCTTTATGCGGTAAAGTTATTATAAATTTCGTCCCATTTCCAAGTTCGCTCTCGGCACGTATCTGTCCTTTGTGGTTCTGTATAACCTTCTTGACATATGCCAGTCCGAGGCCGAATCCTTTCACATCGTGACGGTTGCCTGTATGGACACGGTAGAACTTGTCAAATATCTTCTTCAAGTCTTCACGCTTGATGCCAATGCCGTTATCGGCAACCGAGACCATAAGCTTCTCAGGCTCGTTCCACGTTCTCAGTTCAAGATGCAACGGTACATCCTCACGCTTGTACTTAACCGCATTGTCCATAAGATTGTAGATGACATTCGTGAAATGCATCTCATCAACCATGGCAAACGGATCCTCAGTTTCAAAGCTTGCGTCAATCGACCCGCCGACATTCCCCACTCTCAGACGGAAAGTGCTGACAACGCCGTTTATCAGTTCGTCAACATCCATTTCCTTGAGCTTCATCGTATTGCTCTGACGCTCGAACATTGACATCTGAAGAACCTTCTCCACCTGGAATCTCAGTCTTTTCGTCTCGTCGGAAATGACTCCCGATATGTGTTTGAACATCGTTTCCGACTTGGTCACGCTGGGATCGCCCAGCATCTGTGCTGCAAGTGAAATGGTCGATATCGGGGTCTTGAATTCGTGAGTCATGTTGTTGATGAAGTCATTCTTGATCTCCGTAACCTTGCGCTGTCTCAATACTACGAAAAGTGCAACGCAGAACGTCACCATCAGGATGACTATGAACACTATGGACGGAAGAATGAAATTGACCGAATTGTCAATATAGTCTCCAAGCGTAGGAAAATGGACCTTCACCACATACATGCGGTTCGGGTTGTCATTTCTGAATACGGTCTGGGTATATGTGTTCTCCGACACTTTAGGGTCAAAATCCTTGCATCCGCAAGTATGCAGCACCCTGCCGCTGCTGGTGGTGACTGCATAATGGAATTTCAGGTCAATGCCATTGTTCTTGAACTGGTCATTCAGTTCTTCGGAAAGCAGAGCGTAATTCATCCGCCCCATACGCGGACGGCTATTGCTCATCATGCTGTATATGACCTCATCGACAAGCGACTTGTTGGCAATGTAGTTTTCAAGCTGCTCCTGCTGGATGCCCTTCAGTCTCTCCGAAACGGAAGTGTTTGCAGATTCCTGCATCTGGGCATGAGGCATCTGCAATGACGGCATCGACTGTACCGGCAAGTCCTGATTCTGTCCGGTCTGAACATTATAACTGAACGAGAAGCCTCCATTCTGAAAAACGAAAGTGGAGCCCTGATTGAAGAATCCGTCAACTGACTGCTGCGAATTTCTGGCAGCCTCCATCTGCCTGATATCCTCCTCGACGAAACGACGTGCCTCATCCATTTCCAGACTATGGGCCACCTCATAAAGGCTGCGTTTTACAGCTTCGTCAAATTGTCTTTGGCGAATGGAACTCATCTCCTGCATGTAACGTAACTGCAGGGAAAGAAGCAGCAGGAATGAAACGCACATTACGCCGCTCAAAATCCAAACGAATGCTTTCTTCATGACGACAAATATATAAACAATTCTAAAAGGTGTTATCGGATTAACTAAAAAATAGATGTTTCGCCAATAAAAAAGGGCGAAATTTGCAGATTTCACCCCTCTTAGTTAATAAATTGGTAACTATCGTTATTCTTCGTCCTTCTGTTTTGACTCGAATTCCTTAATAAGTTCGCTCTGAACATCGGTCGGAACCAGCTCATAGCTTGCGAAACTCATTACAAATGAGCCGCTTCCTCCAGTAATGGAGCTGAGCGAAGTGGAATATGTCGCCATTTCCTTCAACGGAACCTTAGCACGCAGCTGCTGGTAGTTGCCTTCGCTTTCCATACCCATAATCATGCCGCGACGGCCCTGCAGGTCACTCATGACATCGCCCATGTAATCAGCCGGAACAAGGACCTCGACATCATATACAGGCTCCAGAATCTTAGGACCTGCATCCTTGAATGCAAGGCTGAATGCGTTACGGCCGGCAAGGATGAATGAAATTTCATTCGAGTCAACCGGGTGCATCTTGCCATCGTAAACAATCACGCGCACGTCACGGGCGTATGATCCGGTAAGCGGACCCTGGTCCATGCGCTGCATGATACCCTTGAGGATGGCCGGCATGAAACGGGCATCGATCGAGCCGCCCACAATGCTGTTGACGAATACAAGTTTGCCACCCCACTCCAGAGGATATTCCTGGGTGTCCTTGACACTCATCTTGAATTCCTGGTTGCCGAACTTGAACGATTCAGGCATCGGCTTGCCCTCCTCGTACGGTTCTACGATAAGGTGAACCTCACCGAACTGGCCGGCACCGCCGGACTGCTTCTTGTGACGGTAATCGGCACGCGCAGCCTTGGTGATGGTCTCACGGTAAGGAATCTTGGGCTCGTCAAAGACAATCTGCATCTTGTCATTGTTCTCGATGCACCACTTGAAGGTACGCAGATGGAATTCGCCCTGGCCGTAAAGGATGACCTGACGGAGTTCCTTCGACTGTTCAATCACCAATGTCGGGTCTTCTTCGCGCATACGGCTGACAATCGACATCATCTTTTCCATATCGGCCTCGTTTACAGGCTTCAATGCGCGTGAATACTTCGAGTTGGGATATTTGATGAAGTTGAACGTGCGTTCGGCACCCTCGTTCAGAGTGTTGCCTGTACGTACATCCTTGAGCTTGACGGTGCAGCCCAGGTCGCCTGCGGGCAGTTCGGGAACCTGGACACGGTTTCCGGAGCCCTGGCTTACGAAAATCTGTGCAACACGCTCCTTCGAGCCACGGTCGCCGTTAAGCATGTCGACACCTTCGCGTGCCTTGCCCGACATTACCTTAAAATATGAAACGGCACCTATGTGCGGTTCCATCGAGGTCTTGAAGAAGAACAGTGAAGTGCCGGCCGACTGGGCGTTGACAACTTCGTCCTTGCTGTCCTTGATTTCTGCACCCTGCAGAGGCGACGGTGCAACATTGCCAAGGAATTCGCACAGACGGTTCACGCCGATATTGTTTGCGGCCGATGCGCATACGACCGGGAAGAGTCCGCAGCTCTCGACACCCTTGCGGAAGCCGAGACGTATTTCGTCGATTGTAAGTTCGCCCTCGTCGAAGAACTTGTTCATAAGAGTCTCGTCGTTCTCGGCAGCGGCTTCGGTTACCATGTCACGCATGGCCTTGGCACGGTCGGCGACCGATGCCGGTATGTCTTCGGCCTTGAACGGCTGACCGTCGGCGAATGTAAGCTTCTGGTTCAGCAGAACGTCAATGATGCTGTTGAATGATGGACCGGACTGTTCGGGGAACTGTATTGGAACGCTGATGGTTCCGAAAGTCGAACGGAGCTGTTCGATGATGTTATCGTATTCGCATTTGTCGCTGTCAACGTTGTTGACCAGGAAGAATGCGGGTTTTCCTAATTTTCTGACAAGACGGAAGCAGTTAATGACGCCTACATCGACACCGCGTGCGCCATTGACCACAATCACTGCTGAATCGCAGATATTGAGTGCTGTTACAGCCTGGCCTGAGAAATCGTCCGAGCCCGGGCAGTCAAAGAAGTTGAACTTCCTGTTGTACAGTTCAACTGAGAATACTGTCGAATAAACTGAATAGCCGTATTCAAGCTCAACGGCAGCCGTATCGCTTGCGGTATTCTTCTGGTTCACTGATCCGCGGCGCTTGATGACGCCGCCTTCAAAGAGGAGGCTCTCTGCGAGCGTGGTTTTTCCTGACCCGGAACCGCCGACGATGGCGATATTCCGGATGTCCTGTGTTTGATAATTCTTCATATAAATAGGTTAGTTAGGTAGTAATTGGTTGCAGCCCCGATAAAAATCAAGACACGCAAATATATAATAATATGGAGACAAACCAAAGATTTGCTCCATATTATTTGGGAAAACCGGCAATCACTTTACCGGCGTGATCACGACTGTCCTTTCGTAGCCTGCAGGGTAGGCTCTGTATGCATCGAATATTCCGCGTGCGGTACAGCCCACGCCCGATGTCGCGTAGTCAAGGTTCAGAGTTATATTGCCCGATTCCTCAAGCTGGTACTGATAGACGCTTCGGGTAAGGTTCTCCGTCGTATATGGATATGCGTTGAATGCGAACGGCAGGTCCATCGAGAACTCAAGGCCGCGTCCGCTTTCGTCGGTAAAACGCACCCATATGTTATCGGTCCGCAATCCGTAGTCCTGAGGTATCAGATACGGTTCATACATGTCATGCACGGTAGTGTTCCATATACCCATGCGGTAGCCGGTCTTACGGTCAGGGTACGATGCCTGCGGGCCGCGTCCGTACCACTCCACATTTTCAAGTCCGCCTGCAAGACTCATTGTCAGACCTATTCTTGGGAACCATGCCGGCATTTCGCCCTGCGGATTGACCAGATGATGCACGGTTATCGTTCCGTCGGCATCGATGCGGTACGAATACACGCTCTCCATTCCGGCGCTTGCACGGCCCACAATATATGCGTCGAGCTGGCGTTCGCCCTGGAATCCGAACAGTGCCAGTTCTCTTACGTCAATATAGACAGAGCCGTCTGCAGCGCGTTCCCTGACGCTTACAGGCATGTATGCCACATTGTCAAGGCCGAACGAATAGTACATCGACGCAAGCACCGAGCCTGCTCCTATCGAACCGTAGCCGCTCTTGTTCTGGCTTGTCGCAGCACGGCTGCTGTATGCGTTCCAGCCGTCAATCTCGTTGGCCACGGGAGCGCGCCAGAGATTGAGCCTGAGCGGTTCTGTCAGCATCTGCACGCCGTCGACCTCCATCGATGTCAGTTCGCCGCTTGTCCTGTTGAACTTGTACACGAAGCCTTCACCGCTGGCTGTAATCGTATCACCGTCAACACTCAGGGTGACGTCTCCGGCCGGTTTTGCCTTTGGCCCGGAGGGAATGTTCCAGTCGGTCAGTTCAAACTGTTCCCAGCACAGCTCATGGCCGGCGGCCGCCCATATCCTGTCTTCGGCAAGGCGTGAACTTATGTTCAGACGGTACATCTTTCCGGGTTTCGCCTCAGGTCTTGAATACGGTATTTTTACGGTTGCGGCCGATGCCGGAGCAATGTCCAGATCAAGCTTGCCCTGTGCAATGACCTTGTCGTCTTCTGTTATTGTCCACACCGTATTGTAGACCGATGCATTTACAAAGCTGTTCCTGTTCGTAATCTCGACCAGACCTGTGCGTGAGTCAAGAAGAGTGAAACGCAACGGCTGCATGCTTTTCTTCATCTGGTACATTTCGGGCTGTGGAGTACGGTCCGGCCAGATGCTTCCGTATGTACGTGCGCCAAGTCCGTATGTCCAGAATGTACCGTCCTGTCTTTCCTCTTCAAAGTCCAGCCAGAGCACGGCATCTGCCGGGTTGAATCCGTCAGCCGGAGTAACCGCCGCAGCAAACACTCCGACGTTGTCAATAAGGGCATCGGCTATGCACTCGCGGGTATCCTGACCGTTCCTTTCCTCGTCACGGCCTATGCAGAGCGAAAGCGGAAGGTTGCGGATATTGCCTTTGGCATTCTGCGAGGCTATTGAATCGCCGTCTATGTAGACGGTCATGCTGCTGCCGTCATATACGGCTGTCACATTGTGCCATCTGTCCTCCCAGTCCTGCGGCAAGTTGCCGGTCAGAGTGACTTTCTGCCCGTTGTCAATATAGAATTCTATCTTGTCCGCACCACGCTGCCTCAAACCGAACTGGTTGCTGCCCTTGGTAATCATGTAACCGCCGTACTTGTTGTAGGAACGCGGGCAGATGTCAAGTGTAAGCGTAAGCTTGTCTCCGCTTATCTCGACATTGTCGGCACGGTACACCTGCACCCACTGCTCCATTCTGTGCAAATCGATTGCCTTTCCCGTCCTGCCTTTTACAAGTCCGGCATTGCCCATAATGTTGGCCTTTGTATTGTACGGACTCCTGTCAACCAGTGTACGTACGGGTTCCAGCAGACCGGGACTTACAAAATCCCAGACAGCGCCACCCATCAGTGACGGGTGTTCATCTATCTCGCGCCAGAAATCGTCAAAGGCGCCGCCACCGTTGCCTGCCACTGACAGGTATTCGTCCATGAACGAAGGCCTCTTGTCGGAACCGTCCATACCGTACCTGAGCTCATGCTCCAAAGGAATAGGATAACGCGGGCCCACAATATCCTCGGCGGCATGCTTGGCGGCATTGCCTCCGTACATCCAGTAACGTGTGGGGTCATACTTGCGCCCTTCTTTGACAACCTCCGTTATGTCAGGACCTTCGCCTGATTCGTTTCCGGCACTCCAGAACAGCACACAGGCATGGTTGCGGTCACGCAGTACCATCTGGCGCACACGTTCCTGATACATGGGTATCCATTCGGGCATATTCGAAATCCACTCGGTTGCATGAGCCTCGTCGCCGGTCTCGTCAATTATATACAGGCCATATTCGTCGGCAAGGTCAAGATATTCGTTTACAGGCGGATAGTGCGATGTTCTTACCGCATTGAAATTGAACTGTTTGAGTATTTCAAAGTCCTTGCGTACGGTAGCCTCGTCCATGGCATGGCCCAGTTCGGGATGCTGCATGTGCGAGCACTGTGCATTGAGTTTCACGGGCTGTCCGTTAAGATAGAACACGCCGTCAACAATTTCCGTCTTCTTGAAACCCATGCGTTTTGTCATGGAATCAACGACACGGCCGCCTGCATCGGTCAGCACCATTTCAAGGTCATACAGATTGGGGGTCTCGGCAGTCCACTTGAGAGGAGCCTTGACTGTTGTATTCAGGCTGACTGTATTCTTGCCGCCGGCCGCAACAGAAATGCCGTTCTGTTCCATTTTTGCTGCAACAGCGCCGTTCCGCGATATTGTAGCGGTAAGCTTGAGGCCGTCGGCAGCCTGGGAGTATGTTTTGACATCGACATTCAGACTTACCTTCGAATCGGAGAACGATGCATCAAAGTCGGTTATTACCTGATAGTCAAATATGCGTGTGTCATGTGTCGAATAGACGGTCACATCGTCAAAAATACCGGCAAGTCTCCAGAAATCCTGCGCCTCCATATAGCCGCCATCGGAGTACTTTAGCACAAGTACAGACAGTTGGTTTTTGCCGGGCTTGACATACCCTGTAACGTTGTATTCCGCAGGTTCCTGGGCACCTTCGTTATAGCCCACCTGCTGGCCGTTAATCCATACGAACGATGCCGATGCCACCTTTTCAAAGCGCAGGAACACCTGCTCGCCCTTCCATGATGAAGGAACGCTGAATGTCGTTCTGTAGGCACCCGTAGGATTGTAATCCATGGGGACCTGGGGCGGTGCAGCCGAGAACGAAGCCGCATTTGCGCTCTGTGCGGCATTCGGGCGCGGACGCTGTGTCTGCCATGCCATTGCGGTATTGCGGAAAAACGCCTGGCCGAAGCCCTGCATCTCCCAGTTGGACGGGACTTCAATATCGGCCCACCTGCGGTCATTGAAAGACGTGGAGAAAAAATCCTTCGGAACATCGTACGGGGAATCGCAGTAAAGGAATTTCCACTGTCCGTTCAGCGATATGCTGTTCCCCGGCAGATGGAAAGCACGGCCATCTTCCTGTCCCTGGCCGAACACTTCAAGGTTCTCGACATAATATGGAAGGTCCTCCATATAAGGTTTGTCCTGTGCCTGGAGAACTGCCGACAGCGCTCCGGCCAGAACAATTGCAACTATTCTGCTGTTCATGTCATTTATTGGTTAGGTTTTGCAAATATACGGTTCCAATCTGATGATACATTGCACATCGTGAATAACTTTGCAGAGATATGGCAGGAATTTACATACATGTTCCGTTTTGCGCCAGACGCTGTCTGTACTGCGCATTCTATTCTACCGTAAGGCCCGATGACAGGCAATGCTATACCGACTGTGTATGCAGGGAACTGTCGATGAGAGCGCACACTCTGGCCGGGCACAGCGAATACACCATATATCTTGGCGGAGGCACGCCCTCACAACTTTCACTGGAACAGATTTCAGCCATCCTGGACTCTGCACGGAAAATATGCGAAGGAGGCCGGATAATCGAGACCACCGTGGAATGCAACCCCGATGACCTGACACCGGCATTTGCCGCAGGCCTGCGCGGCCTTGGGGTTGACCGCATAAGCATGGGCGTGCAGACGTTCAACGACTCTCTTCTGGAGTTTCTGGGCCGGCGGCATACGGCACAGCAGGCTGTATCGGCCGTACATGACTGCCAGAAAGCCGGATTCACGAACATAAGCATAGATCTGATGTACGGGCTGCCCGGCCAGACGCCCGAAATCCAGAAGCAGGACCTCGAGACGGCCACAGCACTGGGCATACAGCATATATCATCGTACTGTCTGTCATACGAGGAAGGTTCCCCCCTGTTCAATTTGAAGAAGCAGGGAAAGGTCAGGCCGGCCGATGACGAGCTGTGCCGTTCCATGTATGACACCATGTGTTCGCATCTGGCCGCACATGGCTTCAACCACTACGAGATTTCGAATTTCGCCCTGCCGGGGTTCCATTCCCGCCACAACAGCAGCTACTGGGACGGCACACCATACCTGGGGGCCGGTGCCGCCGCACACTCATACGATGGCAGTCACCGCTACTGGGCGCCGTCGGACATCGGCGCATACATGTCTTCCATACGGGAGGGCAAGCCCTGCCTTGACATGGAGGCCCTGAGCGACACGGACCGACGAAACGAGGCGGTCATGCTGGCGCTGCGCACCGGACGTGGCCTGGACCTGCAGGCATTCGGCCAGGCTTTCGGAACGGAGCAGCTTGAACTTCTGAAAAAGGAAGCGGCCCGCTTCATTTCAGCAGGCCGCCTGATTATCAGCGAGAACCGCCTGTCAATACCCGAACGGCACTGGTTCGTCAGCGATGACATTGTCAGTTCCCTGTTCCTTTAACCGTATTACATCATAGACTTTATGACATCCATGACCGCCTGACCTATCTCATCGGCCTCCTTCATTGAATGGGCCTCGGAATAGACGCGGATAATGGGCTCGGTATTGCTCTTGCGCAGATGCACCCACTTGTCGGGGAAGTCAATCTTCACGCCGTCAATGTCATTGGTTTTCTGGTCGGAATAAATGCCCTTGACCTTTGTCAGAATGGCGTCGATATCGGTCCCTGCCTTCAGGTCTATGCGGTTCTTGGCTATGAAATACTCGGGATAGGTCCTGCGCAGTTCGCTCACCTTCTTTCCTTCGTGTGCCAGATGGCTCAGGAACAGCGCAATGCCTACCAGGGCGTCACGGCCGTAGTGCGAAGCCGGATATATTACGCCTCCGTTGCCCTCGCCGCCAATCACGGCACCGGTCTCCTTCATCTTTGTGGTCACGTTGACCTCGCCCACTGCCGCAGCATTGTACTCGCAGCCGTACGAGCGGGTCACATCGGCCAGAGCGCGCGTCGAAGAAAGGTTCGATACGGTATTGCCGGGGGTATACTTGAGGACATAGTCAGCAACAGTTACAAGCGTGTATTCCTCGCCGTACATATTGCCGTTCTCGTCAATGAAGGCCAGACGGTCAACATCGGGGTCAACCACAAATGCAACATCCTGTCCGCCCTTCTTCATGAGATTCATGATGTCGGACAGGTTCTTCTCCAGAGGCTCCGGATTATGCTGGAAATCGCCTGTAGGTTCGCAGTACAGTTTCTTTACGCTCTTTACCCCCAGCTTTTCAAGCAGCTGGGGCAGGATAATGCCGCCGACCGAGTTCACGCAGTCAATTGCCACGCTGAATCCGGCCTTGCGTATGGCCTCCACGTCAACCAGTTCCAGATCAAGGACAGACTGGATGTGACGGCTGTTCATGCTGTCATCGCGAGAGTATTTGCCCAGGTTATCGACTGTCGCATAGTCAAAATCCTCGCTTTCCGCTATGGCAAGGACCTGGTTGCCGTCGGCGGCGCTCAGGAATTCGCCCTTTTCATTGAGCAGCTTGAGTGCGTTCCAGTGACGCGGGTTATGGCTGGCGGTAAGTATGAGACCGCCGTCGGCCTTGAGCCATGTGACGGCAAGCTCAGTTGTCGGGGTCGATGCCAGGCCTATGTCGGTCACATCAAAACCCATACCCATAAGGGTGCCGCATACGACCTGGCGCACCATTTCACCTGACAGGCGTGCATCACGTCCTACCACAATACGTTTTGCCGACGGATTGCAGCGGCGTATGAATGTTGCGTAGGCCGATGTGAACTTGACTATATCGAGAGGAGTGAGGCCGTTGCCGGCTGCACCTCCAATTTCTCCGCGAAGTCCGGAGATTGACTTGATCATTGACATTTCTGTGTACTGATATAAATTTCGTAGAATGTTGGATAAACGCTGTTTGCCGCCTTCTGGGTTCCCTCGTTATGCGGCGCTATTATGCGGACTTTGGCCGATGATTCGCCGTTCAGGAAGCCGGGAGTCAGATACGGCAAGGTCATAATCCACGAATTCGGAACGGAATTGCCATAAGAGCTTGGCATGATGCCGCTGATGAACGAGGCCGAGAACATGTCGCCTGTCCTGGTCACGCAGAACTCGTCGGCCGACTTCTCCCTGAGGTTCATTGTCATGGTGTCGCCTGTGGCAACGTATATCTCAAGGTATCTGGCATTCAGCCAGGTTTCGCCGGAAGATATTCCGTGACCGTCGCCGCGCTGGACAATTTGCATGTAAACGCCGCTCTCCGGGAACAGGACATATTCATTGCGGCTCCTGTCGGGACCGGTATCGGGATTGTCCGTTATCGTGTCTTTCAGAAATTCCGGAACTGAAATGACGTCAATGTTCCGGGCTGCAAGGTATGCGCTGATCTGTTTGGCCTCACGGGCCTTCTGTTCGGCGTAGGTCTCTTCGTCATCACACGACACCATGGCCGCACACATGCAGGCCATAGCCAGAGACATCAGCAGATTTTTTTTCATATTGTCTGATTATTGCTGTTTGAACAACTGTCTGATGCTGTCATCAGTTGATTTTTTCCATGACTTGAGTCCGGTCATGAAACGTTCGACTGCCTGTTCCAGAGTACCGTTGAATTCTCCGCCGGCAGCATTCAGATGACCGCCGCCTCCAAAGAAATCGCTTGCAAACCTGTTACACGGCACACTGCCCGTCGAACGTGCCGACAGCTTGATCTGGTTACGTTCGGAATCTTCCCTGAGGAACACCGACATCTTGATGCCAAGAATCTGAAGCGGCATATTGACCAGCCCTTCCGTATCGCCCTTCCGGCAGTCGAACTTCTCCATTTCGCCGGACGACAGAGTGATGAGAGCAGTAGAACAGTCCTTGAATATTTTCATTTTCTCGTGCAGCACGAACCCCTGCAGACGCAGTCTCGACTCGGACCAGCTGTGGAACACATGTGCATAGGCTGCATCCTTGTCAACTCCCGCATCCAGAAGGCTGGACACCACAATGAACAGATTAGGGTCACTGCTGCTGTAGGAGAAGCCGCCCGTATCGGTCATGATTCCGGTATACATGCAAGTGGCAATGTCTTCCGTAATCGACTTGTACTGTCCCATCGCGCAGAGAAAATGATAGACAAGCTCGCTGGCTGACGACAGTTCCGGATGAGAGACCGTCAGGTCAAAATCCGGACCGGGATACGGATGGTGGTCAATCATTATCTTCTTGGCCTTCGAGGACACGAAGCCCGCTGAAGCCCCGGCAATTCTGCTGACCGTATTGAAATCAAGGCCGCACAATACATCGGCCTTGGAAATCAGTTCGTCACACACGCCGGAATCAGCGGCATAGACATGAATGTCCTTGAAGCCGGGAAGCCAGGAAAGGAAGTCCGGAGCCTGATCCGGAACTATCACAACCGCATCCTTGCCCTTGTCACGCAGAAAAGAGCACAAAGCCAGCGAAGACCCCACAGCATCCCCGTCGGGACCTGTGTGAGTCAGTATCACAAAGCGGTCGGCCCACGTCATCCAGTTCTTGAATTCGTGGACATCGGCAGCAGTCAGTACATTTTTGAACATCAGTTCCAGATCTTACTCTGCAAATGTACTCAATATCATTCAAACCGCAAAGTATCGGACCATGCCGAACAGCGAAATGGAAGCGGTGACACAGAGCCCACGCACAAGACTGCGGGCATTCTTCTCATGTATCCACAGCCAGACTGACAGCATGAGCGAATATGCGGTCCAGACAGCCTGCTCCTGACAGATGTCAAGCTGTACGACCGCATACGGAAGCGCTGAGATCCTTTCGAGGATGCCGTTTTCCAGGCCGATGATTCCGTCCAGCAGCCAGACCGTAACCTCTCTGGTCAACGGAAACCATCCGAATGCCCAAATCAGCATGGAAAGACATACGGTTGCGAACATGAGCGGAATCACCATGATATTGGACAGCAGGAACCATGTCGGAAAAGTGCCGAAGTGAAAGGCCGACAGAGGCGCCGTTCCCAGCTGCGCCGCAAGCGACACGGACACTATGCCCCAAAAGTATCCGCCGACGGCTGTCACGGGTGTCACCAGTCTTCTTATCCCAGGCTCGAACAGCAGGATGGACAGGACTGCACAGAATGACAGTTGGAAGCCCACATCAAAAAGCCCTTCAGGCTGGACAAGGAGAATGGCCAATGCCGCAAAAGCCAGGGCATTGACCGGCGAACTGTCTCTGCCGGACGCCCTGCACACGGCCAGCATTGAAAACATTGTCAGCGACCTTGTAATGGAGAGAGGCATACCTATGGCAAATGCGTACGCCCACAGCACGGAAATTATTACGGCATCCCTGAGCCACCTCATCCGGTACGGGAAAAGCACGCCCGGCAGCAGCACTCCAAGCAGCCAGTACACTATGCCAACGTGAAGTCCAGACACGGCCAGCACATGACTGACTCCCGAATGGGAATACAACTGCCTGACAGAATCGTCCAAAGCCCGTTTTTCACCCAACGAGACAGCCGCGGTCACAGCCAGGCTGCGTCCGGACAGTCCCCATTCTTCAAGTTTGCCGACCATCTTTCCGCGCAGAAGCATGGCACGTGTCCTCAAATCCGTCTTTTCGGGCCGGCCAATCACGCTCCAATGATCCGCCGGCACCCACAATGTTCCGGAAATGCCGTGTCGGTACAGATATGCCGCATAATCGAAGTCCACCGCGCCGGAATTGGCCGGTGCCTGAATCCTGCCGTAAAAGCCTATGGTCATCCCCGGCTGTACAGAACGTGCAGCGCTGTCCTTGGGTACATACAGAATTATTCTGCTGCCGGCCACGGCGCTGTCCGCCAGTTCAAGATCCAGTCTGTAGCTGCGGGCCTTTTCCTGTGGCCAGTCCACAAGTCGCCCCAAATGAACTCCGTCGCCGTCCGGCCATCGGACATGCACCGCCAGCGAATATCTGCCATAGACAAGACAGCCCAGAATGAAAAAGCAGGAAACGAGTCCTGCACCATAGAGTCCTGACAGACGTCTGCCTGACAGCAATGAAATCAGTGTAACGGCCGATGCCGGAATCAGAAGGGCACACGAAAGACGCACCAGTGTGCCGGTGTCCTGTATGGTATCAGAAATAAGAATGCCCCCCGCCAATGGCACGACCAGCCTCAGGGAGGGCCAGTCAGAGAGCCTCACGTAAATGTCACAATTGTTTTAGTTTGAATATTATGTCTTCGGGATTGTCAGAACTGAATACGGTATTGCCTGAAACCAGCACGTCTGCCCCGGCCTTTACAAGACGCGGAGCCGTCTCCATATTGACGCCGCCATCGACCTCAATCAGTGCCTTGGAACCGGTTTCCCGAATGAGACGGCGCAGTTTCGAGACCTTCTCGACTGAATGTTCAATGAACTTCTGGCCGCCGAAGCCCGGATTGACCGTCATGAGCAGCACCATATCGACATCGTTCAGCACGTCTTCAAGCACACATACCGGTGTCGATGGATTGAGGGTCACGGCAGCCTTCATGCCCTTTTCCTTTATTTCATGAATCACCTTGTTCAGATGGGGGCATGCCTCATAATGGACATTGAGCATGAATACCCCAAGTTTGGCAAAACGGTCAATGAACTTTTCGGGATTGACAATCATCAGGTGGACGTCAAGAGGCTTCCTGCTCTTGGCGGCAACAGCCTGGATGACCGGAAAGCCAAGCGAAATGTTCGGAACGAAGACGCCATCCATGACATCGAGATGAACCCAGTCAGCCGCGCTGCGGTTGACCATCTCAATGTCCTTGTCAAGATTACCGAAATTTGCCGAGAGGATGGAAGGGGAAACGATAGTGCTCATTAATGGTCCAATTGTCGGAACAGAGTTCCGTGTGCAACGCCAAGAATGAAATCCAGAACCCCCTCTGACGGCTGTCCGTATGAAACCGTGCGCAACGCCTTGCGCATCATGTCATCAAAAACCAGCGAAGTTGATAAAGAAGAAGTAAGATTCTCATCCATAGGCGTTCCTGTTAAAGTTCGCTTTTATAACGCAAACTTATGAAGAATAGTGTTTGGAGACGCCTATGTTTACATTTTTTAATACAAAAGACAATGTGTCAGGCCAGTATTCCACTCTCGACCGACATGCGGCGCATGTTCAGAATTGCGTAACGCATGCGTCCCAAAGCGGTATTGATCGAGACTCCGGTTATCTGGGCTATTTCCTTGAAACTCAGATCCTGGTAATAGCGCATGAACACGACTTCACGCTGGCAGTCGGGCAGCATGTCAACCATGCGGCGGACATCCTCAAGGGTCTGGCCGCTGACAATGTCATCCTCAATGTTGGAATCGGACAGCGACGCATCGTTCATGATGTCATAAGCGGCCGCATCGCTGCTCACGGTGTTGTCGTTCTTCTCCTGACGGAAACTGTCAATGATGAGATTGTGTGCAATGCGTGTAAGCCATGCGCCGAATTTGCCGTTTGAAGTGTAAGCACCCTTCTGAAGAGTGACAATGGCCTTCACGAATGTTTCCTGAAAAATATCGTCGGTCTGCTCGCGGTTGCGTACAATAAAACTGATGTACGAATACAGCTTGTCCCTGTAGCGCGAGAGCAGGACATCAAATGCCTTGACATTACCGTTTGAATAGAGACTGACCAGCATGTCGTCAGCCATTGAATTCAAATTCTCCATTACTTCTTTATCTGCTTGGTTTTTGGAGTAAGGTTCAGTCTATAGGCAGTTCTTTTTGATGTTTGTAATTAATTCGGAGTACAAATATGAAGCAAATTCACACAATGAACAAAACATTTGGTGAATTTAACACTTCCAGAGGGATACTATTCAAAACGGCATGAATCATCAAACTGGCCACCACAAAGGAAATCGCGTACCGGCATGCGCTTGCGGCCTGCAGCCTGAACCTGAAGCAGTCTTATGCCCTTTCCGTCGCCACAGGCCACCTCAATGTATTTCCGGCCGTCGGAACTCACCGTACCGGGAGCGCCATGGCAGGCATCCGACAGTTCCGTTTCCATTATCTTGAAATCCTGTCTTCCGCCATCCCCGCTGACCATGACAGTCCAGGCAGCAGGATACGGCGACATGCCGCGGATGAAATCATACACCCTGCGTGCTGGCATATTCCAGTCAATCCTGCAGGTATCCTTGAATATTTTCGGCGCCGGCCTCAATTCTCCGTCTTCAACGGACTGCTGGCTGACCGTCGACACATTGCCGTCAATGATGTCCTGCACGGTATCGCATACCAGCCTTGAGCCTGCTTCCATAAGACGGTCGTGAAGGTCGCCCGCATTGTCGGCATCCTGTATCGGAATTCTTTCCTGATGTATTATGTCGCCGGTGTCGATGTCGTGCTTGAGAAAGAACGTGGTCACTCCCGTCTCGCTGTCACCGTTTATGATGGCCCAGTTGATTGGAGCGGCGCCGCGGTACTGCGGAAGCAGAGACGCATGAAGATTGAATGTGCCCAATGGAGGCATGCTCCACACTACTTCCGGAAGCATACGGAATGCGACCACTATCTGAAGCTGGGCATCGAGTGCCTTCAAAGCACTGAGAAATGCCTCGTCCTTGAGCTTTTCGGGCTGAAGGACAGGAATTCCGGCTTCCTGTGCATACTTCTTCACCGGACTTGCCTGAAGGACGCTGGCATGACGGCCGATGGCCTTGTCGGGCATCGTCACCACGCCTACAATGTTATAGTTCTCCTGAACAAGCCTTCTCAGACAGAATTCGGCGAATTCCGGCGTTCCCATGAACACTATCCTCAAATCTTTCTTTTCCATTGTCATTCATCTGAAAGTTCCAGCAGCACATTTCTGTACGCTCCGAATATCTTTGACTTGGACACGAAGCCCAGATATCGGCCGTTCTCGTCTTCGACCGGAAGATTCCACGCACCGGTATCGTCAAACTGTCTCATTACCGAATCCATCGTATCCATGACCGTCAACCTGGCCGGCGGCAGTTCCATAAGTTTCTGCACCTTGAACCGTTCGTACAGTTCGGGACGGAACATGATGTTTCTTATGCTTTCCAGACTCACCACACCTACCAGACGGTCGTCGTCACCGACCACTGGGAAAAGGTTGCGTCTTGAACTGGCAATTGTCTTGACCAGCTGGCCGAGTGTCATTTCGGGTCTGACCGGTTTGAATTCGGTTTCAATGATATCGGCCATGCTCATGAGCAGCAGCACGGACTGGTCCTTGTGATGCGTCATGAGTTCGCCCTTCTGTGCCAGTCGCATTGAATAGATTGAATGCTTCTGGAATACGCGTACCGTCAGATATGACATGATGGATACCATCATAAGCGGAAGAAACATGGAATAGCCGCCTGTCAGTTCGGCTATCAGGAACACTCCGGTCAGCGGAGCATGCATGATGCCGGACATCAGTCCGGCCATTCCGAACAGGGCGAAGTTCTGGGCAGACAGACCGGCTCCGGGGAAGAGCAAGTTTGCCAGCTTGCCGTACAGGAAACCGGTAAGACAGCCAAGGAACAGACTGGGAGCGAATATACCGCCGCAGCCGCCGCCTGCATTGGTCGCGGTCGATGCGAACACCTTCGCCAGCATGACGAGCGCCACATACAGCAGCAAATGGCCGTTGTTCTGGAACAGCGAGTCTTCAAGAATCACACTGTCATCACGGTTCATGTCAAGAATGGCATTGACCGTATCGTAACCTTCGCCGTACAGTGACGGAAACAGGAAAATGAGCAGGCTCAGAATGGCACCGCCAAGCACGAATCTGACCCAGGGATTCCTGACCTTGGAAAAACCCGTTTCGAGCCAGTGCATGGTCTGCGAGAAATACAGCGAGACAAGTCCGGCCATGACGCCGAAAATCAGCGCATAAGGAATGCTGGAAAGACTGAATTCATGGGCCGATGCGAACGAGAACAGCGAGTCCGTTCCCGCAACCAGATACGAAATGGTCGCAGCGGTTACAGACGAAACCAGCAGAGGCAGCAGGGAACCCATGCTCAGGTCGAACATGAGTACCTCAAGCACAAACACGAGACCGGCTATCGGAGCCTTGAAGATGGCGGCAATGGCACCTGCCGAACCGCAGCCCACCAGAAGCATCAGGGTCCTGTGTTCCATATTGAACAGTCTTCCGATGTTGGACCCTATGGCCGAGCCTGTCAACACTATCGGAGATTCGGCACCCACCGATCCGCCCATGCCTATCGTGATGGCACTGGCAACGACCGACGAATACATATTGTGCGGTTTGATTCTGCCGTTCTTCTTGGACAATGCGTACAGAATCTTCGTAACTCCATGACCTATGTCATCGCGCACCACATATCTGATGAACAGGCCTGACAGCAGAATACCCGCAACAGGGAAAATCAGAAGCCCGAAATTGTAGCCTCCCGATACCAGCCCGTCCTTCAGCAGGTCATGGACCAGCTCGATAAGATACTTCAGAAGCAGCGCCGCGCACGAAGTCGCCACGCCGACCACAAGACTCAGCATCAGGACGAACTGCCGCTGCCCTACATGCTGCGACCGCCACAGGTTGAACCTGTTCAGAAGATTGTGCATATTGTCCTTCAGCATCATGTTCATTCTCTGATAACCTTTACCAGTCCCCCGGAACCAAGTTTTATGATACTTGAGGCCGCAGCTTTCACATTCTCGTCCTGCCGGTACGAAACCACATAGTCCACACCCTTGATGATGGCATCGGAAATCTGCGCGAAGCACTGCGGCGAAGGCTCTCCGCTGATATTGGCCGATGTCGACACGACAGCTCCGCCAAGACGCGCGCACAGGTCGCGGGAAAAAGCCTCCCGTGAAATGCGTATCCCGGCACTTCCGTCGGCCGCCAGCAGTTCGGGGGCCAGATGGCGCACATTGTCATATATGATGGTCACGGGCTTTTCCGACATGTCCATCAGGTCATAGGCGACATCGGGAACTTCCGGAACGTAATAGCCCAGTTTGGCATCGCTGTCCAGAAGCGACAGCATCGACTTGCTGTCACTGCGCTGCTTCAGCTCGAATATGCGTCTGACGGCCTGTGAGTTTGAAGCGTCACAGCCGATGCCCCAAATGGTATCTGTCGGATACAGGATTATTCCGCCCTGACGCATAATCTCGACAGCCTTCTTCAGATCTTCATCGTAAACCGGCCTTGCCATAATCAGAACTCGCTTGTAAAATGGAACTTTATATGCTTGAAGTCAATCTGAGCCATCTGAAGGACATACCCGCTGTCTGCAAGGAACACGTCCCTGCCCTCCTTGTCAGTTGCCATGAACTGGTATTTGCGCTTCTTGAACGCATCAAGTTCAGCCGCATCGTCACTCTCGATCCAGCATGCCTTGTACAGACTTGCAGGCTCCCAGCGGCAGGTGGCGCCATACTCATGCTCCAGGCGGTACTGTATGACCTCAAACTGCAGCTGGCCCACAGTACCTATGAGCTTGCGGCCGTTGAACTGGTTGACGAACATCTGCGCCACACCTTCGCCCATAAGCTGGTCAATGCCCTTGGCAAGCTGCTTAGCCTTCATGGGATCGGCATTCTCAATGTATTTGAACATTTCAGGCGAAAAGCTCGGCAGTCCCTTGAAATGCAGTTTCTCGCCCTGAGTCAGGGTATCGCCTATCTTGAAGTTTCCGGTGTCAGGCAGGCCTATGATGTCGCCCGGCCACGCCTCCTCGATGGTGCTCTTGCGCTGTGCCATGAACTGCGTGGGTGACGAGAAGCGGAAAGTCTTGTCCAGACGTACGTGATAATAAGGCTCGTTCCTCTGGAACTTGCCGGAGCATACCTTGCAGAAGGCCACCGAAGAACGGTGGTTGGGGTCAATATTTGCAGTGATCTTGAAAATGAATCCCGTGAACTTGCCGTCTTCAGGATTGATCTGGCGTTCCAGGGCTTGAGTGGGACGTGGACTCGGAGCAATCTTGACAAAGCAGTTCAGCAGTTCCTGAACGCCGAAATTGTTCAGGGCCGATCCGAAGAATACCGGAGCCAGCTGTCCGTCCAAGTATGCCTGATGGTCGAACGGTTCATACACTCCGTCAATCAGTTCCAGGTCCTGACGCAGCTTGGCGGCATTGTCCTCGCCTACATGAGCCTCAAGGTCCGGGCTGTCCACATCGACCGTAACCCTTTCCGTCACCATCTGCTTGTTGGGCGTGAACAGATTGAGCTGCTGCTCGTATATGTTGTAGACGCCTTTGAAACGGACGCCCTTCTCTATGGGCCAGCTCAGAGGACGGACATGTATCTTCAGCTCCTCCTCCAGCTCGTCAAGCAGGTCAAACGGATCGTTGCCTTCACGGTCCAGCTTGTTCACGAACACAATGACAGGAGTGGAGCGCATGCGGCACACCTCCATGAGGCGGCGCGTCTGCATTTCCACGCCCTTTGCGCTGTCAATCACAATGATGACACTGTCGACGGCCGTCAGGGTACGGAATGTGTCCTCAGCGAAATCCTGGTGACCGGGAGTGTCCAGAATGTTTATCTTATAGCCTTCATAATCGAATTCCATGACAGACGTGGTAACCGAAATGCCGCGCTGCTTTTCAATGTCCATCCAGTCGCTTGTCGCTGTCTTGCGGATCTTGTTCGACTTTACGGCTCCGGCCACCTGTATCTGGCCGCCGAACAGAAGGAATTTCTCAGTAAGTGTAGTCTTGCCCGCATCAGGGTGCGAAACAATTGCAAATGTTCTTCTTCTATCTATCTCTTCCATAATCAGTCCAAATCCAGCCTGCCTTCCTTGTCGTCACGATAATATGAAGCAAGCATAGCTATCATTTTCGAAATGGCATCCACAGCCTGGGCCGTAGCGCCGCTTATTGTTTTCTTTTGAAGGTTAAGCATCCATACGCCGTACATGAATTCAAAGCAGTCCTGAAGTTCATTGTTTTCCGGACAGTGTTTCTTTGCACGAAGCTCCACAATGAACGGCAGAGCCTTGTAGTAGGCATCACGGTATTCTTCCATACGGCCGCTCCCGACCAGTCTTGCATGAAGGTCGGAAAGCAGGTCCAGCACACCTGCGTTCACCTGCAGATGTCCCTTCTCGACCTTTCCTTCGCGACGCATCATGTCCGCAATGTCGGCATACCACTGTTTCCATGCCTGACATTCCCTGTCAGAGCGCCCGCTGCCGCTTATCACGGCGTCATACAGCCGGTCCGGGTCAAGACCCGCGGCACGTACGGTATCCTCAACCTGCCACATGTACAGCAGGTATTCGGCAATATTGCTTTTTCTGAGTTCTTCCGATACGAACATACTGTTATATAACAAGTATCACGAACCATCCTGCCGATGCAGCGATGAGAATCGTTCCCAAAATTCTATTTATCATCCAGACGCCTCTCAAATCGAAGCGGTTTCTCAATTTGTTGATCAGGAAGCTCAAAATGAGCCACCAGCATACGTCACCTGCAGCGCAGAGCAGCAGCATTTCCAGCTTGCCCGGCATATCCATGTAATCGACAGGCAGAGCGAAGAAAGCGAACAGCCCCATGTAAATGAACACCACCAGCGGATTGACCACAGCCACCAGAAATCCTGACAGAACATTCTGCCAGATGGAATCCGCTCTTGCGTTCCTTTCCCGACGTGCCTTTGCCAACGGGTTGTTGCGTATTGTGGAGATGCCGAAGAACATGAGCAGGACGCATCCTGTCATCTTCACCGCCATGGCAACCCTGGGATTTTCAAGATAGCCGAGAACCAGTGACAGTCCCGTCATGGTGACCGCAATGTATATCATGTCGCTCAGCATTACGCCAAGACCTGTCAGGAATCCGCCGAAGCGTCCCTTGTCCAGGGTCTTCCGGATTACGAGAACCCCTGACGGCCCCATCGGAGCCGCTCCGAGCAAGCCTATAGCCGCAGCCTTCGCAAACAGAGCAAATGAAATCACAGACATCAGAATCTACGTTCGCCAAATCCCATCCTTATGCCGAAGCTGACATTGCATGAGAACTTGTCAAGTGGAATGAATTGGGGATTGAGTCTCAATGTGCAGGCATCCAGGCAGGCAAACAGATTGAATCCGCCAGGATGCAGATTCAGCACGCCGCCAAAGCCTATGCCGTGGTTTGAAAATGCCAGACTGCCCGACACGTCCAGGACGTTGCCGGCCGAAACGTTGACTGACGTTCTTGATTCGAACAGTTCGTTCATGCCTGTACGCATGGTGACAAGTTCTCCAAACGCAAGCCAGTCCAGTCCCGGCAGGCTGTACCGTACACCTGCCCTGAAAGTTGCGTCAAATGCCGTTGCGAATTCGGTGTCTTCCGTTTCTCTGAATCTTGCCAGCTCTCCAAGGTCATCGTCTATGCCGTCTGAATCGTCATTGTCAAAGCCGTCGAACTCCACGGACCTGCATCTGTCGGATTCAAGCACCTGTGCATTTCTCCACAGCATGCCTCCGATATCGGTCAACGACGCCGAGACCTTTAGACCAGGGACGATGTCCTTCAGATCATATTCGCCTCCCAGGTCAACAGACAGTCCGTAACTTCCGACATTGTGGAAAAAGTCCGGATTGCAGTCCAGGCTGCATATCTTTCCGTCCTCGTCAAGAACAATGCGCGTTCCGGGCGCTGCCATGGTGACCGAAG
The DNA here is from genome assembly GCA_024398695.1 of Bacteroidaceae bacterium. Classification (GTDB taxonomy): domain Bacteria; phylum Bacteroidota; class Bacteroidia; order Bacteroidales; family Bacteroidaceae; genus Colenecus. The sequence continues at coordinate 18,204 of JAKSIR010000003.1, read as the reverse complement.
CGGCGGTACTTACCTTCCAGATGTCAGGATCCACGACTGCATGAATGCGGTCAACGGCGGCCTTTGAATATGCCAGGCCGAAAAGGACATTCGTTGAAATGCCGACGCTGAGATTCCTGACCGGCTTTATCTGAAAGCCAAGAGACGTCTGCAGATAATTGACCGTCGTGACATTCATGCCGCATATGTCATAGTCGCCTGCCGACATCCCCGATTTCATGAACTCGAACATATCTTCGGGAATGGAAACATTCTGGCAGCTTCTGAGGCGCGAGTCAAACCAGAAATACCACCTCGAAGCGCCAAAGCCGAAACTCAGGATGTCCGTTTCGATGTTCGCATTGAGCCTGACCGCATCGGGCAGTGCCTCCAGGAACCGCTGCGGGTCCACATCGCCGCTCATGAACGTGGTCAGCGACCCGGGTTTCGACTCCGATTCATATATGAAATTGGCCAGGCCTGCATTCATGTTGGCCTCAACGCTGACACCGCCCAATGCCGGCAGGGCCATGAACCCCCTTTCCGGTGCAAGAGCCGGATTCAGGCGGTAGCGGCTGTACGACCCTTCAAGAAAATATGAGGAAGCGGTCTGTGCCGGACTGGCTGCGCATACGCAGATGCACATCAGAACTGTCAGGACATACTTTTCAATCACATCGGTTTTCATAACTGGCTTTACTCAAATCGACATCCAGACCTTCATCGAAGGCCAGGAAGACATCCTTGACTAGAATATATCCTCCGGATTTCACCGAAACTCCGTCGGCGACACACTTTGCGGTGAATGTGAAACCGTCAATTTTTCCAATTCCGCCATCCTGCACCGACAGGCTGAAGTCCACCGTTTCAGTTTTCACTTCGGTTTCACTGCCGGCCGGTATCGCTGCCGGGGCTATTGAAATTTCGGGAATCACGTTCTTCAGCGAATCTATGGCCCAGACGCTCAGCTCTATGCCAAACGGAACGGAACTTTCATACCCGGCTACAAGACGCGCCTCGACGGCACCCAGATAACCGGCAACAGCTTCAAGTTCTTCGCCCAGGCCGGCAACGGTATCAGTATAGGCTACAGTCATACTGTCGAAGGCCATAGGCATGGTAACTTCATAACTGCCCGTCACGAACAGATTGTTAAAACGGAAGGTCTGCACCGTATTGTCCGCGACACTGGCATCCAGCTGGAACAGGATGGAATCCGGCATGGCCGACAGCAATTGCGGAAGTCCGCTGATTTTTACCGGAACAGTATCGGTGCCGCTTATATCGGGCGCATCCTTTGCGTAGAACAGAAGAGTGACGCTGCACGTGTCGTCCGGCGCGCTGCTGCCGGGAATGACAATGTCGCCGTCGTCAGGGGTAGTCAGGCAGTCTGAAATGACATTGCCGTTCCTGTCCTTTGACATCATGCCTGCCGAAATGCTCATGTCGGCAGGAAGGACGTACCTCAAATTCAGCGCTATTGTCATGTCGCTTATCTTCAAGTCATTGTCCTTGTTGAACAGGAAATCCATACCATCCCCAAGAGACACGGCCGCAGACTGTTTCACAAGGCTCATCTGCGGAATGACTGTCATCGGCTCCAGGTTGTATGAAGCGCTGTCAATACGTCCGGTCAGACTGATGCCCAGCACTCCGTTGTCCAGACACCGGACCGATGCCCCTCCCATGTTGCCGGTTTTGAGCAGCGAATCCATCCAGATAGTGTCAAGAGTACCTACAGGAATGTAAAGGCCATCGGCTCCAAGCTTCATGTCAAGACTCAATTCCCTGTCAAGGTCAAGTCTGTCATCAAACGTGATGCACGACCAGATTCCCATGACGGAAATGATCATACCTGCCATGAATCCGAGCTTATTCTTCATGCCTTATTTTTAATAATGTACAAAGGTAACCATTTTGCCCATTGCCTGCAGTCGCAGCCTTCGTTTTTTAATGACATTTCACTGAAAAAGGCCGTCGCCTGATGGTGACAGCCTTTTTCCGCAGTACCGGAAGAAGTCAGAACGGAACGTCGTCAGTGCCTTGCTGGGGCTGCCGGACCGTTTGCGGCTGTGCAGGCTGGGCGTCCTGTTTCGCCGTCTTCGGGGAAAGCATTTCCATATTGTCAACGAATATTTCAGTGACATAATGCTTCACTCCGCCCTGATCGTCATAGTTCCTGTACCTGATGTTTCCCTCGACATACAGACGGTCTCCCTTCCGTACGAATTTTTCAACTGTTTCAGCGAGGCCGCGCCAAAATACCAGATTGTGCCAATCGGTCCTTTCAGGGACTTGAGTGCCGTTCTGGGCAACATATCCCCTTTCGGTAGTGGCCAGAGAAAGATTTGCAACACAAACGTGATTGTCAAGATATCTCACATCGGGATCCTTGCCCACGTTTCCAATCAGAATAACTTTGTTTACTGACATATAAATTAGGTATTAAAAATTATCGGAGCAAATATAAGAACTGGACAGAGCGTTTCCAAAATGATTGCGTAAAAAAACGGAGTCTTTGGAAAACATTTATTTTTCACACAAAAAAACGCGAAATCTTTTTATTGTCATAGGAATAGACTATCTTTGCAACCCGTTGAAAAGCAAAGGACAAACATTATTTAATTATATATCGACGATATGACAAAAGCTGATGTTGTAAACCAGATTGCCCAGAAGACCGGTCTTGACAAAGCCGATATTCTGACATGTGTTGAAGGATTCATGGAGGTAGTTAAGGAATCTCTTGTAAATGACGAGAACGTCTACCTGAGAGGTTTCGGCAGTTTCATTACCAAGAAAAGAGCTGCAAAGGCTGCTCGTGACATTCTCAAGAACACGACAATCACGGTACCGGAGCACAAGATTCCGGCATTCAAACCGGCCAAGACTTTTGCAATTTCTGTAAGAAAGTGATAATTAACCCTTAATATTAGAAACCATGCCTAGCGGAAAAAAGAAGAAAAGACATAAGATGTCTACGCACAAGCGTAAAAAAAGACTGAGAAAGAACAGACACAAGAGCAAATAAACGTCTGTCATGATTTCCAAGAACAAACTTGTCGTACGCATTATCCTGCGCCAGGTTTGTTCTTTGCTTTATTGATAACAGGCATACAGCAAACAGATGACAAGCGAACTGACGGTATACGTAAAGCCGGAAAGCATTCAGATTGCCATTACCGAAGATGGGAATCTGGTCGAATACCAGAACGAGAACAGGGAAATGACATTCTCTGTCGGCAACATGTATCTTGGCAGAGTCAAGAAACTCATGCCGGGACTCAATGCCTGTTTCGTTGACATAGGTTCCGAGAAGGAGGCATTCCTCCATTATCAGGATCTCGGTCCGTCGTTCCTTTCAATGCAGAAGCTGCTGGGGCAGGTCCGCAGCAACAGAAAAAAGCCGTTCCCGTTCGTCAAGGCACAGAACGTGGAATTCAACGAGAAGGAAGGCAGCATATCCACTGTCCTTCAGCAGGGTCAGGAAGTGCTGGTTCAGATTGCCAAAGAGCCCATCTCCACCAAAGGTCCGCGTCTGACCGGAGAAATTTCCTTTGCAGGCCGGTTCCTGGTTCTGATTCCGTTCTCCGACAAAGTGTCCGTTTCGTCAAAAATCAAGGCCGGCGAAGAACGTGCCAGGCTCAAACAGCTCATCACCAGCATCAAGCCGAAGAACTGCGGCGTAATTGTCCGCACAGTGGCCGAAGGCAAGCGCGTGGCCGAGCTCGACAACGAGCTGGGCATACTTTACCGCCGCTGGGAGGACTGTCTTGCAGCGACTGGAAAAGCCGAAAAGCCGGCAACGCTTGTCTATGAAGAAACCAGCCGTACAATCGCCATTCTGCGCGACATGCTCAACTCCTCGTACGAGTCCATACACTGCAATGACGAAAAGACATACAACGAAATACGCGACTACGTAGGCATGGTCATGCCTGACAGCCTGAACATAGTGAAGCTGTACAAAGGCGAACTGACCATTTTCGACCATTTCGGCATCACGAAACAGATCAAGTCCTCGTTCGGCCGCGTCGTATCATACAAGAGCGGTGCATACCTCGTAATCGAACACACCGAAGCCCTTCATGTGGTCGATGTAAACAGCGGGCACCGCGTAAAGAAGGACAGCTCGCAGGAAGAGAATGCGCTGGAGGTCAACCTGGGTGCCGCAGATGAGCTCGCACGCCAGCTCAGACTGCGCGACATGGGCGGCATAATCGTGGTGGACTTCATTGACATGGATCTGCCGGAAGACCGCAAGGCCCTGTATGACCGCATGTGCCAGAACATGGAACGCGACCGCGCGAAACACAACATCCTGCCACTGAGCAAGTTCGGACTCATGCAGATAACACGCCAGCGCGTACGTCCCGTCATGGACGTTCCAGTCGACGAAACCTGCCCCACATGCTTCGGCAAGGGCACAATCAGGCCTTCAATCCTGTTCACCGACCAGTTGGAAAGCAAGATTGCATGCCTGAGCAAGAGCATGAAGTCATTCAAGCTCTATGTCCATCCGTACGTCCATTCCTATATCAGCAGCGGAATCATTTCGCTCAAGCGCAAGTGGCAGTCACGCTACGGCTGGAGAATAAGGATACTCCCCGACCAGAACCTTGCATTCCTGGCATACCGTTTCACAGGCGCTGACGGCGCGGAACTCGACATGAAGGAAGAGCAGGAAATCATATGACACGCAATTGGGAACACACCCGGCCGGGGCAGGTTCCCTTCGCATACTGACCATGTTAAAAAAACCATTACTGCTATTCCTGCTGCAGGCTTTGATTTGGACCGGTGCCGATGCAAGCGGTTTTGACAGAGGCCTGTCACCAAAGGACGCACCCGTATTCATGCCCGAAAGAACAGTGTTTTGCGGAGGCATGTTTTCATACCGCAATCTTGACGCATCGGACTATCGGATTGCCATAACCGGCGATTTCGGACTCGAAGCATACACGCTCAAGGCAACCCCTTTCCTCTATTTCTGCTTTGCGGACAATCAGGCTGCAGGCCTGAAGTTCTCATACAGAAGGACGATGCTTGATTTCAGCGGAACCGACCTGGAACTGTCCGACGACCTTTCACTGTCGCTGTCCGGATTCAACCTTCTGCAACACACGTTCTACGCATCGGCCGCATACAGGGCATACATGCCGTTCCGGGGTTCAAGAACATTTGCGCTGTTTGCCGATGCAGGGCTGGAAATAGGATACGGCCAGAGCCGCAGTCTGTCAGGCAGCGACGACAGCCGTAACGGGACATACGTCACATCGTGGGAATACGGTCTCAATGTCGCTCCGGGCGTCAATCTGTTCCTGACAAACACGACAGCCGTTGAAATGTCGCTGGGTCTGCTTGGAGTCTCGTATTCAACAAAGGAACAAATCAGGAACCGCGTGTACAAAGGCTCAAGCTCCGGCATCGGAGGGCATTTGTCAATAGATTTCCCGTCGGTCAATATAGGACTCATTTTTACCGTTCACTGAATAAAGCCGTTTTTCCAATGTCAGGATTCAGAACTTCTTTTTCGGCATGGCTTTTGGCTGCATGCGTCATACTGTACGCAGGGTGTATCGAAGACACGACTCCGTATCCTTACCTCGCCGGTGAAATTACCGGCATACAGGCCGAAGGCATGAAAAGCGCAAGCATAGACAAGACTGACAGGACCGTGACGCTGCATCTTGCCGACACGTCGCCCCTGGACAAAGTCATGCTGCTTGACCTGTCCGTCAGTGACGGTTCCCGCATATTGAACGCACCGGGCTCCGTTCTTGATTTGACAAAGCCACTGATTCTGATTATCGAGACCTATCCCGGACAAACGTATGAATGGAAGGTTTCAGCCGATCACGAAACGCTGTCTGACAAGCCGGGAACAAAGTACGCACAGGTTCCCAATATGAATTTCGAGAACTGGTGGAAGGACGGAAATGTGTGGTACCCCTATCTCCAGAACGATTCAGTCCGTTGCTGGGATACGGCAAACAGAGCCGTCACCGTTCTGGGAGGTTCAAGTGCCGCATGTCCCGAAGAAAAGCACGTAATAAAGGGAAAAGCCTGCCGTATGGAGTCATCCTCCGTAGTCGGGACATTTGCCGCAGGAACCGTATATACCGGCACTTTTGTCAAAATCCAGAATTTCAATGGCATCATTGACCAGGGATGGCCTTTTTCGTGCAGACCCGTCAGCTTTCACGGATTCTATGATTACAAGCCTGTAACGGTCAACAAGACAAAAGAACCGTATTCCGGCGAAAAGGGCAAAATGGACAAAGGCCTGATTTATGCGTGTCTCTATGACTGGAGCGGTCCGCACCGTGCAAATTCCGGCGACAAGTCCACCATCATAAATCTCGACACCGATCCGAGCATCATTGCACTGGCAAGAATCGAGCTTGACGACACAGGCGGAAAATACAGGGAGTTCAACATTGACTTTGAATACAGGGACAACCGTACGCCCACGTATCTGTTCATCTGCTGCAGCGCAAGCAGGTACGCCGACTACTTTACCGGAGGAGTGGGAAGCACTCTTTATGTCGACGAGCTGGAATTCATCTACTGACGGCACTGTCCGACGCTATCGCAGCCTCAGGGTCTGCCCCACAGCCAGTTGACGGCCGTCTTCAAAACCGTTGCGCCTTACCAGGCTCTCAAGCCTCACCCCGTAATTCTGTGATATGTACCAGAGACTCTCGCCCGGAGCCACCGTATGCGTGCCGCATTTCCTTTCAGCACGCTGTTTCTTGCTCTCCACAAATATCGGAGTGCCTTCCCGGACCGTCATGCCGCGTGTCATGTCGTTGATACGTCTGAGCCTGTGGACAGAGACCTTGAACTGACGCGAAATGTCCTTCAAGGTCATGTCGCCGGCAATTCTGACACACATGCAGCCGTTGATTGTGTAAACGGCACTTTCCGGAACATTCATGGTACGGGCACCGGCATCCGTCACCACCTTGTCATACCTTGACAGGTCATAGCGTTCTATCAGTTCAACAAGCTTGTTGGCATATGTCGGACTCGTTGCATATCCTGCACTCTTCAGACCCTTCGCCCAGCCTTTGTAGTCATCGGCCTCCATATCGAAAAGGAAAGCGTAGCGCTTGCCGTTCCTGAGAAAGAGCGAATGGTCGCGGAATGATTCCTGAGCGGTCTTATAGCAGCGGAAACATTCGTTGCGCTGATCATCGTCCTTGTAGGTCCTGCCACCTTTCCAGTCCGAATGACATTTTATTCCAAAGTGATTGTTGCATTTCGAAGCCAGAGAACTGCGTCCCGCATCCGACTCCAGAAGTCCCTGCGCAAGCGTAATGCTGGCCGGAATTCCATACGTCTTCATTTCCTCGCGCGCGACATCCGAATATTTGTTGATATAGTTCGAATATGCATCGGTTCCACGGGCAGGCTGGACAGCACCGGTCTGCTGCGGCCGCGTATCCGTACCGGAGTTCACCACCTTGATGTCATTCACCGTACCGCAGGCTGACAGCAGGACGGCAAGAAGAAATGTAATGCTGTATTTTGGCTTCATGTTCCAACAACTGTTATTCTTTCACAAAAATACGTCAAAATATCCACAATTTTAAACAAAAGTTCTGCCACAGTGTCACTGATACGATTCTGGCATGTCATTTGCTGACATTCCGTCAATTGAATGACGATTTATTGTTACTGATGAAAAAGAATGGCAAACCGGCAGACGGAATGGAAGAACAGGAAGAACAGATGAAGCAGGAAAATCCTGAAGACCTGAAGGTCGGACAGGAGCAGCAGGACGCCACGGACAGCCCTGAAGCCCTGTTGGAGAAGGCTGGAGCGGAATACGCGGAATTGAACGACAGATACCTGCGTCTGATGGCCGAATTCGACAACTACCGCAAACGTACCCTGAAGGAAAAGGCAGAACTCATTGCAAATGGTTCGGCCGACATTGTAACGGACATACTGCCGGTCATCGATGACCTGGAACGCGCCGTAAGCAATTCAGGCAAATCGGCCGACTATGATGCGCTGTCCGAAGGCATCAAGCTGATTTACAACAAGCTGATGCATACTCTTGAGCAGAAGGGAGTCAAGAAGATCTGCCCGAAGAACGAACCGTTCAACGTCGATTTCCACGAAGCCATAGCCATGATTCCCGCCCCCGACGAAGAATCGAAGGGAATGGTTCTGGACTGTGCAATTGACGGATATATGCTGAACGACAAGGTACTGCGTCATGCAAAAGTGGCTGTAGGCCAGTAAAAACCAAACACTTCAAGTCAATATGGCAAAAAGAGACTACTACGAGGTGCTTGAGGTCTCGAAGACCGCAACCGCCGATGAAATAAAGAAGGCTTACCGCAAGCTTGCCATCAAGTATCACCCCGACAAGAATCCCGGAGACAAGGAAGCCGAGGAGAAATTCAAGGAGGCGGCCGAAGCATACGGAGTGCTGAGTGACCCGGACAAGCGTGCCAAATACGACCAGTTCGGTTTTGACGGACTGAACGGAGCATCAGGTTTCGGCGGCGGCGGTTTCGGCGGACAGGGAATGTCAATGGATGACATATTCTCCATGTTCGGAGACATCTTTGGCGGTGGCGGCGGCTTTGGCGGTTTTGGTGGCTTTGGCGGACGCGGACGCCAGCGCGGAGAACGCAAGTCACAGGGTTCCGACATAAGGATCTCGGTTCCTCTGACACTTGAAGAAATCAATTCAGGCGTAACAAAGAAGTTCAAGCTCAAGAAGCTGGTTCCATGCTCACACTGCCACGGCACCGGAGCCAAGGAAGGAACAAGTGCCGAAACCTGCCCCGACTGTCACGGCACAGGCACTGTCCTGCGCACCCAACAGAGTTTCTTCGGCATGGTACAGACCCAGACAGTCTGCCCGCGCTGCGGCGGCGAAGGCAAGATAATCAAGGACAAATGCCCCCACTGTTCAGGTGACGGCGTCGTATTCGGAGAAGACATTGTCGAAGTCACGATTCCCGCCGGCGTACAGGAAGGCATGCAGTTGTCCGTCGAAGGCAAGGGCAACGCCGGAAAGCATAACGGATATAACGGAAACCTGCTCATTCTCATCAAGGAGCAGCAGCACAAGGACCTTGTACGTGACGAAAACGACCTGGTCTACAATCTGCTTCTGAGCGTGCCGCAGGCCAGCCTCGGAGGAGCTGTCGAAGTCCCCACCCTTGACGGTGCCGTCAAGGTCAAGATAGACCCGGGAACACAGCCCGGCAAAATGCTCAGGCTCCGCGGCAAAGGCCTTCCGGAGCTGCACAGCAGCCGTCGCGGTGACCTCATCGTCAACATAAGCGTGTACATCCCCGAGACCCTGTCCAAGGACGAAAAGGGTGCAATGGAAAAGTTCGTCCAGTCGGACAACTTCACCCCCAGCCTCTCCATCAAGGAAAAGATCTTCAAGAAATTCCGCAGTTATTTTGACTGATGCCGATGAACTATGACCAGGCGGTGAACTGGCTATTCACCCGTACACCGCTGTTTCAGAATACAGGAGCCGGAGCATACAAGGAAGGGTTGGAAAACACCCTGGCGCTTGACAGGCATTTCGGAAGCCCGCACAGGCTGTTTCAGACCATCCATATAGCCGGTACCAACGGCAAAGGCAGCGTTTCGCACACTCTTGCCGCCGTCCTGCAGTCATCGGGACTGAAAGTCGGGCTTTACACGTCACCGCATCTGACCGATTTCAAGGAACGCATAAGGATAGACGGCATCCCCGTCAGCGAGGAGTACGTCACAAAGTTCGTCAGCGAGAACCTGGAATTTCTGGAAAGCATACACCCGTCATTCTTCGAAGTCACCACAGCCATGGCATTCAGCTGGTTTGCACATGAGAAGGTAGACATAGCCGTAATAGAGACCGGCCTTGGAGGACGCCTGGACTGCACCAACATCATAACCCCGAAACTGTGCGTCATAACCAACATCGGCTTTGACCACATGCAGTTCCTGGGCAACACTCTTGAAAGCATTGCCGCCGAAAAGGCCGGAATCATAAAACACTGCGTTCCTGTGGTCATTGGAGAGTCCTGCATAGAAACCCGTAACGTGTTTCAGAAAAAGGCCGATGCCGAACACGCGCCTATCATATTCGCGCAAGATAATTGTAAGATAATTTCCGTAAAGGAAAGAACACTTGACAAGGTAATTTACAAGACTGCCGACATTGACTGCCTTGAAAGCTGTCTGGCCGGCATGTGTCAGGAAAAGAATGCCGGCACCATACTCCATGCCATTGACCAGCTTCGCGGACTCGGTTATGGAATCAGCGATGCCGACATACGCAAGGCTTTTGCAAACGTCTGCCAGATGACCGGCCTGATGGGCCGATGGCAGCAGCTGAGCAAGCGCCCTGCCGTAATCTGCGACACGGGGCACAACAGTCACGGCATAAAATACACGGCGCGCCATCTTGAAGAAATAATGTCCGGGCCAGGGTTTGGAACCATGCGCATAGTCATGGGCATGGTCGGCGACAAAGACATTGACAACGTTCTGGAACTGATGCCGGAAAACGCTGTCTACTATTTCACCCAGGCATCGGTCGAACGCGCTATGAATGTAAATGATTTTCAAGCCAAGGCCATGAAGCACGGACTTGCCGGGACCGCATACCCGTCAGTGGAAGCGGCGTTCCGTACCGCAAGAAAGGACGCATCAGACAATGACATGATTTTTGTCGGCGGCAGCACATTCGTCGTTGCCGATTTGCTCAGAATGCCTGAATTTTCTTCCATCTGACCCCTTTTTTAACTTTACAGGCTTGCAGTTGCAGCATTTTTTGGTTTAATTTGCGAGGTTGTACACCAGCCAAGCCAATTAATGCATAATTATACAACTATGAGCAATTTCTACGTTGAGAATAACCTGTCGGGACTCAAGAGACAGGACTTCCAGAAAACAGTACAGGGAAAACAGACCGACCTGTTCATCCTGAAGAACAAGAGAGGGGCTGAAATCGCAATAACGAACTATGCCGGAGCGCTTCTTTCCGTCATGATGCCTGACCGCAACGGCAAGATGGAAAGTGTCGTATGGGGACATGACAGCATTGACCACGTCATCAACAGCCAGGAAACATACCTGAGCGTTCTCATAGGCCGCTACGGAAACCGCATAGCGAAAGGAAAGTTCACCATTGACGGCAAGGAGTACACGCTTGCAGCCAACGACGGCCCCAACAGTCTGCACGGAGGCCCCACAGGTTTCCACGGCCGAGTGTTCGACGCACAGCAGACCGACGCATGCACGCTGAAACTGCACTATCTCTGCAAGGACGGCGAAGAAGGTTTCCCCGGCAATCTTGACGTCAATGTGACCTACCGTCTGACCGATGAGAACGAGCTGGTCATTGAATACGAAGCCACAACCGACAAGAAGACCGTGGTATGCCTGACCAACCACGCATACTTCACTCTGAACGGAATGAAGAAAAGCCCGGCAGACATTCTGGGCTACGACCTGACCATCAACGCCGACCATTACATTCCGATTGACGGCACATGCATCCCACTCGGAAACATCGACAAGGTTGAAGGCACTCCGTTCGATTTCCGCACACCCGAAAAGATAGGCAAGCGCATTGACCAGGGACAGCAGACCGCAAACGGCCACGGCTATGACCACTGCTGGGTCCTTAACAAGCGCGAGCCGGGAGAACTGTCATTCGCAGTAAAGTGCGTTGACCCCGCAAGCGGACGCAGTCTTGAATGCTGGACCACAGAGCCCGGCGTACAGTGCTACACAGGCAACTGGTGCTCAGGCAGCATCTGCGCCCACGGAGCCGATCTGCCGCGCCGTTGCGCAGTATGTTTCGAAGCGGAACATTTCCCCGACAGCCCCAACAACCCGCACTTCCCCAGCACCACGCTGAACCCCGGAGAAGTCTATACCCAGACAACCATTTACCGTTTCGGAGTCGAATAACCGGCGCACATGGACTACGCCCACCTGACAGACCTATTCGAAAGACAGTTCGGCCGACAGTGCCGCCTGTTCTTTTCGCCCGGACGCATCAATCTGATTGGCGAGCACACCGACTACAATGACGGATTCGTGTTCCCCGGAGCTGTTGACAAAGGCATTGCCCTGGCCATTGCACCGAACGGTACCCGTACGGTCAATGTGCTTTCGGCCGACCTGGAAGGGATGCCGGCATGCAGTTTCAGTCTTGACGATTCCCGCAGGCCCGACCAGCGCTGGGCATGTTACGTTTTCGGCACATGCATGGAAATTGCGGTCAGAGGCTTCGAATGCCATGGCTTCGATGCCGTGTTCACCGGAGACGTGCCGCTTGGTGCCGGCATGTCATCATCGGCCGCCATTGACTGCGTCTTTGCATTCGCGCTCAACGAACTGTTCTGCGGCTCGCGGATTGACAGGTTCGAGCTGGCACGCATAGGCCAGGCTACCGAAAACAACTGGTGCGGGCTGAACTGCGGCATCATGGACCAGTTCGCATCGGTCTTCGGAAAGAAAGGACAGCTCATGAGACTGGACTGCCGTTCTCTGGAATACGAATATTTCCCGTTCAGTCCGAAAGGCTACAGCCTCGTTCTGGTGGATTCGCGCGTCAAGCACATGCTCGGAGGCGAATACAACGAACGACGTCAGAGTTGCGAAAACGCAGTCGCAGCCATAGCGGAACGCCATCCGCAGGTCAAGGCACTGCGCGACGCCACACACGACATGCTGGACGAAGTCCGCAATGCCATTTCAGAGACCGATTACCAGAGAGCGCTTTACATACTTGACGAGAAGGACCGCGTCCTTGAAGTCTGCGACTCGCTTGAAAAGGGCGACTACGAGAACGTGGGCCGATGCATGTACCGTACTCACTGGGGCATGAGCCGACAGTTCGGTGCAAGCTGTCCCGAAACCGATTTCCTTGTCGAAACCGCAAGCGCATGCGGCGTTTCCGGCAGCCGGATAATGGGTGGCGGTTTCGGAGGCTGCACTATAAACCTTGTAAAGGACAGCATCATGGACGACTTCAAACGCGAGGTCACACGCGCCTACAGGGAGCGTTTTACAATCGAACCGAAATTTTACAGCGTCACTATCGGTGACGGTTCACACGAGATAATTTTATAACAACCAATTAACCAATAAACCAACATCAAAATGAAAAAGAGTTCCATTATCCTGATGGCCGGAATGCTCGCTATGGCATCGTGCTCTCAGAAGGAAACAGCTCCTGTTCTCAACCAGGCAGATTTCCAGACAGAATTCACAGGCAAACAGACTGACCTGTACAGGTTGACAAACGCCGGCAAATGCGAAGTCTATGTTACAAACTTCGGTGCACGCATCGTTGCCATCATGGTTCCTGACAAGAACGGCAATATGCAGGATGCCGTCATAGGATTCAAGAACATTCAGGACTACACCACTCTTGCAAGTGACTTCGGTTCGACCGTAGGACGCTACGCAAACCGTATCAACCAGGGCAGGATTACCGTTGACGGTGTAGAATACCAGCTTCCCCAGAACAATTTCGGCCACTGCCTTCACGGCGGCTGCACTCTGACCCCGGAACCTCTGGGATGGCAGAACCTTGTATGGGATGTCCAGGAAGTATCGGACAACGCCATCACCCTTGTAATGAACTCAGCTGACGGCGAAGCCGGTTTCCCGGGCAACGTCGTTGCAACCGTAACATACACCCTGAATGACAACAATGCCATTGACATTGTATGGAAGGCTACCACCGACAAGAAGACCGTCATCAACATGACCAACCACAGCTACTTCAACCTGAACGGTGACCACTCACTGCCCATAACCAACCACATTCTGACTCTGAATGCCGATTACTTCACTCCGGTTGACGACACATACATGACTACAGGAGAAATCGCTCCGGTTGCAGGAACCCCGATGGACTTCACTCAGGGCCGCAGAATAGGCGAAGCAATCGAGGGACTTGAAGGTGCAGCCTTTGAAGACGAGCAGCTCAGAAACGGCAACGGCTATGACCACAACTGGGTTCTCAACACCAAGTGCGACGACACCCAGTGCTGCGCCAAGCTGTACAGCCCGATAACCGGTATCTTTGTTGAAGTATATACCAACGAACCCGGTATCCAGTTCTACTCAGGCAACTTCCTTGACGGTTCAGGCAATGACAAGCAGGGTAATCCTATGACTATCCGCACAGGCTGCTGCCTTGAGACACAGAAATTCCCGGACAGCCCGAACAAGTCTGACCTTGAGGGCTGGTACAGCGCAGAGCTTGAGCCGGGCCAGGAATACTACAGCCACTGCATCTATCAGTTTGGCGTGGAATAATTCACCGATTATTAACCAAATAAAATAATTTCAATGTTTTTACAATCAACTTCTGTGCTGGAAGGCCTTAAGAACAACGGCTTCCAGACAATTGACTACATTGTGGTAGTTGCCTATCTGGCGCTGCTCATTTTCCTGGGATTCTTCCTGTCCCGCAGTAAGAACGGTAAGGAAAAGACCTCAAGTGACTACTTCCTGGCCGGTAACACCCTGACATGGTGGGCCGTCGGCGCATCTCTGATTGCCGCCAACATCTCGGCCGAACAGTTCATCGGTATGTCCGGTACCGCATTCGCATCGGGTATTGCCATTGCCGCATACGAGCTCATGGCAGCAGCCACGCTTATCGTTGTAGGTAAGTTCCTGCTTCCCGTCATGATTGAGAAGAAGATATTCACCATCCCGCAGTTCCTGCGTGACCGTTACAATCCCGGTACCGGTCTGGCCTTCTCAATATTCTGGCTTTTCCTCTACATTTTCATCAACCTGACATCGGTCGCCTGGCTGGGCGCCCTTGCCATCGAGCAGATTCTCGGTCTTCGCGGCTGCATGCTCGTAATTGGCAGCACCTCAATTTCAATCCGTCTGGTCATCATTCTGATTCTCTACATCATTGCAGGTGTATATTCAATCTACGGAGGTCTGTCATCAGTTGCATGGACCGATGTAATGCAGGTTACATTCCTTGTAGGCGGCGGTCTTATTACCGCATACGCTGCCCTGAATGTTATCGCCACCAAGCTTAACCTTGAGGGCGGTGCCCTTGCAGCCCTGGGCAATGTATTCCAGAGCCTGAAGGAAATCCCCGGTGACACACACTTCAATCTGGCCGTACAGCGCAACGCTGCAATGTACCCGGGCATTACCGATGACCCGTACTTCACTCTTCCCGGCATTGCCCTCATAGTAGGTGCACTGTGGCTGACCAACCTGGGTTACTGGGGTTTCAACCAGTACATCATCCAGAAGGGTCTTGCCGCAAAGAGCCTTGCAGAAGCCAAGAAGGGTATGATTTTCGCAGCATTCCTTAAGATACTGATTCCGTTCATCGTCTGCATCCCGGGCGTATGCGCATTCTACATCAAGACCCAGCAGCCTGAGCTGTTCGCACAGCTGGCCGGTGGCATTTCAATATCCGATGATGCATATCCCTTCCTTATCCGCAACTTCACTCCGGTATTTATAAAGGGTCTGTCATTTGCAGCACTTGCAGCCGCTGTAATCTCATCACTGGCTTCAATGTTCAACTCGACATCGACCATCTTCACAATGGACATCTACAAGCAGTACATCAAGAAGGATGCTTCTGAAAAGAAGCTGGTCAATGTCGGCCGTATCACATCCGTATGCGCTCTGATTATTGCAATGATTGCCGTTTATCCTATCATGGGCGGTGCCGACCAGGCATTCCAGATCATCCAGGAGTATTCTGGTTTCGTATATCCGGGCGTTGTAGTAATCTTCGGACTGGGTCTGCTGTGGAAGCGTGCTTCAGGTCCTGCAGCCGTTGTTGCAGCCATAGGCACATTCTTCTTCTCAATCCTGTTCAAGTTCCTGCTGCCGGAAGTTCCGTTCCTGCTGCGCATGGGTTACGTATTCCTGGTACTTGTTGCCATATTCGTTCCAATGTCACTGCTTAACAAGAACGGCCGCATTGAAGCTGAAAAGCTTGACCAGCACACAATTGACACACAGCTCAAGTGGTCACAGGTTCTGTTCATTGCCGCTGCCATCTCATTTGTAGTATTCATCTGGGGCGTATGCAATCCTGTTCTCCGCTCATGGGGCTTCGAGGCAATGCTGTTCTTTGCTGCCATCCTGGGTGTTCTTGGTTTCTACCTTCGTTCAAATGCCAAGGACAAGTACCAGAATGCCAAGGCTGTAGGCATTGATCTGACCCTGTTCCGCACAGACCGCACCTTCAACATCGGTGCCATCTGCGTGATTGTCATTCTTGCAGTTCTCTATATATTCCTCTGGTAATATGTTGGAAGAACTTAAGGAAAAGGTGTTTCAGGCCAACCTTGATCTTGTAAGACAGGGACTGGTAATATTCACCTGGGGCAATGTTTCAGGCATAGACCGTGAAAAGGGACTTGTCGTAATCAAGCCCAGCGGCGTAAGCTATGATGAAATGAAAGCATCCGATATGGTTGTAGTCACCCTCGAAACCGGCAAGGTTGTCGAGGGGGACCTCAATCCTTCTTCGGATACCCCCACCCATCTGGTCCTGTACAGGGCGTTCCCCAATATCCAGGGCGTGGTTCATACGCATTCGACATACGCTACCGCATGGGCACAGGCTGGGAAGGACATTCCAAACATAGGAACAACACATGCCGACTATTTCTACAAGGACATACCGTGCACTGCCGACATGACCGAAAAGGAAGTGAAAGGTGAAT
This sequence comes from Bacteroidaceae bacterium, assembly GCA_024398695.1. Classification (GTDB taxonomy): domain Bacteria; phylum Bacteroidota; class Bacteroidia; order Bacteroidales; family Bacteroidaceae; genus Colenecus. The sequence goes on along the minus strand of JAKSIR010000003.1, from coordinate 1,510 downwards.
ACGAACTGGAGACAGGCAATGTCATTGTACGCCGTTTTGAAGGCATCAACCCCGACCACACTCCAGGTGTTCTGGTAAAGAACCATGGTCCGTTCTCGTGGGGTACAAGTCCTGCAAATGCGGTCTATAATGCCAAGGTTATGGAACAGTGTGCAAAAATGGCATACATTTCATTCACCCTTAACCCTGAAACGACCATGAATCCGCTTCTCGTCGAGAAGCATTACATGCGCAAGCACGGCCCGAACGCATACTACGGACAGAAGAAAAAATAAATTTTTCCTTTGTCCGCCGGACCTTATACAGAGTAAGAACAATTAATTTGATGAATTATGTTTGACAATTATGAAATATGGTGGGTGACAGGTGCCCAGCTCCTTTACGGAGGCGATGCCGTTGTTCAGGTTGACGGCCATTCAAAGCAGATGGTAGCCGGTCTGAACGAATCGGGCAACATTCCTGTAAAGATTGTATATAAAGGTACTGCCAACAGCAGCAAGGAGGTTGAAGAAGTCATGCTGGCCGCCAACAACGACAGCAAGTGCATAGGTATCATCACCTGGATGCACACCTTCAGCCCTGCCAAGATGTGGATCAAGGGCCTGCAGTCACTCAAGAAACCCCTGCTGCATTTCCACACCCAGTTCAATCAGGAAATTCCATGGAGCACCATGGACATGGACTTCATGAACCTGAACCAGAGCGCCCACGGTGACATTGAATTCGGACATATATGCACACGCATGCGCATACCGCGCAAGGTGGTTGTAGGTTACTGGAAGAGCGCAGAAGCACAGAAGCAGATTGCCGTATGGGCACGTGCAGCTGCCGGCCGTGCCGATGCACACGACGTACGCTGTCTGATGTTCGGCATGAACATGAACAATGTAGCCGTTACCGACGGCGACCGCGTTGAATTCGAGCAGCGTCTTGGATATCACGTTGACTACTATCCTGTTTCATCACTCATGGATTACTTCAGGAAAGTGACCGATGCCGAGACAGATGCGCTTGTCGAAGAATACAAGAAACTCTACACCATCAAGATTGACGAAAGCGGCGAGCAGGTTTATTGGGAAAAGGTACGCAACTCAGCCAAGGCCGAGATTGCAATACGCCGCGTGCTGAAGGACGAAGGTGCAACAGCTTTCACAACCAACTTCGATGACCTTGGAGGTGCCGACATCGATGCACCCGATTTCCTCGGCTTCGACCAGATTCCGGGTCTTGCCTCACAGCGTCTCATGCAGGAAGGCATAGGCTTCGGTGCCGAGGGCGACTGGAAGACAGCTTGCCTGTACCGCACTCTCTGGGTAATGAACCAGGGTCTTGCTAAGGGCTGCTCATTCCTCGAGGACTACACTCTCAACTTCGACGCAAAGCAGACTTCAAGCCTGCAGAGCCACATGCTTGAAATATGCCCTCTCATTGCGAGTGACAAGCCCAAACTGGAAGTTCACTTCCTTGGCATTGGCATACGCAAGCAGCAGACCGCACGTCTGGTATTCAC
>JAKSIR010000029.1 GCA_024398695.1 Bacteroidaceae bacterium | reverse complement strand
GCAAGAATGAAAATCTTGAGTACTAACCGATATACGAACACGCCATCAGTCCTGAATAGTCAGGCGGCTTGCCTTTTAAGCGGTTGCAAAAGTAGCCACTTTTTTTGACCCGCCAAACATTCTGGAGATTTTTTTTCTAATTTCGCAGAAAAGAGAATCAGGCAAGACATGCTGCAATCTGAACAGGGAATAGTTTTGGCATCGGTACGTCACAATGACAGGACGAGCATCCTGAAAGTGTTCACGCGCACCCGCGGAATGGTTACGTTCGTGTTCCATCTTGGCCAGGCGGCAAAAAGTGCAGCAAGGAACAGCCTCCAGCAACCGCTTACCCAAATAGAATTCCAGACGGACTACAGACCCAGTGCCAGTCTGTTCAGCATGAGGGAGATCAAGAACCTCCATCCATACAGAAGCATAGTCTTCAGTCCGGTAAAAAGCGCCATTGCGCTGTTCGTGTCAGAATTTCTCAGCCATGCGCTCATGGGCGAAGAATGCAACCCGAAACTGTATTCGTTCCTTACCGACAGTCTGGAATGGTTTGACCACACCCCCGAAAGCCAGTGTGCCAACTTTCACATGGCCGTCATGCTGGGCACCGCTACAGCATTGGGAATAAGCCCCGATACTGACAATTACGAGCCGGGTGCCATGCTTGACCTGAGGGAAGGCTGTTTCACCATGCAGCCCGAGCATACCGACTGCGCCGATGCGTCAACGAGCGCCGTCATTGCACGCCTGTTGCAGTGCAGTCTTGAAGAAACCAAGGACGCGCCGCTCAACCGCGAGCAGCGCGTCCTGACATTACGTACGCTGAACAACTATTTCAGGCTGCACATTCCAATGTTCCCCCAGCTGGAGTCAATAGCGGTGCTTGAAGCCGTCTTTTCCTGAGCCGAAGGCCGGAATCAGTTTCTCAAAGTCTCAAACATACTGATATCCTTCCTGGTACGGCTGATTGCCGGAGACGATTCGACAGCGTCAAGCAGCATCTCGTTGTCAAGGTCATCGTCACTCAGTGTAAACAGGGAAAGCAGCTTGCGGTTCACATCGCCGGGACCGTATATGTCGCGCATGGTCGTATCAAGATTGTCATCATCAATCATCGGTATGCCTTCTATTCCAAAGCCGGTGGCAAGAACGGCAATCTTGATTTCATCGTCAAGGGTATCGTCAACGGCAACACCCCATATGACTTCGATGTTACGGTCCTCAAACTTCTCCATGAAACGGCGCACATCGTTAATTTCATCAAGCATCAGTTCCTTGCCCTCTCCGCTTCCGTGATAAATGTTGAACAGTATCTTGCTGGCCTTGTAGATGTCATTGTTGTAAAGCAGCGGAGAATGGAACGCAGCTTCAAATGCCTGGTTGATTCTGTTTTCACCGCTTGCACGGCCTTCACTCATTATTGCAATTCCTCCGTTTGACAGAATCTTGCGCACATCGCGGAAGTCAAGATTGATTATTCCATGGCAGGTAATAAGTTCCGCAATGCTCTTGGTTGCCGTGGTCAATGTTTCATCGGCCTTGCGGAAACCTTCCTCAAGACTCATCTTCGGGAATATTTCCAGCAGCTTCTCGTTGCTGATTACAAGCAGGGCATCCACATTCTGAGACAGTTCATACACGCCCTTCAGCGCCTGCTTGATTTTGGGACGCATCTCGAATTTGAACGGGATTGTGACGATGGCGACCGTGAGCATTCCCATTTCCTTTGCCACACGGGCAATTACAGGAGCTGCACCAGTACCTGTTCCGCCTCCCATTCCGGCAGTGACAAACACCATCTGGGTGTCATCCCTGAACTGTGCGCGTATGTCTTCAATGCTCTCTTCGGCAGCCTGGCGGGCCACATCCGGGTCATTGCCGGCACCGAGTCCTCCGGTCGTTTCGCGACCCAGCTGAAGTTTCAGCGGGATCTGTGAATTCGCCAGTGCCTGCTGATCGGTATTGGCCACCACAAAGACGACATCGTGAATGCCTTCCCTGAACATGTTGCCAACGGCGTTTCCGCCGCCACCGCCAACGCCTATAACCTTGATTATTTTCCTGGATTCCGTTGGAAAGTCAAACGGCAGGACGCCATTCTCTTCAAATTCCCTTATCTGGTCATTCATAGTTCCAATAATTTTCGGTCTGTAATCACTTTCCCTCAAGATAGCTCTCGCCTGTCTCCAGCACCCGCATGAACAGGTCCATGAACCTTGACCGCTTCTTTGGCTGGTCTTCCGCCTGCTCTGCGGCTCTGTTCTGCTGTTCAAGTTCCCTTCTCTGACGGGCCTGCTCCTGTTCTTCCCTGTCACGTTCAGCCTGAGCGTTTTCACCGTCGGGAGTGAACAGGCCCTGCATTCCCATCTCCTTGAACCGGTCGGGAGCTATCTGTTCTATCTCATCCATTATTGCGGGCTGTTCAGGAACATCCTCACAGCAATTGTCATAGCCCATGGCCATGACTGCCAGCAGCCCCATCTGCGAGCCATCGCCCTTGTTCCAGACGGGCTCCGCCCATTCAACGCTGACCACCGGCTCAGTCGCGAAGCGAATCTGGGTGTCTTTGGGCAGAAGTGCCGAGAACACCTGCTTCAAACCATCCAGCCTCGAGCCGCCGCCTGTAATGACCACACCTGCTCCAAGTTTGTCGGCATAGCCGGAATCCTCGATTCTGGCAATGACATTGCGGACAATCTCTTCATTCCGCGCTCCTATGATATCGCCTATCTCCTCAATGGCGTGCTGCTTGCCGGCCAGGCTTATTGTCTGCTGCGTGTCAACGGTCTTCGTCATGTTGCAGAGACCATATTTCATCTTGAGCAGTTCGGCGCTATCCCTTTCTATGCCCAGAATGGCAGCCAGATCCCTGGTAATCAGCGCGCTGCCAAGTGGAATGACGCGCAGATACCTGAGCAGGCCGTTCCTGTAGACCGATACGGTAACGGTGTCGGCACCATAATCTACAAGGGCACAACCCTGCTGACGGTCTTCTTCAGTAAGAGCCAGCTGTGCTTGTGCAAGAGGTGATGCAAATCCGTCCAGAATCTGGATTTCGGCCTGTTTGAAGCATTGGGCCATGAATTCGGCTATGGGACGCGATATCACGACATTCATGTAATTGCACCTTATGTTCCGGCAGGCCACGCCGATGGGATCGGTCTCAGTTCCCTGACGGCCGTCAATGGCATATTCCAGCGCATCATGAGTCAGGGTAACCAGATCTTCACGTGAAAAGACCTCATCTGCTTCATTCATTTCGACAACCGTCTTCTCGTCAATTACAGTCTCGCTCTCGAATTTGCGTTCCACAGAGCCCGGAACCGTACGCAAAGTGCGGGCGTTATATCCTATGAACACCTTCTTTACACGCGAGTCCAGAACGCCGTCAAGTCTCGAAATGACAGTGGCAATGGCATTGGCCGTCCTGTCCAGATTATAGACGGCGCCATGTCTGATACATGACTCGGCGGGAGTCCACGCGTATGCCTGGACTGCCAGAGACCCGTCATCGTTGACATGCCCCGCAACACCCGAAATTTTCGAGGATCCCAGCTCTACTGCAACAATTGTTGTTTCCATAACAGTTAACTCTTATATCATTTTCTTTTTTTGCAAACCACCTGTCCCTTGTAAGCGACACTGATTGACGAGTATTTGTTCCAGCCTATATCGCCAAGTCCCTTGTCATAGAAATGCTTCAGACGGTCAAGCTTGCCCCGGAAGTCTTCCATGCTGCCCAGTTCCAGGATCTGGGCCCCTACCCTTGGCACGAGCTGTACCTGTCCCCTGGCCGTGACATTGATCTGTTCGACCTGGGCCTTCCAGAATTCGTCAGCGGCAATGATGTTCAGAAGTTCGAGCAGCGTACCCGATGCAGTCTTGCGGTTCACGTTACCGGTAACGACCGGAACATTTACAGCCACACCCCTGCAGGGAAGTATGCTCCCGTATTCATCGATATAGAAGTCCTGTCCAAGACTGCCGCGTACTCTCGCGACGGGCATCTTGCTGGTAATGTCTATACGGAGCCTGGCATCGGACGTCAGGAAGCATTCGGCGGTCCTTATGAACGGATGGCTGCACAACACATGTTCCATACTGTCAAGATACAGTTTTCCGACAGGCTTTCCAGTCGGATCGAGTCCGTTGTCCTTCAGCATGTCCATAACCATCGTACGGCTGACGGTACCGTATTCCAGACTGTCCCTGACATACAGCGATACACCTTTGCACACGCCGGACATATCAGTCCCGTCGTGTGAGAGTACAATACCGTACACCATGTATGCCAGAAGCAGCACAGAAAATGTTATGGGCAGGACCTTCTTCACTTCTTCTCCAGTATTTCCGTAATTGTTCCGACATAATCCTCCAGGTCACCGGCACCTACAGTCAGCAGCACCTGGATATCGTTCTTCATCGAGCTGACAAGCTCCGGCACCTTTCCCTTATCCACAATGCCCCTGCAGACGCCGGGTTTCATCTCATCGGCGATTATCCGGCTGGTGACACCCGGAATGGGCTGTTCCCTGGCAGGATATATTTCTGTCAGCCACACATCGTCGAACAGTGACAATGCCTGTGCGAATTCTTTGTAGAAGTCACGCGTGCGGGTATACAGATGAGGCTGGAAAATGGCGGCAATCCTTCTGTCAGCATAAAGCGACTTGAGCGAAAGTGCGCACTGGCGCAGTTCTTCGGGATGGTGTGCATAATCGCTCAGATATACCTTTTCAGGCGTTCTCAGGTGGAAGTCAAAACGGCGGTCACAGCCGCGGAAATTCTTCACGCCTTCCTTGATTTCATTTTCAGAAGCGCCGCTCATCTGAGCCATGGCCATTGCCGCAACCGCATTCTCGACGTTGATTGGAACAGGCACGCCAAGTTCCACGTCGCTTATATTCCCAAGCGGCGACACGAAATCGAATATCAGGTCACCGTTGCCTGTACGTATGTTGGCAGCATGGAACTCGCCTTCGTCGCGGCCGTAGCTGTGGACCTTCACGCCGGGCTGCAAATTCAGTTCAAGCTTGCTCTCAAGTCCGGTATGCAGAAGTATGTCTCCTCCCGCACGGACAAGAGTCAGATACTTTGAGAAACTTTCCCTGTAAGCGTCATAAGTTCCGTAAATGTCAAGATGGTCTGCATCCACTGCTGTCACGACAGTACGAAGCGGTGTCAGGTGGTGGAACGAACGGTCAAACTCATCGGCCTCAATGACTACACGCTCACTCTTCGAGCTGGTCATCAGATTGCTCTGAGTATTCTTGAGTATGCCGCCAAGGAAGGCGTTGCAGCCCTCTTCGCTACCGTTCAGAATGAATGCCAGCATAGACGAAGTGGTCGTCTTTCCGTGAGTTCCGGCCACACAGAGACCGTCTTTCGAACGGGTCAGTGTTCCAAGGACCTGAGCTCTCTTCTGCAAGTCAAAGCCTCCGTCGCGGAAGAACGACAGGCAGCTGTTCTCTGCCGGTATGGCAGGAGTGTATACTGCAAGGGTCGATGAAGGGTCTCTGAAACAGTCCGGCAACAGACTGCTGTCATCTTCATATGTCATCCACGCGCCCTCCTTTTCCAGCGCACACGTCAGCTCGGTCGGTGTCCGGTCATAGCCGCCCACATTCAGACCCCTTGACAGGAAATAGCGGACAAGAGCGCTCATTCCGATGCCTCCGGCACCAACAAAGAACACGGACTTGACATCGTTCTCTTCCAGTCTTGCATCGTATCCTGCCAGCTTCAGCACCTCACGTGCTATCGTCTGGGCTGAATTGTGGCAGGCCATCTCAAGGATGTTCTTTCGCAGCGCCACCAGACGTCCGTCATCGGCCACGAGTTTCAGAGCCTCCGGAATCAGTGTTTCACAGGCATCGGCATCGGCTATATGAACAGCTGCATCGCGTTCAGCCAGCGCCATGGCGTTCTTGGTCTGATGATCTTCGGCCACATTGGGCGAAGGCACCAGAATCACAGCCTTGCCAAGCAGGCAAAGTTCAGAAATGGTGCCTGCGCCGGCCCTTGAGACCACCAGGTCCGACACCTTGTAGGCCTGGTCCATGTCTTTCACAAACTCAAGAGGGAACAGGTTCCCGACGGCAGGCTGCGCTGCCAGACGCGACTTCATTTCCTCAAAGTATATCTTGCCTGTCTGCCAGATGAACTGGACATCGGAATTTTCACGAATCACATCCAGGCTGGCCATCACGCTTTCATTCAAAGTGCGTGCACCCAGACTGCCGCCGACAATCAGCACCGTTTTCTTTGAAGGGTCGATGCCCATGGCCTGAGCCGCGTCTTCTCTGGAAACCGTGCTGCGCGTCAGATTCGGACGTACCGGATTGCCCGTCTTGATTATTCTGTCGGCCGGGAAGAAACGCTCCATGCCGTCGTATGCCACACATATGCGCTTTGCCTTCTTTGCCAACAGCTTGTTGGTGACGCCTGCGTATGAGTTCTGTTCCTGAAGCAGGGTCGGGACTCCCATCATGGCAGCCATCTTCAGAGTCGGTCCGCTGGCATAGCCGCCCACTCCCACTGCAGCCATAGGACGGAATCTCCTTATTATTCTGCGCGCCATGAACTGGCTGCGCACCACCTTGAAAAGAACCGGAATGTTCTTGAGAAGGTTAGAGCGGCTGAATCCGCTTATGGGAAGTCCCTCTATCGGAAAACCCGCTTCGGGCACACGCTGCATCTCCATACGGCCCAGAGCTCCGACAAACTGTATTTCAGCATTCGGATACATTTCTCTGATTGCACACGCAATTGAAACGGCCGGGAATATATGCCCGCCTGTTCCTCCACCGCTTATGATGATTCTTGGATTTTCGTTCTTTTCCATATTGTCAACAATCAATAGTTTCTGTTTCATTGCCGTCCAAATCCTCCTGCACGGACTGGACGTGCTGTTCTTCATCCTCGACCGACGAACTTATTCCGAGCAGTATTCCCACAGCTATGCCGGACATAAGCATTGACGAACCGCCCTTGCTGACAAGCGGAAGCGGCTGACCTGTTACAGGACCGAGTCCGACTGCCACCGACATGTTGAGAAAGGCCTGGGTCACCAGGAGCAGACCTATTCCCGCTGCCATGTACGCATCGGTCAACTGCCCCCTGTTCTTGCACCTCACGACAATGCGCCCGACCCTCAGGAACAGCAGCACATACGCCGCCATGATGACCAGAGCGCCCGCCATTCCCATTTCCTCAATTATTATTGCAAAAATGAAGTCGCTGTTCGCCTCCTGCAGATAATCCCTCTGATCGGAATTTCCCGGCAGCTTGCCAAAAATTGCGCTGGTTGCCACAGCAATTCTGGCGTGAGTTTCCTGCGTCTTGTCAGGAGCCACCTTACGGGCATATTCAGCTGCGGAATACTGCTCGTCCTGGTCAAAGAAGTCCAGCACTCGTGCCTGCCATGTGACTGTTCTGGCCGGTAGTAATCTGCAGTCACGTATTGTCTGTGGCGGAACCGACTTGAACAGGAATATTGCCAACAGGCAGAAAGCGGCCAGCGAGACTGTCAGATAGGTCATGTACTTCCAGTATATTCCCCCGAAAATCATGAGGGCAACGACTACGAAGAATATCAGAATCGCCGTTGACAGGTTTTCCATGACAATCATCAGACAGACAACCGCCGTAAGTGCCATAATCTTGCCAAATGTACGTATCTGGCTGAGTCTGTCGGCCCTTTCAAGTTTTGACAGCATCTGCGAAACGATCAGCACAACGGCCAGTTTTGCAAATTCCGAAGGCTGAAGCTGGAAAAATCCCAGATCTATCCAGCGCTCCGCCTTGTCGGAATGCATTCCCTTGACGCACAGGAAGGCAAGGCCGGCAAGCGACCCCAATATCAGAAGCATCGACAACGCCCTGTAGCCGAAGCGTTTCATGATATGGCAAAGATAAATGGCAACGACACCGAAAGACGCATGTACCATATGCGCCATTATCGGGTTCAGATATGAAGCCTTTCCGAATGTCTGGCGGCTGCTCGCGCTGAACACCTCTATTATCGAAACGCTCAACAGCACGAACACGATGAGCCAGATGAGGCGGTCACCCTTTGGCCTTGACAGTTTGTCGAGAAGACTTCCGATTTTTCCCATATTGTTTCCTTTTGCCTGTTACAGTTTCCTTACGCAGTCCTTGAACTGGCGTCCGCGGTCCTCATAGCTCTGGAACAGGTCAAAACTTGCACAGCACGGACTGAGCAGCACAATTTCCCCCTTCTTTGCCATGTGATATGCCGCGTTGACCGCATCGTTCATGGACTGTACATCGGCAACGGGCAGCCCCATCGGATCAAAGAACGAATGCAGCTTCTCATTATGCAGGCCCATATACACAAGGCCCACACACTTCTCCCTTACCAGAGGCTCTATTTCAGTGTAATCGTTGCCCTTGTCCTTGCCGCCAAGTATGAGCACGCACTTTACCGGCATGCTCTGCAGAGCATACCAGCAGCTGTTCACGTTGGTGGCTTTCGAGTCATTTATGAAATCAATGCCGTTTACTCTGGCAACCCTCTCCAGACGGTGTTCTACACCTTCAAAAGTCTCAAGCGCCTTGCGTATCGTCTCGCTTCTGATGCCCGCAATGCTGGCCGATATTCCGGCTGCCATGCTGTTGTACAGATTGTGACGGCCTCGAAGTGACAGCGATTCCAGCTCCATGTTGAATGCCGTCGGACGGTCAAAATGGACTTCGCCGTCCTGTGTCCAGGCTGCGAAATCCTCACGTTTGGCTTCCGCGAACGGGTAAAGGGTTGCCTGCAGGCCATACTTCTTCAGTTCACGGGTAATGATGGGATCATCGGCCCAGTAGACGAATGCATCGCTTCCGGTCTGGTTGCGTATGACGCGCATCTTTGCGTCAACATAGTTCTGCATATTGTGGTCATACCGGTCCAGATGGTCCGGGGTGATGTTCATGAGCACGGCGATGTCGGCCTTGAAGTCATACATGTTGTCCAGCTGGAAGCTGCTCAATTCAATCACGTACCAGTCATAGTCCTTTTCAGCGACCTGGAGAGCAAGACTGCTGCCAATGTTGCCGGCCAGTCCCACGTTCATGCCGGCCATCTTGAATATATGATAGATAAGAGACGTTGTAGTGGTCTTGCCGTTCGAGCCGGTTATGCATATCATGCGGGCATTGGTGTATCGGCCTGCGAACTCGATCTCGGAAATGACCGGTGTCCCCTGAGCCATGAGTTTCTGAATGATGGGGGCCTCCTTTGGAATGCCCGGGCTCTTGATGATTTCGTCCGACGCCAGGATGCGCTCCTCGCTGTGATGCTTCTCTTCCCATTCTATTCCGTATTTCTCAAGCTGTTCCTTATAGAACGGCTTGATTTCCGAAAGGTCCGATACAAACACCTTGAATCCCTTTTTCAGGGCCAGGATTGCCGCGCCGGTTCCGCTCTCGCCTGCGCCAAGAACTGTAATTGACTTCTGTGCCATTTATTTCATCGTATTTTAAGGGTCATGATTGTAAGTGCTGCAAGACCAATGCTTATGATCCAGGTCCTGAGCGTTATCTTGGTCTCAAACTGAAGTTTTCTGTCATTACCTGTAAATTTCACAGTGCCGGTCGGGTCGGCAGCCAGAACCTGCGCCATGCTGGTGCGGAAATGGTCATGTATGGGCGTGCGTTTCCAGATGCGCCTGTGCAGGCCCTTCCTCTTGCCGCTTTTGTAATAAAACCTCTGTATGATGACCGAGAGGCTCTCCATGAGGAACACTCCGCAAAGACCGGGCAGGAGCAGTTCCTTGTGGATGCATATTGCCGAAACGGCAATGATTCCGCCTATTGTCAGACTGCCTGTGTCTCCCATGAAAATCTGTGCCGGATATGAGTTGTACCACAGGAAGCCTATCAGTGCACCGACGAACGCGCACATGAACACCACTATCTCCTGACTTCCGGGCACGTACATCAGATTGAAATGACTGGCTGTCACCACATTACTGGACACATACGCCAGGATGCCGACCGCAACGCCTATGATTGCCGAATTGCCTGCCGCCATACCGTCCATGCCGTCGTTCAGGTTCGAACCGTTTGACACGGCAGTCACGATGAACAGCGTGAGCAGTACGAAGAACACCCAGCCTGCCGGATACTTGGCTTCGTCACCAAGGAAACTGAACCAGTCGGCATAATTCAGGTTATGGTTCTTCAGAAAAGGAATGGTGGTTCTCGTCGATTTGACATCGGGACTCTTCACAACCACCTCGACATTGTTTTCAATGCGTGTGCTGACCTTCTCGTTTATTGTAACCTGAGGACTGTATCGCAGTGTAAGCCCCACCAGAAGTCCGAGCACCAGCTGGCCGGCGACCTTGTACCAGCCTCTCAGCCCCTCCTTGTCATGCTTGAAGGTCTTGATATAGTCATCGGCAAAACCTATCACGCCAAGTATCAGCGTTGTGGCAATCATCAGCCACAAATACACATTGTGCAGATCGCCCACAAGCAGGCAGGGAATGAGAATTGCAATGATTATTATCACGCCGCCCATGGTGGGGACGCCTTTCTTTGCACAGCCGAACGGATCCAGTTTCTCATCACGCTGCGTTTCCGAAATGTTCCTTTTCTTCAGAATGTCAATGAAATGGCTTCCGAACCAGCATGAAATCACGATTGAAACCACCAGAGCGAAGATGGCTCTAAAGGTGACATACTGGAACATGCCGCTCCCCGGTATGTCATTTCCGTTTCTTCCCAACCATTCAATCAGTTCATATAACATCGTACCTTCTTTTAGAATGTTTCCCTAATAACTTCGTGGTCATCAAAATGGTGTTTCACACCCTTGACATCCTGATAATCCTCGTGTCCCTTGCCTGCCACCAGCACCACATCGCCCTTGCCTGCCAGCATGCATGCCGTATGGATGGCCTGACGACGGTCCGTTATTGTCAGCACCTTGGCCATATCCTTCTTCTCCAGTCCGCCGATCATGTCGGCAATTATGTCATCGGGTTCCTCGAACCTTGGATTGTCAGATGTGATGATTACCTTGTCACTGTATTTCACGCTTTCCTGAGCCATGATGGGACGCTTTCCCTTGTCCCTGTTTCCGCCGGCACCCACCACGGTGATTATCTGCCCCTTGCCTTCCAGAACCTGGGTTATTGTAGTCAGCACATTCGTCAGAGCATCAGGCGTATGGGCATAATCGACAATCGCCGTAAATCCCTTTGGAGAATGGATGGCATCAAAGCGACCGTTCACCGGAACAAGCGTGCTCATTACCGTAAGGACCTTCAAAGGATCATGGCCCAAGCTTACCGCTGCACCATATACGGCAAGAAGGTTGCTTGCGTTGAACTGGCCTATGAAACGCATGAAAGCCTCATGGCCGTTGATGTCGAGAAGCATTCCGTCAAAACCTGATTCCAGCACTTTTCCCTTGAAGTCGGACATGCTGCGCAACGAATAGGTCCGCACCTTCGCTCTGGTATTCTGGGCCATTACCATACCGTTGCGGTCATCAAGGTTGGTCACCATGAAGGCATTCTTTCCAAGAGCATCGAAAAACATCTTCTTTGCCTTCAGATAGTTTTCGAATGTGCCGTGATAGTCCAGATGGTCACGGGTAATGTTGGTGAATATGCCGCCGGCAAACTTCAGTCCGCCAATCCTATGCTGGTGGATTGCATGTGAGCTGCACTCCATGAACACATATTTGCAGCCCTCATCGGCCATACGTCCCATAAGACGATTGAGAGTCACGGCATCAGGAGTCGTATGAGTTGCCGGCACCGCTTCGCCGTCAATGTAATTGCATACCGTTGACAGCAGACCGCACTTGTACCCCATGGCACGCATCATGTTATATAACAATGTGGCAATAGTCGTCTTGCCGTTGGTACCCGTAACGCCCACCAGTTCGAACTTCTCGCTCGGATTACCGAAAAAACGGGTCGCGATACGCCCTACCGCCTGATTCGTATCGGCCACCTGAACATATGTCACTCCCGGCACCTTCCGTTCGGGCATTTTCTGACAAAGCACCGCCACGGCACCGTTTTCAATGGCACCGGGTATGAAATCATGCCCGTCAACCTGCGTGCCGCACATTGCCACGAACATGCACCCCGGCTGAACCTTGCGGTTATCCAGCTGGATGTCTGTCACCTGAATGTCCAGGCTGCCTTCAACGGCTTCTGTCTGAAGTCCCTCAATAAGATATCCGACCTCTGTCATATTCTTCATTTCATATCAAGTGTTATCTTTACCGTCAGCCCCGTATGGCCATACTGGTCTCCGCGCGGCTCCTGTGTCCTCACTCTGCCCACGCCCGACATGTCAACCTTGTACCCGGCCTTTTCCAGCATGTACAGGGCATCCTGAGCCCCCATGCCCGTCACGTCGGGAATATATCCCCGCTTCAGCTGAATTTTCCTGCGTGTCCTGAATTTGCCATCATCAAACACCACCTTCCCGAAAGCGCTGTCGGCGGCTTCCTTCTCGTACAGTCTGCTCAGCTTTGACATTCCAAGTTCGCGAAGCACAACCGATGCACTCTTGAGATTTCCGTTAAGGACCTTCGGCATACGGTCGTGTACGGTATCGACGGCAAGGACGATGTCATTGCGGGTGTGCATGGACATGAGCTTTTCCGATATCTCGCGGAATACGGGACCGGCCATGGTTCCGCCCGATGCAGCCAGATTCGATTCGGCCGACGTCCTGATGGACACTATGCAGCTGTATAACGGATTGTCCGCAGGAAAATACCCGCAAAACGAAACCATATGCGTAGTCTTGCCCACCTTGTAACCGCCTGCGCCCTGTGAAATCTGTGCTGTACCGGTCTTGCCGGCAGACTTGAATTTGTCCGATCCTGCAGACTTGCCCGTTCCGTCCGACACTACCCTTTCAAGCAGGTATCTTATTGTATTCAATGTGCTTTCCTTGCATATGCGGGAATTGACCACCTTTACAGGCACTTTTTCAACGGCCGAGCCGTCCTTTGTAACCTTTGTGACAAGACGGGGAGCCACCATCTGACCGTCATTGGCTATCGCATTGTAGAAAGCCAGGGTATTGATGGCAGGCATCTGTGTGTTATAGCCTATCGACATCCATGGCAGGCGCGTCTTGTCCCAATAGCCGTCACTCCGTATTACGGGAGCGCTCGAACCGAGCAGCTGCAGGCTGAAGGGCGTGTCAATGCCAATCCGGCGGACCTCGTCGACGAATTCCTTAGGATTGGAACCGTATGCGTCATTTATCAGTTTGGCTGTTCCTATGTTGCAGGAATACATGAGCACATGTTCGGCATCGAGCCAGCCGAAACCGTTCCCTTCAAAGCCCTGATGGCGGCCGTCGGTCATTTTTGCTCCGAAACCGGTGTACAGGCCATGTTCGCAATATACGCTGTCATGAATGGAGAACTTGTCATTGTCCAGTCCAATCATGAAAGAAACCGTCTTGAAGGTCGAACCGGGTTCGTACAGTTCCTTCACCACATTGTTCTGCAGTTCGGAATACCCACCCTCGCTGTCACGTGTCAGGCTTGCCATGGCCTTGATATCACCTGTCGGCACGTCCATAACCACGACCAGTCCCGAAACCGCCGCCATCTTTTCAACCTGACGGCGCAAGGCGGTTTCCGCAATGTCCTGGATGTCAACGTTCAAGGTCGTCCAGACATCGCAGCCGTCAATCTGCGGGACATCGGCCACTATGGTTGTCATATTCTGCACCCTTTCCCTGTGACCGACTCCCGGCACCCCTCTGAGCAGCGAATCATATGACAGTTCCAGGCCGTTACGTGCCGAATCCTTCGCTTCGTACATGCTGCCGATGGTACGCGCAGCAAGAGACCCGAAAGGTTTCTTTCTGGATATCTTTGACTCCTGACTGTAAAACCAGTATTCGTATCTCGGCTTGAGCCATTCCGTTCCCAGAAGTTTCTTGTACTTGTCATACGGGACAGGGAAGGTATTTCTTGAAACGCCGGGAAGAATAACCCAGTTATGCGATTTCGCCCGGTATCCCCTTTCGTAATACTGTTTCAGCTCTGAAACGGAATACTGTGGGAAAAGCTGATGCACCGTTACCGCAAAATCATTCAGATGGCGGGTAAAAAGCGTATCTTTCCTGTACTGGTCCTTATTCCTCCGGACATCGTCCTTTTCAGTCGATGCAAAATCAATTATTATGCGGTACTGCTTCATACTGCTTGCCAGCAGCATTCCGTCATCACTCAGAATATCGCCGCGTCTTGGGGGAATCCCGGTATTCTCCTTGATCAGACTTTTCTGAACGTCAAGCCAGTACTGCCGCTGCACAAACATGACCTTTGACATCCTTACCATTATCAGCACACCCCAGACAAGGAACATGACAATCAGCAGCGAGTATTTGATGCTCATCTTCATGCCGCCTGTCACCGGTTCTCTGAACAGGTCCACAAATTCATGAAACGGATTCCTGAACTTCATTTCGGAAGGATGTAAGGCGATTCTCCACGTATGGAAAGACCGGCATTGCCGCTTTCCACGACTTTCTCAATATACGACCTCTTGCTCTTGGCCGACACATCGCTTGTCACGCCAAGTGCCTGATACTCCATATCAACCAGTTCACGCTTCAAAGACTCCACTACCGCCCGGTCACGCTGATAAGCGTACCTGTTGGCTATATAGAGCAGAATGAACAGCAGGATTTCCAGCCAGAGCATGGTATGCCGGCCAAAAAAGCCGCCCGTGCTCTTCAGCCACGAAACCAGTCCTTCAGTATTCTGTCCGGGATTCTCCATATCTGTCATACTTTACTGGCTATTCTCAATTTCGCGCTGCGGGAACGAGGATTCCGTTCCTGTTCCTGAAAGTCCGGAAGTACAGGCTTGCATACCTGACGGAAAGGAATCAGACGGTTTCCGTAGAAATCGGTCATGACTTCTCCTTCAATGTTGCCGCTCTTAATCAGATTCTTGACCATACGGTCTTCAATCGAGTGATACGTTATCACTACAAGGCGGCCGTCCGGAACAAGAAGGTCCACAGTGGAAAGAAGCATCTCCCTCAGGGCGTCCACCTCATGGTTGACCTCCATTCTGAGAGCCTGGAACACTTTGGCCATTTCCTTCTTCTCGCGCTCACGGCCTATTACGGGACGCACTGTGTCCATGAGCATGGAAACGGTTTCAATTCTCGTGTTCTGCCGTTTGCGTCCGATGGCCTGCGCCAGCTGACGGCCGTTCTGCAGTTCACCGTACAGATAGAACAGCGAAGCCAGCTTTTCCTCCGGATAACCGTTCAGGACATCAGCTGCCGTCATGCCCTCCTTCTGGTTCATGCGCATGTCTATCGGCCCGTCAAAACGGAACGAGAACCCGCGGCTGCTGTCATCAAAATGATGCCATGAAACGCCAAGGTCAGCCAGAATTCCATTGACTTTGTCATGACCGTACCAGCGCATGAAATTGCGCATGTAACGGAAATTGCTGTAAACGAATGTGAAGCGGGGGTCTTCAATTATGTTTTTCATAGTATCCTGATCCTGGTCAAAGCCATACAGGTGACCGTTTCCGCCAAGTCTTGACACTATTTCCCTGGAGTGGCCGCCGCCACCGAAAGTCGCATCGACATAGACCCCGTCGGGGTCGGTGACCAGTCCGTCGACGCTCTGCTTCAGAAGGACAGGCACATGATATACATCACCATCTCCCATCATTCTCAGTCAGCCATACATTCCTGGAGGCCTTTTGTGAAATCGGCATCACTCATGAACACTTCGTTCTGTCCCTCCATCGCCTTCTCCTGGGCCCAGACTTCAATGGTCTGCTGCATGCCGATGAAGATGACATCCCTGTCAATCTTTGCCTTGTCAAGCAAGACTTTCGGGAACAGTATGCGGCCGCTGGGGTCCAGCTGAAGTATCTGTGCCTCGCTGACCATCTTGCGATACAGCATCTGCTGATTGCCGTCGAAACGGTTCAGACGGGAACGGACCTTTGCGACTTCTTCCTCCCATGCCTGTTTCGTGTAGATGACCAGACAGTCCTCGAAGTAGTCTTTCCTTGCCACCAGGGTAAACTGGTCCAGCTCCTTTGCAGTTCCTTCCGGGCCCGATGCCTGGCGCGAATCCTCAACCATCTGCCTGCGGAATCCGGCGGGCATGAAAGCCCTGTTCTTTGCGTCAAGCTTGACCGGATACTGTCCAATGAAATCCATATTATGAGTCCAATTTTCAATTATGGACCAAAAATAGTGATTTTTCCTCCACTTCGCCCCACTTCGCCCCACTTTTGAGGCAAAAAGTTATTAACAGCCTGTTAAAAACTCAACAGACTGTCAATAACTGGATTATATGACTTACGTTAAAGTTACGCTTTATCGGACACTATTTCGCGGGCACGCTCCAGAGCCTTATTTATGTGGCTGCAAATGTTTTCGTTACCCAGAATTTCGGCCAGTCCGCTGTCTGAAATGACTTTCATGACCCTTTCATTGACACCCGAAAGCACGACCTGCACGCCCATTTGCCTGCACATTGCGCACATGTTTGTAAGATTATGTATGCCCGTCGAATCAATGAAGGGAACTTTACGCATCCTTATTATGCGGACCTTCGGATGACCGCCCATGTCGCTCATCATCTCCTCGAAACGGTTGGCTATTCCGAAGAAGTACGGTCCGTTGATTTCGTACACCCTGACACCCTCGGGAATGGTCAGATGCTCCAGATTGCCCATCACGTCCGTATCGGCCGACGGGTCAATCTCATCGCTTATGACACTTATGTTTGTGGTCTCGGCCATACGCTTCATGCAGAGCAGGCAGGCAATGAGCACGCCTACTTCGATTGCAACGGTCAGGTCGAATATGACAGTCAGCAGGAATGTGACCATAAGCACGATGATGTCCGATTTGGGATTCCTGAAGATGGCGGCAAAGCTGCGCCATCCGCTCATGTTATATGACACGACCACCAGGATTCCGGCCAGACAGGGCATCGGAATGTACTTGATGAGAGGCATCAGGAACAGATATATCAGGGCCAGGACTACGGCATGTACAAGTCCGGCTACAGGGGTCCTGCCTCCGTTGTTGATGTTGGTCATTGTACGCGCAATGGCACCTGTAGCAGGAATGCCGCCGATTATGGGAACAACCATATTTGCGATGCCCTGGCCTATCAGTTCCTGATTGCTGTCATGGCGGTCACCGATCACACCGTCTGCCACTGCAGCCGACAGCAGCGATTCAATAGCCCCCAGCATGGCTATGACAAGTGCCGGCGATGCCAGTTCCCTGACAGCCGTCAGGTTGATTTCCGGGACCGATGCCTGAGGAATGCTCGCGTTTATCGAAAACCTGCTGCCTATGGTCTCAATCCCATCGACCCCCGCATTCCTGAGAAGCAGACAGGCGGCCGTCATTATTATGATGGCGAAAAGCGAGCCCGGCAGATTGCGGTTGATTTTCGGAGTCAGCACAATTATCACAATTGACAGAATGCCTACGGCCAGAGACCACCAGTTCACTGTATCGAAATTCTGGAAATAGCAGCCCCACTTCTCCAGAAAGCCGGAGGGGACCGATTCAATCTGAAGTCCGAAAAGGTCCTTTATCTGCGTGGTGAATATTGTCAGGGCGATACCGCTGGTAAAACCGACGATTATCGGATAGGGAATGTACTTGATTATCGTTCCAAGATGAAGCAGTCCCATAAGTATGAGAAACGCGCCCGCCATGAAGGTTGCAACGTACAGCCCGTTCATTCCGTAGTCCTGGATAATGCCATAGACAATCACAATGAATGCGCCTGTCGGTCCGCCAATCTGGACCTTGCTGCCGCCGAAGAATGAAATGAGAAAGCCTGCAACAATGGCAGTAAGAATACCCTTTTCGGGAGTTGCGCCGCTGGCAATGCCGAACGCTATGGCCAGCGGAAGGGCGACAATGCCCACAATCACACCTGCAAGCAGGTCTTTGACCAGTGTCTCTTTACTGTAGTCCTTGAGACAAGAGAACAATTTTGGCTGAAAAACACCAATTTTCCCAGTTTTCATCTTGATTTCCAATGTTTTAAAGTCGGCAATTCCGACTGCAATTTACACCTTTTCCTTTTTCGGCCGCAAAATTACTGAAAATTTCCGTCAAATGTATACAAGGCTCTTGCCGAAACCGAGAAAAACACTACCTTTGCACCGCAAATCGGAATTACATGCGCGTTTTCCCGATCCTTTAGCTCAGTTGGTTTAGAGCGCTTGCTTGACAGGCAAGAGGTCAGCAGTTCAAATCTGCTAAGGATCACAATT
>JAKSIR010000028.1 GCA_024398695.1 Bacteroidaceae bacterium | reverse complement strand
AATCTGCGATGAAAAAGTACTCTGTTCTGGCAGTTGCGGTCCTTGCCGTTACGAATGTGACGGTTTTGGGCAATACATTGAATGATAACGGTTTAATGGGTGAAAGTGGCGGCGTGGGAGTGCAGGTTTCCTTTTCCGATGCACAGTCGGCCGATTGTTTCCGTCATGCTGACAGGTCAGGTATCATGAATCTGACATTCACCGCCGAGGATACCCGTTCATACATAGGCGCCAAGTTTGAATCGGGCAAAGAATACACTGACGGCGATTTTTCATACAGTACAGGCGGCGATACGCACGTTGACGGCAACGGCAGCATGTCACGTGCTGTCGGGAAAGAAAGCTACGGCATCAGCGGGGGAATTGACTGGCTGCTTGGCAACAGCAGTTTTCTTGCAGTGGGTGCCGATTTCAGTTCGGATCTCAGGCACGACATAAATGACCGGTCGCAGAATATGGTACGCCGGGTCAGTTCAAACTCGGATGTCCTGATTGGTAACGTAAGCACCAACGCCTTGCATGAAATTGATGAAACACCCGTAGACTTCAATGCAGGTCTGGCCTATTCCGGAGGTTTCGGCAAGTGGAACATACTGTTCAAAGCCAATTTCTTCACCAATCAGAACGGGCGTAATTCGACCATCGGCGAAACCGGGCTGGACAATTCCAGCTACAATGTCATATCCAGAAACATGGACAAGAACAGAATGGTCGCATCAAGACTTGATATGTCCTACAACGGTATGCTGGACTTTGGAAGCGAGGTGTCGTACTCATACCACTACTCCGATTATTTTCTTGGCGGCAAGGTGCCTGCCACTCAGGCCTCGCAGAACGATGTGGTGGAAAATACGGTGTCGGCGTTTGCCAACTTCCATCACGACATCGGCTGTACCGTTCTGGCTGCCGGACTGAACTACGAGCATGTCAGTTTCTCATACGCCGATGTACTTGACCGCAGTGCCGACTTTGACCGCACGGAGAACAATCTTTATCCGTCGGTCTCGGTAAGGGGCTGCATCATGTCCTCCATGGATTTCGGCTTGGATTATTCTTGCCGTGCGCTGCGTCCCGATTTCAGTCTGCTGGACAACTCGATCCATTACGGCAGCCGTTTCATGTTCCGGTCAGGCAACGCGGAACTGACCAGACAGCTTGAACAGAAACTGGCCATGGATTTGAAATGCGGAATATTCAGCATTAAGGGAAAGTATATACGTTTGGACAATCCCATAATACAGATGTTCAGCAGTATTGGAAAGACGTCTCCATACTATTCCGAAGGGGCAGTCATTGAAAAACCGGTAAACGCCGGCAGCCCCATGCGCAGTCTGGCCGTTGACCTTGAATGTCCGGTTCAGTTGGGCAACATTGCCGTTGTGTATCTTGGCGGTGGAATTTATGACCAGTGGTTCGAATTGGATGCCGGCAACGATATCGGGCTTTCATTCAGCGGCCAGCCCGTATGGTCAGCAGCGGCAGCGGTATATGTACCGTTGTGGACAGGCGGCAGCCTCAATTCGGATTTTGAATTCCGCAGCCGGGGATATCAGTGTAACGCATATATACAAAACAGTTTGTACGGCCTGAATGCGTCGTTCCGGCAGGAATTCAGGAGACTGACTTTGACAGTTGAAGGTAGGGACCTTCTGAAACATACATACAGCGACACCCGCATTGACTGCGGCGGTGTAACGGTCAGAAAATGCTACATGGCCGATACCCGCCGGATTCAGGCCACGCTGAGTTACAGTTTCGGTGTCACTGCATCGGCCTGTCATACCGGCAATGCAGCCGGCTTTGACATACTTGGCAGAATGAAATAGCCGTGAATATTACATTACATCTAAACAATAAATCACAATGAGAAAACTATTTGCTGTCGCAGCAATGATGCTGGTTGCCACTGTCGGCATATCGGCCAAGAATCAGGGACCGGTACTTACCATCGAGGGCGGTCAGGTTCAGGGTGTATCGACCGATATCAAGGGTGTTACCGTATTCCGCGGCATTCCTTTTGCCGCACCTCCAACAGGACAGAACCGCTGGCGTGCTCCGCAGCCGGTAGTTCCATGGGAGGGAGTGAAACTGTGCGACACATTCGGTCATCCGCCATTCCAGGCTGCCCATTATCCCGGCGGCTACACGACGGAGTGGGGGTATGGTGACGAAGCTCCATACAGCGAGGACTGTCTCTATTTGAATGTCTGGACCAAGAAACCTGGCAAGACCGATGCCAAGCTGCCGGTTGCCATCTGGATTTTCGGTGGCGGCATGCGCGAGGGCTGGGGCTCGGAACCTGAATTCGACGGTCAGGAATGGGCAAACAAGGATGTCGTGCTTGTTTCGTTCAACTATCGTGTAGGTCCTTTCGGGTTCTTTGCGCACCCTGAGATAAGCGCCGAGGATCCTGAACATGCCACAGGCAACTGGGGTATGCTTGACCAGATTGAGGCAATGAAATGGGTGCAGAAGAATATCGAACAGTTTGGCGGCGACCCTGACAATGTCATGATTTTCGGTCAGAGCGCAGGTTCACGCAGTGTCAAGTTCCTTTGCTCGTCACCTTTGACAAAGGGACTGTTCAACAAGGCTGTCATTATGAGCGGCAGCGGTCTGGTGAAGCCACAGCCGGCTGCGGCTGCAGGTGCCGCACGTCCTGCCATGGGATTCGGCATGCCTCAGCAGTCCCAGACCAGGCTGGCCGATGCCGAGCAGTCAATAAAGGAGGTTATGGACTGGGCCAACCTGAAGACCCTGAGCCAGATGCGCAATGCATCGACCGAGACCATCTTCTCGCTTGCAACCATCTATACTCAGGTTACAGGCAAGCGCAGTACGCTGAGCCAGAGTCCCATTTCACCGTATATTGACAACTATACTCTGCCGGAGTCTTTTGACGATGCCTGTCTTGACGGTTCGCTTGCACAGGTTCCGTATCTGATAGGTTATACTTTGAACGATGCAGGCAATATGGGCACTCAGATTGTTGATTTCTGCCTTAACCGTGAGGAGATGGGCGGAAAGGCTTGGGCTTATCAGTTTGCACGTCCTCTGCCTGATGACGGCAATCACCCCGAGGTTACACAGCGTCTGCGCGGTGCATTCCACTCATCGGATCTGTGGTTCGTGTTCAAGTCGCTCAAGCACTGCTGGCGTCCCTGGACCAAGGGTGACTGGGATCTGTCGGAGAAGATGCTGACAGCATGGTCCAACTTTGCCAAGTATGCTGACCCGGCCGGTCCGGACGGCGGTGAATGGAAACCGCTGACCGACGATAACCGTCAGTTCATGATTTTCAAGCTTGACGAAAACGACAGGGAGAGTTCGGCTCTTGGCAACCCGCTTGCAAAATAAAAGACTATAGTTATGGAAATCAGACAGATATCGTTGAATGACTGGGTGCTTGCCGGCGGCGGCGCCCAGGGCGAGAGCTACAATCACAAGTCCGATTCTTCGTTGATGCTGAAGCTGTTCGGCGAGCAGATTGACAGGGATGAGATAATAGCCGAGGTCGAGATTTCACGGATAGCTGCCGAGAATGGCGTTCCATGCCCAAAACCGGGTGAACTGGTACAGGTCGGAAACAGGCTTGGAATTATTTTCCAGCGTATTCTGAACAAGAAATCGTTCTGTACGGCCATTGCACATGACCCGTCACTGTTGCCCGATCTGGCCGTGCGTATGGCAAATATGGCACGTAATCTGCACTCGACTCCTGCAACAGACAGGCGTGTGCCGTGTCAGACCGATTTCTTTGCGCGTCTGCTTGACAGGATTACATACATACAGGGCAGCATGCGTCAGGAAATGGAGAATGCCATTGACATTGCAGTGAAGAATGAAACGCATACGTTGCTTCACGGCGATTTCCATTACGGCAATATCATTACTGACGGCACCAATGACTATTTCATTGACCTGGGAGCTTTCAGCTACGGCCATCCTTATTTTGACCTGACAATGCTGTACTTTACCGCATTCTTTGCCGACGAGGAAAGGCGTATGCAGGATTTCCACATAAACGGTGAGACCACGCGCAGGTTCTGGGAGCATTTCAAACCGGCTTATTTCGGAGCCGATGCAAAGCCTGACAAGGAGTTGTGTCATGAGATGCAGCCATACTTCCTGCTGCGCACGCTGTTTTTTGACAGTGCCCTTGGACACTTGCCGGTATTTGACCAGTTCCGTGAAATGATTCTTACGCTTTGACGGGCGCCTATTTGGTTATGCCCCTCTGGTTCAATGCCCGCTGGTAACGGCGGGCATTTTCCATGTGCTTGGAGTAGCTGGCCGCGAAGTTATGGTAACCTGAGAAATCCTCCTTGGCACACATGTATATGTATTGGTGCTGCGTGTAGTTCAGCACGGCATCGATGCTGCGTGAATTGACAAAGCGTATGGGGGCGGGAGGCAGACCGGCGTGTTTGTAGGTGTTGTATGGGGAATCGACCTGGAGGTGGGCCTTGAGAACGCGCTTGGGACGTTCTCCAAGGGCGAATATCACTGTGGGGTCGGCTTGCAGCAGCATGCCTTTGTGCAGACGGTTCATGTAGAGACCCGCCACCATGGGCAGTTCATCGGCCATGGCGGTCTCTTCTTCGATTATCGATGCCAGTGTAGTGACCTGCAACTGGTCAAGACCTATAGCTGCGGCTTTTTCACGGCGTTCGCTGTTCCAGAATATTTCACGTTCGCTGGCAAGACGCTCGACCAGTGCACGTGGAGACACGTTCCAATATACCTGATAAGTGTTGGGCATTATCATGCAGTATACTGTGGCCTGGGTGTAGCCAAGAGAATCAAGAATGGCCTCGTCGTTCAGGATGGATGCAATCTGGGCTGAATCGGCCATTATCTGTCTTGATATGTCCCTGGCTATCTGGCCGGTTTTTCTGACGCTTCTCAAAGTAAGGTTGACTGGAGTCTGGCGTCCCGAATTGATGGTTCCGGCTACGTTCTTGGCCGATGCCATGCTCCGTACCGTATAGCATCCGCTTTTGGGGTTCAGGTCGTATTTCCAGAGCTTGAGCCAGCATTGGAGACCGAATGTACGTGCTTCGGAATCGGCTTCACTGATCATTGAGACTATCTCCTGGGCCGATGTGTTGGGGTACAGATACAGATCGAAATCATGTCCCTGTGTGACAGGAGCAATAAGTACGAACTTGTACAGCGCGGCAATACCGCTCACCGTCAGAACAGTCAGTATGGCAGAAGTACGTAGGAACTTTCTGACTTTGCGTTTCATCTCAATTTGTCATTCGCGTGGCAAAAATAGTCAATTAGGCCTCTTGTTCAAAGCCTTTTCCCTATCTTTGGACCTGTGAAACCAATTAATATTATGACAATATGAAGAAACTCCTTTTTGCTGTTGTTCTGTTTGCCTCTGTGGCGGCCAGTGCAAAAGATCCGGTTGTCGTTACAGTCAATGCAGACAAGCCGGGTGCAACTATCAACAAGAACATTTACGGACAGTTCTCGGAACATCTGGGAACATGTATCTACGGCGGTCTGTGGGTCGGTCCGGAATCGTCAATACCCAACATTGACGGATACCGCAAGGATGTTTTCCAGGCATTGAAGGACCTTCAGGTTCCGGTAATGCGCTGGCCGGGCGGATGCTACGCCGACGAATACCACTGGCAGGACGGCATAGGTCCCAAGGAAAACCGTCCGGTAATGGTGAACAACAACTGGGGAGGCATTGTCGAGGACAACAGCTTTGGTACACATGAGTTCCTGAATCTCTGTGAGATGCTTGGCTGCGAACCCTACATTTCACTGAATGTGGGCAGCGGTTCAGTTCAGGAGGCTGCACAGTGGATTGAATACATGAATGCGGAAAACGGTCCTCAGGCCAAGATCCGCGAACAGAACGGCCGCAAGGAACCGTGGCATGTCAAATACATAGGTGTAGGCAACGAAGCATGGGGCTGTGGTGGCAACATGCGTCCGGAGTACTATTCGGACATATTCCGCCGTTATCAGACTTACTGCCGTGATTTCAACGGTACCAGCCTGTACAAGATAGCCAGCGGCGCTTCCGACTACGACTACGAATGGACCGAGGTGCTTATGGACCGCATAGGCTCTATGGCCAATGCCGTATCGCTCCATTATTATACGGTATCAGGTTGGGTAGGCGCAAAGAAACCGGCTCTTGGCTTTGACGAGGATGACTATTACTGGTGTCTCGGCAAGTGCCTTGGCATAGAGCCTGTAATACAGAAGCATCTGGCCATTATGAGCAAGGCTGATCCTGAGAACAAGATTCCTCTGCTCGTTGACGAGTGGGGCACATGGTGGGAACCGGAACCCGGCACTCAGCTGTATCAGCAGAACACCATGCGTGACGCTCTTGTTGCATCTCTGTCACTTGACGTGTTCCACAAGTATTGTGAACGCATTCAAATGACAAACATAGCTCAGGTTGCCAATGTGCTCCAGTCAATGATTCTCACTAAGGATGACAAGATGGTCCTTACTCCTACATACTGGCTGTATTACATGTACAAGCCTCATATGGACGCCACTTTCATTCCGACCAGCCTTGAGAATGTCAATGTCAAGCTCACTCCGAACGAACGCTACGCAGCAAATCCTGACGAAACGGCTACTCGTCCGTTGCCTCTGTTCTCGAGCACGGCATCGAAGGACAGTAACGGAAAGCTGCACGTCTCAATGTCAAACGTGAAGTTCGATGAAGAACAGGAAGTGTCTGTAAACATTAATGGCATGAAGGCAAATAAGGTCACTGCACAGATTCTTACCAGTGCCAAGGCAACCGATTTCAATTCGTTCGAGAATCCTGACAAAATCCGTCTGGCCGATTTCAAGGGTGCCAGGATTGACAGGAAAACAGGAGCAATAACACTGACAATTCCCGCTGCAAGTATAGTTACTCTGGAGATTGAGTAATAATATACGCACGCATAACTTTCAAGGGCCCTCCTTTCCAAACTCGAAAGGAAGGGCCCTTGAAAGTTATATGCATATCATTTAGAGCAGTTCTCCCATATTATTTCTGGCAGGTCTTGATCTTGTATGTTGAAAGACAGGACAGATAGGTTGCCTGAGCTGAAGCAAGGGTTGCCTGTGCCTGTGTGAATGATGTAACCGCTTCCAGCATGGTAGCTGTCGTCTCAATACCTACATAGAACTGTTCTTTTATTACCCTGAGATTCTCGGTTGCCGATTCCAGGTTCTTGCTTGCTATGTCAATCTGTGCCCAGGCTTCTGTCAGAGAATTCCATGATGAGCGTATATCCATCTGAAGCTGTGAATATGCGTCATCCTTGACATTCTGAGCCTTCATCTGTGACAGCTTGGATTTCTTGATGTCGTGACTTCCACCCCACCAGTCGGTCAATGGAATGCTCACGGTAGCAATACCAAGAAGATTGGCGCTCTTGTCGGCATCAAATCCTCCCTGAATGTCAATGTACGTTCCAAGTGCTACGGCTCCGATTCCGACAGTAGGCATAATCTTGCCGCGTTCGACCTTGGTCTGAAGGTTTTCCGCCTTGACGGCTTTGTCGGCCAGAGTCAGCTCGCCTCTTGAAAGTGCTGCATCTGATGGCTCTATGTACCATTCCTCGGGTGCGTCGGGCGTATAGATGGAATCCGGCATTTCTACGCTGAAATTGTCCATGTCGCTTCCTGTAAGCTGTGCAAGGACAAGACGCAGAAGCTCAAGGCCGTTCTCCACTTTAAGTCTGAGAGAAGCTGTCTCCTGCTTTTTCAGTTCAACGGTGAGCAGGTCGCTGTTGGTAGCCAGACCTGCGTCATAGAACTGTCTGACAACGCCTTCAAGGGAGTCGAGCAGCTCGTCTGCTGCATCCAGCGACCGGATGTTGCTGTTGACTGCTACCATCTGCCAATAATAGTCTTCAACATTCTGAAGAACCTGGTCGCGGGTCATTTCATACTGCAGTCTGCGCACTTCCTGCTGAAGTGCGGCCAGTTTATTGCCGTTGACAATCTGACCTCCGGCAAATATCGGCTGGATGGCACTGACAGTTCCGATTACGCCCTGTCTGATTATGTTCAGCTTATATGTGATATCAATGTCGGTAGAACTGCTTCCGCCAATAATCGGAAGGTTGTAACCTCCTGAAAGGCTTGAAATCGGAACCTCTGTACGAATAAGATGCTTTGCTGCTATGAAACCGGTACCGTTGACCGCGATATTCGGAAAGTACTTTGTGAATGCATACTTGCTGTCTTCGTCGGCAATCTGCATGTCAATGCGCGCATTTTTGATAGTGGCATCATTCCTCAAGGCCAGTACAAGGCAAGAGTCCAGAGAATATGTCTGTGCTCCTGCCGTATTGCCGAACAGTGCCAGCATTGCGAACAGTGTTGTTAGATTCCTGTTTTTCATATTATTGTCTTTTTTTGTTTACAAGATAAAAAGCTACCGGTATAAATGTTACAATGAAGAACATTGTGCATAGTGTTCCTGTAAAGATGACAGCTCCCATAGGCATCCAGAGGCTGTTCTGGCTGATAATCATGGGAATGACTCCTACTGCGGCGGCCGTTGAAGTAAGAAGGATAGGCCTCATGCGTCTTTGAGCCGATGCAAGACATGCGTCATACAGGGGCACACCCTCTTCAATGAGCTGTTCCGTATAGTCTATCATAATTGTACAGTTTCGAACAAGTACGCCCATAAGAGTCACCATTCCAAGTACCGGTGTCGAACCGAAATCGACACCGAACAGCAGCACGCCGGCTGCGGTTCCAAACAAAGTTAATGCAAAGCAGCAAAGTAACAATGTGGCAGTGGAAACTTTATGAAAATGTATGAGCATTATCAGGAAATTTACAATGATTGCTCCAAACAGTGCCCAGATGATACCCGGCATATATGTGTTGAAATCACTGTAATCTCCGCCAAATTTCAGTTCGACACCTGCAGGAAGGAACTGTTCTCCCTTTTTCTTAAGTTCCTTTTTGATTTTTCTTACTGCTGTTATGCCGTTGCCTTTCATGTCCCGGCGGAACTCGCTCATTACCGTTGCCGTGCGGACTCCGTTCAGGTGGGGTATCGACGATTCCTCCCATTTGGGCTCGATGCTTGCAATCTGTGATATCGGTACCGAAGAGAAGCCTGCAACTGTAGGTACAGGTTCCTGCTCGAGTTCTGTGACCGATGTGTGGCCGCCATGATTGCTCATGATTACCACGGGCGTTTCATGGCCATCCTCCCAAACGCTGCCGACCTTGAAGCCATTGCTGTACCTCATGAGCATGCTGAGCTCCATAAGCGAACTGGTGACTCCGTACCTGGCAGCCTGGTTGCCGTCAAGGACGATATGAGTCGACGGTGCCTGGTTTCCAAGGTCGGATCGCGGCTGTTCCAATTCCGGAATGGTCCTCATTACGGTCTTGACACTGTCAACCGCCATTCTCAGCTTTTTAAGATTGTTCCCTTCAATGATGATTTCTACGGGATAGTCCTTGTCAGAATAGTTCAGCTGTTTGAAGCGGACGAAAGCCTCCGGGAAATAGTCGCAGTATTTGGGCTCAAGTTCATCCAGAAGTGAAACGGTAGCCTTGTTGCCTGTGGTGTTTACAATGAACTGTGCAAAATTCGAACCGGGCAGGTGAGGGGCGTAGCTGGTCTGGAATCTTGGAGAACTGCATCCCTTGAACGATGCTACACTTATTACGCGTTTGTCCCTGGATATCATGTGCTCCAGCGAGTCTGCTATCATGCTGGTCTTTTCAAGTGACGTGCCTCCGGGCAGATATATCTCAACGGCAAACTGATTGCGTTCGGCTGTCGGAATAAGTCTCTGGGGCATCTTTGCAGCCATGAAAATTCCGATGGCGACGCTTGCCAGTCCCAGACTTATGGTCCATTTGGAGTTACGGAAACACCACGTGATGAGAACGTCGTATTTTGCCTGTGCCCAGGTGAGGAATGACGACTGCTTCTTGGGCGGTTCCTTGATGAAAATGTATTGCAGGTATGGGACCAGAATCTGTGCTATGAGCAGGGAAACGAACAGAATGATTGTTATTCCCAGCGGGAAATCATGCAGGAAGTCTTTCAGAATGCCGCGTACCGTGTACAGCATCGGGAAGAATGTCGCGGTTATTGCCAATGTGGCCGACAGCACAGACTTGAAGTAATGTCTTGCCGCCCAGATTGAAGCCTCCTTGCGCTTTTCGTCATCAAGGTCGGGCGTATTCGTGATTCTGTCCAGATAAGCGTCAATAATGACAATGGCATCGTCAACAATCATTCCCAATGTCACAATGAGCAGACACAGGGTAATCGTGTTCAGCTCGAATCCGAACACGTAGAACAGCGACAGCGATATGAAGACCGTAACCGGTATTGTCGATGCAGCTACAAGCGCTGTGCGTATGGGCAGCAGAATCACCACAACCAGTATGACCGCTATGATGGCAATGAGAAGCTCCTTGAGGAAAGTGTAGACCGAATCTTCCACCACCTGTGTCTGGTCGGTAATGTTGAACATGGTGATGTCGGAAGGCATTTCCTTTTTGAACTCCTCTATTTCCTGCTTGATCTTGTGCCCCATGGCGACAATATCCTTGTCTTTCTTCATCTCAATACTCAGCAGCAGGCACTTGTGCCCGTTGTTGGTAATGACTTCTGTAGGTTCCGGATATTCTCTCCTTATTTCTCCAACATCCTTCAGCCTGATGGCTCCGTTGCCGCCCGGCTCGTTCAATATCACCATATTGGCAATGTCGAACTCACTTGCAAGTGTACGGTCAACATATACCGGCTGGAGCAGATTCTTCGATTTCAAGGCTCCCGGCGTGGTGTTGAAGGTCTGTGCGAACATCGATGTCGCCAGAACCTTGTCGTTCAACCCGTAATGGGAGAGGCTTTTTGCATCAAGACGGATGCTGATCTGCTGTTCCTGCATGCCGGTTACAGTCATTCTGCCGACAGCCTCAATGGGACGAAGCCTTGTCTTCAGTTCCTCGACATAATGGTTCAGCTGGTCATACGTCTTGTTGTCTCCTTCAAACGTGACAAGCATGGCGGAACAGTCTCCAAAGTCATCAAGCACCTGTGTTGCCACCACTCCCGGCGGCAGTTCGGTCTTGAATACGGCCAGTCCGTCCTTGAATCTGGTCCAGAATGCTTCCTGATCGTCAAGATTGTCATTCAGAGACACAATGACAATGCTCATTCCGCTTTGGGAAACTGAACGCGTCTTTTCCTTGTTGACTTCCCTGTAACGGAATATGTAGTCTTCAAGAGGCTCCGTGAGTTCTTTTTCCACTTGCTCCGGTGTGGCGCCGGGATAAACGGCAACCACTACGCCCTGGCGCAGCGCGAATTCGGGGAACTCGTTTTTGTTGATATTCTTAAGTGAAAAAATACCAGCAACTATGAGCATACAGCAAACCAGTATCACAATGCTGTGGTACTGGAAAGCCGTTTGAACGAAATTGCCTTTTCCCTTGCCCATTATTCGCAGATTACAATTCTACAACCTTCGCTTACTTTGAGAATACCATCTGTAATGATGTTCTCGCTGCCGTCAAGACCTCCCTCAATGGTGATTCCGTCAGAAACGGCTTGACCTATTTCAATATTGCGTCTTACCGCAACGGTGTCACCCTGTGCAACCCATACGTAATGAGTGTTGTCATAATCGAGCATTATGGCACTTGACGGGAGGACAATCGGACTGCTGATGCCGGTGTTGGACTGTAACTTTACTGCAATCTTGCATATCATACCGGGACGCATGACTCCCGGCTGGCCTTCAATCTGTACCCCTATTTCATACGTATGCGTGAGCATGTCGGCCGAAGTACCTACCTTGCTCACTGTTCCGCGAATGACGGAATTGTTTATTGACGGAATCACGACTTTGGCCTCCATGCCTTTCTGAAACAGGTTTATCTCCTTTTCAGGTACGCTGAACGTACACAGCATGTTGTCCGGGTCGATGATAGTGAATGCAGTTGAAGCCGGAACGCAGTATTGCCCTTCTTCAATGTTGCAGACGCTGATGGTTCCGTTGATAGGAGCGGTGATGCGGCAGTTTGAGAGTTCCTTCTCGGCTACATCCAGCATTGATTTCGCCTGAGTGAGCTTGCTTTCAATCTCCACCCATTTGATATCGGCCAACGCCTGTTTGTCATGGAGGACCTTCAGTCTGTCATACGCATCCTGAGCCTGGTCGAGCATTGACTTGGCTGTGGTGTAGGCACTTTTGTATGATACATCGTCAATTTCAGCAAGCCTGTCGCCTTTCTTTACTTTCTGTCCCTCGCTGACATGTACTTTTTTGACAATGCCGGGAATGCCGAACGACAGATTGGTCGATACTGCGGAATTCGTGGTTCCCGAGTAATTCCTGATTCCATCGACGGCAGTGGCGGAAGACTGCATCACCTTAACCTGGACAGGCCTTGGGCCGATGTTGTTTTCACTGCATGAAACCGCTGCTACAGCAAAGCTGACGATTAATAATGACGATATACCTTTAATATTCATTTTTCCTTAATTGTCAATTATATATTGACTTCAACAAATTCATCATTCTTGACAATGCAATAGCCCTTGGTGATTTTCTTGTAGTGGTTCTTGTCCGTTTTCATTACCGGCGAAGTCAGGAATGTACTTTCCTTGTGTATCATGTACCCTTCAATGCTCAGACCGTCCGGCATCCATTTGATCATGTCTTTCTGGAGACGTTCGACAATTTCCTTTTTGGACGATTTGCACCCGGGGACAGTCACTATGTGTGCTACGAGCTGGGGCTCGTCCTTATGTGCCATGTTGTTGACCATTGCAAGTTTTACTTCCGGATCCTTTCTCAAACGGTTTGCAATGTCAAAGGTGTAGACCTTTGCCCTGCCAGGCGTGTACACTGCATCGACCATTCGGCCGTAGCAGAAGAATTCTCCGTCATTGTCCATCTCGAAAAGGTCGCCGGTATGTATCCATCCGTCCTTCAGGGTCTTTTCCGTGAGTTCGGGATTGCCCAGGTAGCCCTTCATGACTGTCGGTGTCTTAACCCAAAGCTCACCGCGCTTTCCGGCGGGAAGCTCGTTTCCGTCCTTGTCGAACACTGCCATCGTGAAACCTGCGAAAGGACGTCCCACGTGAATGCAGTCTCTTTCGTTTGCGGTGTAGTCATACTGGTCAAAGTCAACCGACATTACCGAAAAGCCTTCGCTCATGCCATAGCCCGGTGTGATGTTGACTTTTGAACCACATTCCTTCATGAGGGCGTTCCAATGTGACAGTTCTTCCGGCGTACAGCCTTCACCGCCAACAATAGGGAGCTTCCAGTGACTCAGGTCAGGACGGTGTCCTTTGGCAATCAGCTTTTCAACCCTGTTGAAATATGCTTCCCAGCCTTTTCCGGGCATGAGGGTAATCTGTGGCTTGAACTTGAAGTTGCTTGCGGCGAACGATTCAGGAGAAAGCCTGGGTTCGAATACGATAGTACATCCGGCATACAGCGGTGCCATGAACAGAACGAACTCCGAAGTGCTCACGAAAGGAGGAAGCATGTTGAGGCATAAGTCGCCTACGTTGAAGTATGTACCAGCCTTTTCGCGGCTTGCCAGAGCACTCTCTATCATATAGGGAATGCTTTCGTTTACGCACTGGACAAGTTTTGCATGACCGCTGAGCGTGGTTCCGCCCGATGCAGTAACCATGGCTACCCTCTGGGGGACGAAAGGCTCCTCAAAGCTGCCTGTCCAGCCTCCGTATGTCTTCAGAGCCTGTGCTGCTGAAATGTAACGCCCTTTTCCGGCTTTCATCACTTTGCGGTTGGCTCTCTTTCCGAGCAGTCCGGCAACTGCACTCATGACCGGCGACATGCCTGTCGATGCTTCAACTATGATGACCTTTTCAAACTGCGGTCTTTCCAACGCTTCGGCAATCTGACCGTACATGCCGTCAAAACAAATTGCAAAGCGTGCATTCTCGACTGAACCGCCTATGGCCTCCTTGCTGGAACCCATATTGGGCATCAGCGTCGTTGCACCGACTGCGTTCAGTGCCATCAGCATGGCTGCGACCTGTGGGGAAAACGGCGAGAACAGAACTACCAGTTCGTCCGGCTGAATTCCCATGCCTTTGAATACCTTCGCCCACGTACGGACCATTTCCATGAATTCCTGCCTGCTGTAATGACGGCCGAAATATATCATGGCCTCCTGGTCCGGAGCTATTGTCTGCATTGCATTCTCCATGAATTTCCACATTGTCTGGTCCTTGTTGCAGTTCCAGACCCTTTCATGAGCGCCTTCGTTGTAATATTTGAGCCACGGTCTTGATGCCGTGGCAAGCACCTGTCCTTCGGCCGAATCGAGATTTTCGGTTTCCATATCGTGCAAGTGTTAAGTGTAGTGAAATTAAAATTCAAGTTCTTTGTTTATGATAGAATATGCCAGCCAGTACAGATTAGCATTTTCATTGTAGTTCTGCACCGTCGGGGACTTTCTCATTTCCTCGCGCTTGATCTTGATGAAGCTGGCATTGTTTCCAATGGCAGCCAGGTCGTTTCTTAAATCCATCATACCGCTGTATGTGGCGATTTCGTCGTTGTCCAAATGGAGAAAATATATCGGAGTTCCGATTTTCCAGTTATGGAATGCATTGGCGAGGTTCGAATATTCAGCATTCGTGAGCGCCATTTCAGTCTGTGCGCAAAGAACCGATTCAATGCGCCTGCTGCCGGCATATCTGAAGTTGAAGAGTCCTTCTTCTATCATCATGGCCGATGTGCAGGCTGTTACCGCATCTGTTCCGAATCCGATTATGCTTGTGGGACAATCGCTCTGTATCGAGATGTTCGGATCATCCTTTGCCAGTTTGATGGCAAAGTCCAAAGCGTCCAGAGCATGTCTGGCTGACAGAATCGGGTTTGTTGTCTGCCCAAGACCGCTTGAGGCTCCTTCTCCCTGTCCGTCCGGAATGACCACGAGACTGCTGTACAGTGATGCTCTCAGTTCTATTGGCGAACCGGTTATTGAAAATGCGCCTACCTCGGATGGCAGGTGCTTGGGCATTGCCAGAAGAACCGATGAAACGCTGTGTCTCGGTCCGCCTATGTAGCCTGCCGGATACGCCATGACAGCAGACAGCGTTACCGGATTGCCGTAGCTGTCGGAACTCTGGTACGTGAAGCTTCTGGTGTGCATGGCTATGCCGCGGGTGACATTCGGATCGTTGTAGTTGAACAGCTCGGCAAGCCCGTTTATGTACAGATCTCTGGCATCTATGAACGACTGTAGCTTTTTCAATAGCTCAGTGTACGATTCACTGTCTCCAGACTTTCTGCCTATCTTTATTTGAAGTCCGTTTTCTGTCGAGTCATCTTCGCAGGAGATTGCAAACACTGGAAGAAGTGCCAGAAGAATTAGGCATAATCTCTTGTTTTTCATATCTTTCGTTGTTATATTTTCATAAAATACAAGCCCCTGCATCAGGCTGCGGGAGCTGCTTATATGTGCAAAGATAGTGTTTTTTCTTCTTAACGTCCTTCGCGCGCGTCTTTTTATTAATTGGAGCGGATACCATCAGACTGCATGTGACAAATATTCATTACAATGTGTATTATGCGGCAATGTTCTGTTAACCGTTCGTTTTTAACACAGTTAAATTCATTGACGTCTTGGAATTATTTCAAGTGTATGTGTACATTTGGGCGCTTCGAGATATTGGTGCGACCTGATAGTTGGATGTTTTACTGTTAGACAGATTATTGTATGACCGCTTCCGAAACTGTTTTTACCGAGCATATCCTTGATGTCGTTCTGCTTCTGATAGGTGTCTATATTGTTTTTAAGGCATACAGGAAGAGAGGGGCAAGCCCGTCTGTCCGTGCGTATTTCGCGTTTTCCGTCGCGAACCTGTTCTATCTGGTGTCGAACATGCTGATGATAATGCCGCGTTA
Organism: Bacteroidaceae bacterium; assembly: GCA_024398695.1. Taxonomy (GTDB): domain Bacteria; phylum Bacteroidota; class Bacteroidia; order Bacteroidales; family Bacteroidaceae; genus Colenecus. Next base: position 2,468 of record JAKSIR010000028.1, on the reverse strand, counting down.
TGGAATATGCCTTACGGAAAGGACGGCCGGCTATGTTGTCTATGCGGCCTATCTTATTGCACTTGCTGTCACTTCGTATTTCTGGTTCTGCTACGTTGAAACGGCCTTAGACTCGAAATGGGTGAAGTCCGGAAGGAACAGAATCATTCTGGCTCTGCCTGTCCTGGTCTTTGCAGTCCTGTGCTGCTCGACTTCACGCACGGGCCTGATCTTTACCAGCGGTCCGAATGCGGAATACGGTTACGGATCGATGTGGCTTCTGCAGTATCTGTTCTGTTTCGGGTATCTGGCCGTTGCCATGATCCGTTCTGCCGCCAATTACTGGCTTGCAAAGAGGAGGACTGTCAACGACAAGGTGCTGATGTTTTCCATGTGCATCTGTCTTGTGGCAGCCGTCATGCAGATAATATTTACCTACAACTACATGGCTGTGGCCATTACCATAGCTCTGATGCTTACATACAGCGAACTGTATTCGGCTGAAATCAGAAACATGGAGGACCTGAAGAAGCAGATGCGGTTTGAAAGCGAACTCAAGGAAAAGGCAAGAATTGCCGAGAGCTTTGCCAAGACCTATAACATAGCATACGTGGTGAATCTGACCGATGATTCGTTTGAAATGCTCAGGATGGACAAGGATGTTATTGGGTATGGCATCAGTTTCGACAGGTTTTCGCAGGCTGCCGATTTCTTCCTGTCGCAGGCGGTCTATCATGTTGACCGTGACATGATGTGCAGGGAACTTGACTATAACACAATAAGAAAAAATCTTGCAAACAAAGATTCCTATTCGGTGGAATACAGAGTCATGGTCAACGGAAATTCCGTATGGCACGAAATGACAGTAACTGCATTGGTCGGTGACCTTGTGGCAATAGGATTCGCCATCAGGAACAGGGAGATTCTTCTCCGTCATCTTCAGGAAAAGGAGACCGATGGCTGCTATGCGCTGTTCTCGGTCGATCTCGATACAGAGATGATGTCGGTCCTGAAGGCCACCAGATGGTACGAAACCGGGAAGGAGGGCGACTCGGCCCCATTTGGGGAAATGGTCAGGAAGTATGCCGAAGCCATTGACGGTGAAGCCAGAGCCTTCTTCCTTGAAATGAGCGACATGGACAAGTTCAAGGCAAAGCTGGCCAATGAGGACAAATATTCGTATTCCTACAGGTCGTTCTTTGTTGAAGACAGGAAATGGATTTCCGTGACAGCCTGCGTGATTATGAGGCACGATGACGGAACTCCGGCTGTCATATCGCTGGGCTTCAGTATCATGGATACCATGAGCAGTGACCGTCAGGCACTTGCCTGCCGTCTGCAGGAGGCGCTTTCCATGGCAAAGGCGGCAAATCTGGCCAAGACCAATTTCCTTAACAGCATGTCTCATGACATCAGGACGCCGATGAATGCCATTGTCGGCTTTACGGCTCTTGCTGAAAAGCGTATTGGCAACAGGGAACAGGTGAAAGATTGTCTGAATAAAATCAGCAAGTCATCGGACCATCTGCTCTCGCTGATAAACGATGTGCTTGACATGAGCCGCATCGAGTCAGGAAAGATGGTTCTTGAAGAGAAGGGCGAGAATCTTATTGAAATCATGGACACCATTGGAAGCATTGTCCAGTCCAATGTCAAGGCAAAGCACCAGCGTTTTAGAGCCGATGTTTCCAAGGTCACAACTCCCGATGTCATCTGTGACAGGCTGAGACTGAATCAGGTTCTGTTGAACGTTATTTCAAACTCAATCAAATATACTCCTGACGGAGGCCGGATTTCAGTAAGCCTGGAGGAAAGCGAATCGGCCAGCGAAGGATCCAGGGCGTATTCGTTTACCGTTTCGGATACCGGAATGGGCATGAGCAGGGAGTTTCTGGAAAAGATTTTCGATCCGTTTACACGTGTCAAGTCAACCAGCATGGCGGGGATTCAGGGCTCGGGTCTGGGCATGGCCATCACCAAGAACATTATTGACATGATGGGCGGTACCATTGACATTCAGAGTGAACTCGGACAAGGCACAACCATGATAATCCGATTCGACTTCAAGACTCAGGACAAGAGCATTCCGGTCGTTGAAGACGATGCCGGCGGTGCCGATATGAACATTGATCTGAACGGTCGCAGAATCCTTCTCGTTGAAGATAATGAACTGAACAGGGAAATCACCACAGCCATTCTTGAGGAGTTCGGCTGCCTGATAATAGAGGCCAATGACGGTGAGATGGCCGTAGAGAAGATGAAATCGGCCTCGGAAGGTGACTTTGATCTTGTCTTTATGGACATTCAGATGCCGGGAATAGACGGCTACGAGGCAACACGTCAGATTCGTGCTCTTGGAACTCCCGTTTCACGGATTCCAATTATTGCCATGACGGCAAATGCCTTTGAGGAGGATCGTCAGGAAGCTTTGAACGCCGGTATGAATGAACATATCTCGAAGCCGATTGACGTGGCCGAACTGAAGAGGA
>JAKSIR010000027.1 GCA_024398695.1 Bacteroidaceae bacterium | reverse complement strand
AGCAGGGTTGGAGCTGCGTTGAAATAAAGAAAAAAACCGCTCACATCATATAAATATAATGAGAGCGGCATTCGGTACCTCCGCTGGGAATCGAACCCAAATTTAAAGTTTAGGAAACTTCCGTTCTATCCATTGAACTACAGAGGCAGGCGGAAACGCATGAGCAGAATCGACACCGGTGCAAAGTTAGCGCAAATTTCAACATTTCATGCTATTATCACGAAAAAGAAATAACAACGTATAAATCTTTGTTATACCTTTGCGCCCGATTTCAAAATATCATACACAAAACAATGAAAAAGATTACCGTTATTGCTGCTGCAGTTCTCGTATTGGCTGCATGCCAGTCAAAGCAGAAGAGCCAGAATGCAGCTGCAGAAGTTGCTGATTCTTGCGCAGTTGTAGTTGAAGAGCAGGTTTGCGAACTTGATTCAGCCGCTCAGGAAGCAGCTGATACACTCGTCGCCGTTATCGAAGAAGTTGCTGAATAAGTCACTGCTTGAAGAACTAAAAGCGGCCGTTCCATTCCGGAACGGCCGCTTTTTTCATCATGCCTATGGATGACTTACTTGAACAGTTCCTTTACCGTCAGTTCAAGACAGTCACGGCAGTGCATCCAGGTATGGGCACCTTCGGGATTGTAGAAGGTGTGCTCCAGGCCCTTGTCGGTCATATACTTGTCAAGACCCTTTGATGCCTGGATGAGGAAATCGCTTGCACCGGTACCAAGCCACAGGAACTTGAGCTGTTTCTGAATCTTCCCCACTGGAGCATATGTTCCGTCAGTAAAGTTGGTTTCATACTCGTTCCCGAATATTGCAGGCGAGAAGGCCGCAACGTAATGGAACTTCTTCGGGTTGCCGAGACCTGCAGCAAGGGCCTGACGACCGCCAAGGCTGAAACCTGCTATGGCACGGCTGTCGGCATCGGTCTTTACCGCATAGTTAGACTCAATGAACGGTATGACCTCATTCATGAATTCGGCTGTGGTGAGTTTTGTATCTGTGGCGTTGTACGCATCGGCCTTGCCCTGGGCAATCATTTCCGGATACGGATTGGCGTATGGCATTACAACAATCATACGCTCTGCAAGGCCCTGGGCAATCATATTGTCCATAATAAGATTCATCTTTCCTACCTTGAACCATGTCTCGTATGTATCGGTCATACCATGAATAAGGTAGAACACCGGGAGTTTCTCGTCACCGGCCGGGTTGTAACCGGCGGGAGTATATACACAGAGCGGACGTTCAATGCCGCAGGTCTTCGAGAAATAGTAGCGGTATGAGACCTTGCCGTGCGGCACGTCCTGCATGTCCTGGACTGACGGAACTTCGCCGCGAACGTCAACAAGACTGTATTTGAAGCCTTCGTTGGGGAACAGGTACATGTTGTTCTGGTCGGCAACCTGGGTGCCGTCTATCACGAATGCATACGGGTAGATGTCCGGCTGTTCGGGCTTGACAGTGATGGTCCATACACCCTTTGCATCCTTTTCCATAAGTTTGGTGCCATTGAACATCTGGCATTCCAGTTCAACCTTCTGAGCGTCGGGAGCCTGACAGCGGAATGTCACGCTTCCGTCTGCGTTGTATTCGGGTGACTTGACACCTGCCGGGAACAGGCTGGCCATGAGAGAGCCTGTAAGACGCGAGGCCTCACCGCCTGCGGCCGATGCCTGGCGTACCTTCTCGGCCTCGGCCAGATCCATGCCTTTGACGGCATCTATCACCGCCTGGTCCTGGAACAGCAACGGGAATGACTTTTCAAGCCAGTAGCGGGCGTTCATCCATGTATGTCCGTACTTGTCGTATGTGAATTCCTTTATATTCCTTATATTATACTTGTCAAGCATATCCATGAGGTCCTTTGAGTTTCCATAAAGGAAATCGTCGGTACCTATTCCGGACCAGAACAGATGTATCTTGGAATTGACATCGTCCGAATTCTGGAACATGCGCGCGTTGGTCTGCGTGAACGAGCTGTACGAGCACAGATACGAGAACTTGTCAAGATTTGCAAGACCGATGCTGAGTCCCTGGTTGCCGCCACGTGAGAAACCGCCTATGCCGCGATGGTCGGCATCGTTGATTGTGCGGTAATTTTTCTCGACGAAAGGCATAAGCACATCGGTAAAGTCCTTATTGAAGTTGTATCCTCCGCCCATGCCGCCGAAGCCGCCCATCATGCCGCCCATGCCGCCTGCATTCGCAGAAGGCTGGCGTTCACTCTTGAGCAGCGTTGCGTTGCCGTACGGAAGTACCAGTATCATTTCCTTTGCCTTGCCCTCGGCAATCAGATTGTCAAGAATCAGGTTCATCTTGCCGACCTTGAAATACACCTCTTCGGTATCGGTCGTTCCGCTTATAAGATACATTACCGGGTATGACTTGTCCTGATTTTCGGGGCTGTCATAGAAAGGAGGCGTATAAACAATGACCGGGATGAACATGTTCAGGCCCGGTGACCAGTAGTTCAGATAGTCGACGCTGCCGTGCGGCACGTCCTTGAGTTCGGCAAGGCTGCCCTCGGCGCGCATGTCAAGAAGGCTGTTCTTGAAGGTCTCGTTCGGAAACCATTCGGCACACTGCGGATCCATGACGCTCACGCCGTCAACGGTGAAGTGATACGGATAGATGTCAGGTGCGGCAGGTCCGACTGTCACAGTCCAGATACCGTCCGACCCCTTCGTCATTGGAACGTCACCCGAAAACTGCGTCCAGATCTTCACATCCTTTGCGTTGCGGTTCGAATAATTGAACGTCACTGTGTTGTCGCTGTTGACAACGGTCGATGGAGCCTGCGGCCCCATTCCCGGCTGGGCAATGGCAACAGTCGTGAAGACCGTCATGAGGGCCGATGCCAGCGCTGTGGATTTGAATTTCATAATATGGCTGTAATTTTGATTTGTAATCTGCTGATAAAGGTAGTGCTTTTTTCGGACAGACCCATCGGACGGCTATTGTTATCTTTTATTAAATATGGGTACGATTATGCAACAAAAGCATTACCTTTGTAGCCGGTTAACAAGGGCACATGAAAATGTCCGGTATAACAGACTGAATAATTATCTCTTAACTATAAAAAAACAATGGCAAACATCGATTTGAGCAAGTATGGCATCATGGGTTCGACCGTGATTGCACACAATCCTTCTTACGAGGAGCTCTACAAGGCAGAGATCAACCCTGCACTTGAAGGTTATGAAAAGGGTCAGGAAACTGAACTCGGAGCTGTAAACGTAATGACCGGCATCTTTACCGGACGTTCACCTAAGGACAAGTACATTGTTGACAATGACGAAAGCCACAACAACGTATGGTGGACCTCTGACGAGTACAAGAACGACAACCACCCGATGTCAGAAGACGTTTGGGCCAAGGTCAAGGAAATCGCAAAGAAGGAACTCTCAAACAAGAACCTCTATGTAGTTGACGCTTTCTGCGGTGCCAACAAGGCTACCCGTCTGGCTGTACGCTTCATTGTGGAAGTTGCATGGCAGGCACACTTCGTAGAGAACATGTTCATCCAGCCGACAGCTGAAGAACTTGCTTCTTTCGAGCCTAACTTCATCATCTACAACGCTTCAAAGGCTAAGGTAGAAAACTACAAGGAACTGGGTCTGAACTCTGAGACCTGCGTTGCCTTCAACACCAAGAGCCGCGAGCAGGTTATCATCAACACATGGTACGGCGGTGAAATGAAGAAGGGTATGTTCTCAATGCAGAACTACTATCTGCCGCTGAAGGGCATCGCTTCAATGCACTGCTCTGCAAACTGCGACATGAACGGTCAGAACACCGCCATCTTCTTCGGTCTGTCAGGTACAGGCAAGACCACCCTTTCAACTGACCCGAAGCGTCGCCTTATCGGTGATGACGAGCACGGTTGGGACGATGAGGGCGTATTCAACCTGGAAGGCGGATGCTACGCCAAGGTTATCGGCCTTGACAAGGAACACGAGCCCGACATCTACGGCGCAATCAAGCGCAACGCTCTTCTTGAGAACGTAACCGTTGACGCAAACGGCAAGATTGACTTCGATGACAAGTCAGTTACCGAGAACACCCGCGTATCTTACCCGATCAACCACATCAAGAACATACAGCCGGGTTCATCAGCACCTGCTGCAAAGAACGTGATCTTCCTGTCAGCCGATGCATTCGGCGTTCTGCCTCCTGTATCAATCCTGACTCCGGAACAGACCCAGTACTACTTCCTGTCAGGTTTCACTGCAAAGCTTGCAGGTACCGAGCGCGGCATTACTGAGCCCACTCCTACCTTCTCGGCTTGCTTCGGCCAGGCATTCCTGGAACTGCATCCTACAAAGTATGCAGAAGAGCTGGTCAAGAAGATGAAGAAGAGCGGTGCCAAGGCTTACCTTGTAAATACCGGTTGGAACGGAACAGGAAAGCGTATCTCAATTCCTGATACCCGCGGTATCATCGACGCTATCCTTGACGGTTCAATCCTGAAGGCAGAAACCAAGAAGATTCCTATGTTCGACTTCGAGGTTCCGACTTCTCTGCCAGGCGTAAATCCTGCAATTCTTGACCCGCGCGACACTTACAAGAACGCCGCTGAATGGGAAGAGAAGGCCAAGGACCTTGCAGGCCGCTTCATCAAGAACTTCAAGAAGTACGAAGGCAACGAAGCCGGCAAGGCTCTTGTTGCAGCCGGACCGAAGCTCTGATAGGACGCCGTTCACTTGGTAATACGGTCAGATGCTCTTTCCGGCAAACCTGCCGGAGAGAGCATCTTCTTTTATAAAACAAAAGGCAGGAAATATGAAAAGGTCACTTATAACCGTTGCACTGGCAGCATTCGCAATGAACGCGGCCATCAGTCAGCAAACCGGCACAAAGTCAGTTTTCGAAAATGAGTCCGACTCGATAGCCGGAGCACGCATGAATCTTGCCGCAATGGAACTGGGTCTGAACGCACGTCAGGCACAGCGGCTTGCACGCCTGTACTCAGGCCAATACGAAGAATTATGCCGAGGCCTGCAGATGTCAATCATGCAGCAGCGCATGAAGGAGGAAGCCGGCATGGAAGACTCCGAAGCTGAAGCGCAGGCCAAAGCCGATTTTGACGGCACATGCCGTAAATATGAGCAGCGCTACATAAAGGAACTGGGAGAAGAACTGTTCGGCAAATGGCGCGAGCTCAAGAGTATAGACCTTGACAGCCAATACGATTCACTCATTGAGCATGTCAGAGCAAATACAGAGAACTATTTCTAAAACGCAATCATTTCAGCAAATATGAAAATAGCACTTATCGGATATGGAAAAATGGGACACGAGATTGAGCGTATTGCCCTTTCGCGCGGTCACGAGATAGTATGCAGAATCGACATTGACAACCTGCAGGATTTTGACAGCCCGGCTTTCAAAAGCGCAGAGGTTGCCATTGAGTTCACCGCCCCAAGCCAGGCATACAACAATATCAAAAAGGCATTTGCCGCCGGCATAAAGACAGTAAGCGGCAGCACGGGATGGATGTCGGACCACTGCCAGGAAATGAAGGACCTTTGCAAGGACGGCAGGAACACACTGCTCTGGTCAAGCAATTTCAGCATAGGCGTAGCACTGTTCTCAAAGGTGAACACCTTCCTGGCCAAGCTCATGAACAGCTATCCCATGTATGAGGTAAGCATGAGCGAGACCCATCACATTCACAAGCTTGACGCACCGAGCGGTACTGCCATCACACTGGCCGAAGGCATCATCTCACAGCTTGACCGCAAGAACGGCTGGAAACCCGGCACACTCACAGCACCCGACGGAAGCATAAGCGGAAGCAATGAATGCCCGGCACAGGACATACGCGTCGACTCCATACGCGAAGGTGAAATTGCAGGTATCCACAGCATCACATACGACAGCGAAGCCGATTTCATTACCATTACACACAGCGCCAAGAACCGCAGCGGACTGGCTCTTGGAGCCGTGCTTGCAGCAGAATTCGTCAGAAACCGCCAAGGCTTCCTGACTATGGATGACCTTATGGACTCCCTTTCATAAACAAATCAACGGCGCCAATGAGAAAAATAAGCGAAATCACCGGAAAAGACTGGTTGCTTGCCATATTGTTCACGGCATTATATGTTCTGTTCCTGATATGGGTACGCAGTGTCCTCGGTCTGATTCTCATTCCATTCATCATTGATGCCTGCACCACGAAGGCAATACCATGGAACTGGTGGAAGAAAATCAAGAACAGAGCCCTCTACCAGATAATGAGCTGGGTCGATGCCATTGTCTTCGCTCTGGTTGCGGTTTACTTTGTCAATCTGTACGTTTTCCAGAACTACGCCATTCCGTCATCTTCGCTTGAAAAGTCACTGCTCATAGGCGACCATCTGTATGTGAGCAAGATTACATACGGCCCCAGAAAGCCCATGACTCCGCTCACGATGCCGCTCACGCAGAACGTGTTTCCGAACGGCAGGAAGAGCTACTTTGAAAAGCCACAATGGAAGTACGAGCGCATAGCGGGAATAAGGAACGTCGAATTGGGCGATATCGTGGTTTTCAATTTCCCGAACGGAGACACCGTACTTTCAAAGAAGCCCTACTGCACCTATGACTATTACGGCACGTTTGTCTATCCTGAAGGCAGGAAAATGTGTCCCGCAGTCAACCTGACGGCACTTGGCCCGATGGAACAGCGCAAGACCTACGGACAGTTCTACAAGGCCGGACGTGCGCTTATGGTCCAGAATGAGAACCTGGTCGGAAAAATCGAGCACCATCCTGTCGACAGGCGCGAGAACTACGTAAAGCGCTGCGTAGGACTGCCCGGCCAGACACTGCAGATAGTCGGCGGTGTGGTCTATACCGACGGGACAGCCCAGAAACAGCCAGAGAAAGTCCAATGGAATTATGACATTACTCTGTCAAGACCCATTCCCGACAAGCTGAGGGATGCAGTCGACCTTGACTACGCCGATCTGCCATCGGCTGAAAACCGCGCCGGCAGGATAACCGTGCCGCTTACCGCGAATGCCGCCGAGATTCTGCGGCAGAGCACACAGGTAGTGGAGAACATCGGACTCCACAAATACTCTCCTGGCGATGCGTGGCTGTTCCCCCTGAACAAGCCTACTGACTGGACAATCGACGACTATGGCCCGATATGGATTCCGGCAAAGGGAGAGACAGTCGGACTCAGTCTCGAGAACCTGCCGTTATACGAACGCATAATAGGGGTATATGAAGGCCATGACCTTAAAGTTGCAGAAGACGGAACAATACTGATTGACGGAAAAGAATGCAGTCAGTACACATTCAGCATGGACTATTACTGGATGATGGGTGACAACCGGCACAACAGTCTTGACTCCCGGTTCTGGGGTTTCGTTCCCGAAGACCATATTGTCGGCACCCCGAAGTTCATCTGGCTGTCACTCGACAAGGAAAAGAAGTGGGGCCAGAAGGGAAAGATACGCTGGAACCGCCAGTTCAAAAGGGTAACCACCTGCAATTGAATGCAAACCGTCCTGCTTTCATCGGCCTACATGCCGCCGGTCAGCTTCATGTCGGCTGCCGCAGCGGCATCGGAGGTGCTCATAGAGCAGCATGACAGCTACTGCAAGCAGACATACCGCAACCGCTGCGTCATAGCATCGGCAGCAGGTCCGCTGACTCTGACCGTTCCCACAGTCAGACCCGACAGTCCCGGGCAGGCAATGAAGGACGTACGCATAAGCGACCACGGTGACTGGAGGCGGCAACATTGGAACGCGCTTGAATCGGCCTACATGCACACCCCTTTCTTCATGTATTACGCCGACGAATTCCGTCCTTTCTACGAAAGGAAGTGGGATTTCCTTCTGGACTACAACATGGAAATGACAGAACTGATTCTGAAACTTGCAGGATTGGATATCCGCCTGAGTCTCACAGATTCCTATTGTACCGCCGGACCGGATTCGGGGATTTCGGACCTCCGACGGTGGATTGAGCCGTCAGTATGCGCCACAGAATATCCCGGACAGCGTCCATACTGGCAGGTTTTCAAACAGAAATATGGATTCCTGCCCAACTTGAGTTCCATTGACCTCCTTTTCAATATGGGGCCGGAATTCAGAAGTTATCTTTAAGAAAGAATACGGTTCAGTCCGCGAGTATCTTTTCAAGAATCCTTTCGGGAGCGATGCCCGTCATGCAGGGGCAACTGCCATAGCGGCACGGCTTCCTGCCGAATACGGAACACGGACGGCATTTCAAGTCTGTCTGAATGCAGTCCTCCAGTTTCTGGCGGTATCCCATGAAGCCGCATACAGGATGAGTAGAGCCCCAGACTGACACGACTCTTGTTCCCACCAGCGAAGCCATATGCATGTTCGACGAATCCATGCTGACCATGACATCGAGCCAGTACATGAGTTCCAGTTCCTGATCCATGGTAATCTGACCGTGTATGAAAGTCAGTTTCCTGAAACGGTTCTGCCAATGGATGATAGGAGCCAGATCCTTGCCGTAGGCAAAAACGAACACACGGCTGCAGCTGTCATCGGCCTCAAGGCGTTCAATGACCTTCTCCATCCGCTCCATGGGATATATCTTTGTCTGATGGGCCGCGAACGGTGCAATTCCAATCCAGCGGCCATGCTTCGAACCGGTCTTTTCAAGAATGCCTGCCGGAGCGGCACTGTATATGGAATCAAAATCGACCGAGACCGGCATTCCGGCTCTTTCAAACACTTTCAGATATCTGTCAAAGGCCGATGCCAGCGGAGTGCGCCTTTTGAAGAACCTGCGGGTAGCGGCATTCCGCCCCATTTTGTCCTTCCTCACGGAGTAAAAACGGCTGCCATGAAGCAGTAGTCCGATGCTGATGATTCGGGAGCGCAAAAGGGAGTGCAAGTCAAGGACAACGTCAAAATGTGCGGCGGAAAGTTCAGTAACCAGAAGTTTCAGTCCTGAAAAGCCCTTGTATTTCTGTTTGACATCGGCCCCGCGGAATGTGAAATTCTCGGGCATTCCCTTGAAGAAAGCCTCAAACCGCGGATTCGAAATGAATGTGATGCGGTGCTGCGGATACTGGCGCGCAAAGCTGTCAAGCACAGGCACCGTCATGGCCACATCGCCTATTGACGAGAAGCGTATGACCAGTATGTTCAGCGATTTGTCTTTATTTGCCATTCTGGGCGTATAGGACCGGGTTCAATGAGGGGTCGTTGTACATTTTCATCTGCTTGTAGACTTTCATGTACTTGCGGCCGGCCTCCATGTCGTCAAGCAGCATGTCTATGGCACCCGAAAGATCTTTCTTCTGTTCAAGAAGCACGTTCAGCTTATCCTGGCAGCGTTTCTGCTGCTCGGCCGGAGCATCCTTGCGGCCGGCCTCAATGCTCATGTGGTATATCTTCAGGGCGAGAATCGACAGACGGTCAACTGCCCACGCCGGACTTTCCGTATTGATAGTCGCATTCCCGAGCACACTGACCTGACTGAACTTTTCGAGAAAATAGCTGTCAATCAGTTCGACAAGGTCCGTACGTTCCTGATTGGACCTGTCAATGCGGCGCTTGATTGCCAGCGCCTCGACGGGATCAATCTCCGGATCACGGATTATGTCCTCCAGATGCCACTGCACTGTGTCAATCCAGTTCTTCAGGTAAAGATAGTATTCAATGCTCTTTTCCTTGTACGGATTGGCTATTGGAGTATCCACATTATCCTTCTTGTGATAGTCGGCTATTGAACGTTCAAAAACCGTCAGGCTTTCCTTGCTGAATGACATCTGAATTATCTTGATTTTTTCCGTGCGCAAAGGTAATTCATTTTTAGACAAGAACAAGCGTTTGTCATTGGCAGATATGGCGATTATACAAAATTGTAAAAAGTGTGCAGCCATACCGGCCAATGACGCCAAAACGCTTGTACGGAACTGACGGCAGCCTTACCTTTGCGGCAGAATTCTGTAAATTACCAACAAACAAAACAAATACTACTGTTATGGCAAACAATTCAATTGAAGAGAGAGTTAAGGCTATCATTGTTGACAAGCTGGGTGTTGAAGCATCAGAAGTTACCCTTGAGGCAAGTTTCACCGCCGATCTTGGTGCCGATTCACTTGACACCGTCGAGCTCATCATGGAATTCGAAAAGGAATTCGGCATTTCAATTCCTGACGATCAGGCAGAGACCATTGCAACTGTAGGTCAGGCTGTCGAGCTTATTTCAGCTGCAGTTGAAAAGTAAATAAAAACAGGACTTCCTTACATTATCATTCATTGCTTCATGGAACTGAAACGAGTTGTAATAACCGGATTGGGTACGGTGAATCCGCTGGGCAACAATGTTGAAACCTTCTGGAAAAACGCTGTTGCCGGCATGAGTTCAGCCGCTCCGATTACCAGGTTTGACACAAATGCGATCAAGACCAAAGTCACATTCGCATGTGAAGTCAAAGACTTTGACATTGCGGATTACATGGACCGTAAGGAAGCCCGCAAGATAGACCGGTTCGGACAGTTTGCCATGGCTTCTGCCATGCAGGCTGTTCAGGACGCAGGCCTTGACTTTGCAAAGGAGGATCCCTATGACGTAGGAGTCGTCATGGGGTTCGGCATGGGCGGCATAGAATCCTTTGAAGAGGGAATTGACACCATCCATGACCAGAAGCTGCAGGGTCTTGAAATCAAGGCCAATCCGTTTTTCGTACCGAAAATCATCGGTTCGATAGCCAGCGGACTCATCTCCATCCATTATGGGTTGAAAGGACCCAGTTACGCCACATCGTCGGCCTGTGCATCAAGCACCCACGCACTCATTGACGCAATCAACCTGATTCGTCTTGGCAGAGCCAGGGTCATACTTTCCGGTGGAGCCGAAGCCGCCATTACAGACAGCGGCATTTGCGGTTTCAGCGTAATGCGTGCCCTGTCACTGAGAAACGATTCACCGGAAACGGCAAGCCGACCCATGAGCGCAAGCCGCGACGGATTCGTTCTTGGAGAAGGAGGCACCACTCTGGTACTCGAAGAATATGAGCATGCCGTCGCCAGAGGCGCAAGAATCTATGCGGAAGTTGCCGGCTGGGGTTCTACGGCCGACGCCTACCACATTACAGCCCCCGAACCCGAGGGCCGCGGTGCTGCCCGCGTAATGCAGGATGCCCTCAAGGATGCCGGCATGCAGCCCGAAGATATAGACTACATCAACATGCACGGCACATCGACCCCTCTGGGCGACATTGCCGAATGCAAAGCAATCGTGTCCGTCTTTGACAAGTGTCTTGACAAACTGAACCTCAGTTCCACCAAGTCCATGACGGGTCACCTGCTCGGAGGTGCCGGAGCTCTTGAAGCCATGGCATCGGTCCTTGCAATATACAATGACACCGTTCCGCCGACAATCAACCACGAGCAGGGCGACGAAGATCCGGAAATAGACAGCCGCCTTGACTTTACATGGAACAAGGCAGCAAAACGTTCTGTAAATGCCGCCCTGTCAAATACTTTCGGTTTTGGCGGCCAGAATTCCTGCGTCATCTTCAAGAAATTCAAAGCCTGAGTCTTGAAACTGAAAGGCACTCCCCAATGTCTGGCACTTGCAGGACTGGCAGTTCTTGCGGCTGGAGTCTTATGGAATTGCGCAGCAATCGGCACGCCTGACGGCGGTCCATACGACGAAACCCCGCCACGCATAACAGGTTCCAGCCCTAAAATGGAGGAGACAGGCGTAAAAGGGCGGAAAGTCAGCATTGAGTTCAACGAATTCATAAAACTGGAGAACGCGAGCGAAAAGGTCGTGGTTTCTCCTCCTCAGACCGAACAGCCTGAAATCAAGGTCCTGGGCAAGAAGATCCAGGTTGAACTGTTCGATTCGCTTCGGCCCGGCACCACCTATTCCATTGACTTTGCCGACGGGATAAAGGACAACAACGAAGGGAATCCACTGGGAGACTACTGTTTCCGGTTCAGTACCGGTGAATCCATCGATTCAATGGAAGTTTCCGGCTACGTGCTTGACGCACGCACCCTCGGTCCAGTAAAGGGCATCACCGTAGGTCTTCACAGCGACCTGTCAGACAGCGCATTCTACACAAAACCGTTCGAACGTGTGGCACGCACCGATGCGGACGGGCATTTCACAGTTCGCGGCATAGCCGAAGGACAATACCGCATATATGCCGTAATGGATATGGACGGAACTTTCAGCTATTCCTCGTTGAGCGAAATGATTGCATGGAGCGACAGCATTGTCGTCCCACACTGCGAAACGGCATTCCGTTATGACAGCATATGGAACGATGACCGGACGCTCGACACCGTCCTGTCCGTACCGTACACGGCATTCTACCCGAATGACATCCATCTGCTTGCGTTCACCGCCAGACAGACGAACCAATACATCAAGTCATACAAACGTAACAATCACGAAAAGATTGAAATACAGTTTGCCCTTCCACTCGATTCGATGCCCCTGATCGACTGCATCGGTTCCGACTGGAGCGATGCCTATATCCTTCAGCACTCCGTCCATTATGACACACTCACCTTCTGGATGACCGATACGGCAGTGTACTATCAGGATACGCTCAGACTGGCATTGACATATCCCAGTGTCGACACCTTAGGGCTGGACATTAAGGTCTGCGACACACTTCGTCTTGTGCCCAAGAACAGCAGGAAAGCCGTTCTGGCAGCACAGGAAAAAGCTCTTGCCAAGAAACAGGAGGAAAAGGAAAAGCAGCTGAAAAAACTTCAGAAGAACAATGACTCGCTGGGCATAGCGAGACTGCTCGCACCCGAGCCGGCCAAACTGCTGGAAGTGTCTCTCAACGCCGGAAACGGCATGAATCCGTATCAGGAAATGAGCATATCATTCCGTGAGCCAGTAACAATGCTGTCAGATACGGCCATCCACGTGTATCACGTGATAGACTCGATTTACGAACCTTGGCCCTTCGAATACGAGCAGGACAGCATAGACATCCTTTCATATCATATAAGACCCACGTTCAACGACTGGGATGAGATGGGCCCCAAGGAAAAATACTGCATAAAACTGGATTCGGCATCGTTCAAAGGCATATGGGGCCTGTATAACGGACCGGAAGAGAAATCGTTCTCCTTTGCACCGCGCGAGCAGTTCAGCACCATGACGGTTCACGTCAGCAATCCGAAAAAAGGATATACTGCCGGACTGTACCTTGGCGGCAGCATGACCAGAACAGAAGAGCTTGATGAAAACGGCAGTGCGGACTTCTATCTGCTGCAGCCGGGAGAATACTATGTCACCCTTCTGGATGACAGGAACGGCAACGGTGATTGGGATTGCGGAGACTACTATACCAAGACTCAGCCCGAAGGTGTTTATTTCATCAACCGTCAGTTCAAGCTTAAGGCAGACTGGGTTCACGAAACCGAATGGTGGGATGTCAATGACCAGCCGTTAAGCCAACAGAGACCGGCCGGACTGTCCAAGGACAAGAACAGGAAGACCGTGGTCGACATTCACAGGAAAAACGTGGAGCGTCTGGAAAAGAAAGCCAGTCAGATTAACGCCGACAGGAAGAAGAAGGAGAAACGCAAACAGCGTGCCCAGGAACGCCGCGAACGTTTCAAGGAAATCTTCCATTAATCAAAAACAAGCGGGTGTTAGCAAAGCCATTCTTTCGAGCCCTTTACAAGTCCTCCGACTTCTCTCTTATATAGCTTGGAAACATAATTCCCGGCGGTATGGACCGGGTTGAGCGAAAACTCTTCCGCTAATAGATAATCTTTCCTGTAGGATATTCTTTTTTGTTGACAATTGAAATATGTCCATTAGAAATGGTGATTGTGCCTTCAGAGCCTTGAGAATCTTTTTTGATTGAAATTTTATTATCAGTTATATTTACAAGACGATACTCCTTGTTAAATACGACTTTGACTTTATCACCACATATAACGAAAATTGTCAAATTTGGTATACCTGCGGCATATATTCCGCCCTGGAATACTAACGCAGTGCAATCATCATCAATCTTGAAGGATTTGAACATTATTGCCCTGGAATTCTCAACACCAACGTATGACCACCCATTATCGTCAACAAATGTCCCAATAATCTTATTTCCTTTTTTGAATTCAATTTTAGAGAAAATATGATTAGTTTCAGGGTCAAAATCCCATTCTTCAGTATCTACATACCAATTGACAGAATATTGATCGGTTTCCATACCGGAAATGGTCTGAGTATCGGCAACCCGATATGTATGAGGACATTCAAAATAATAAAAAGGACTTACCATTGAAGAGTCAATATCGTGAAAAACATGAGTATTGGCTGCAGATAAAGTTCCAATGGAACTCAAAGTCAATAAGGCGACAATAATTAGTTTTCTCATAATGTATAACATTTTATTGTTACTATACGAAACCGAAGTAACGGTTTTCACTGGAGATTCCGCTTCCACACCTCAAGAAAATTGAGACCCCACAATCTTGCAAGGGTGTAGTCATCAAGGCCCTGTGACATGAGACTGCGTGTCAGACAGGTAAGCCATGAGGCATCGGCAAGGCCGTTGACACCGCCGCCTCCATCCATATCAGTCCCTATGCCTACATGGTCGGGACCCATTACGTCAATCATGTGCATAATGTGGTTCACAACATCCTGAATGCCGGCCTCGCCCTCTTCCCGCAGGAAACCAGAATAGATGCAGACCTGTGAAACGCCGCCGCCAGCTGCCAGAAGGCGCAGGTCATCGTCGTCCAGATTACGCGGATGGTTGCAGAGTGCACGGCTTGAGGTGTGTGAACAGATTATCGGCTTGGTGCTGAGTTCAATGGCATCGTGGAATGAACTGACCGATGCGTGTGAAAGGTCAACCATCATGCCCAGACGGTTCATTTCCATTACGGTTTCGCGGCCAAGTTCTGTAAGACCGCCATGCTCCCCTTCCCCACGGGCTGAACCGCACAGGTCATTGTCACCGTTATGGCACAATGTCATGTACGCAACGCCACGTTTTCTGAAACGCTCCACGTTTGCAATGTCAAGACCGATGGCATAACCGTTCTCAATACCCATAACGACCGATTTCACGCCCCTGAGCTTGTTCTCCCACAGCTGTTCGGGGGTAGTGGCAACGGCGGCATAAGGAGCGCACTCCCCTATCCTTTCGTCAATAAGGTCAAGCAGACGGTCAGCCTTGGCCGTAGCGGCTTTCAGCGACTGCGCATCGCGTGCGTCCTGATGCAGGTATGCGACCATGAAAGCGGCGTCAAGCATACCGTATTTCATTTTATGCAGATCGACAAGCGGGTTGTACCTGAACGTCGGGTTGCCATCGGGCGAGGGATCGCCTACATAAGCCCACTCGACTTCGACACCAGGGTTCTTCTCATAGAAATGCGAGCCCTTGTCAAAGAACATGGGACAATCCTCGTGGCTGTCAAGGACAAGTGCCGATGCATGAAGCCTGCGGGCCCGTTTCATAAGTGCCGCCTCACGGACAAGCCATTCGAATACCGGCATCATGCAGCGGTCACCGTTCATGATGAAGCTTTCAGGATGCCACTGGACTGCAAGAATGGGGCGTGTGTCTACAGCCTCCATAGCCTCAATTATTCCGTCGGGCGACTGGGCCGAAACGGCAAAACCCTGCGGCACCTCACTCACAGCCTGGTGATGGAAGGAATTCACTTCCATTCCGTCACAGCCGAAAAGTGCGCCCAATTTGCTGCCTGCAGTGAAAAATACGCTGTGGCTGGTTTCATGGCGGAATTCAGTATGCTGGCTGTGTTCAAGTGATTCAGGGCCATGCTGCAGCTTTATATCCTGGTACATGCGTCCGCCCAAACCTACGGCAATGAGCTGCATGCCGCGGCATATTCCAAGAATGGGGATATGCCGGTCCAGAGCCATGTTGAGCAGAAGAAGTTCAGGCAGATCACGTTCTGGATTGACACCTATGCAGTCAAGAGCCTCCTCTCCAAGATAGTCCGGATCGATATCGGCCCCGCCTGAAAAGATAATGCCGTCCAGCGTGTCAAGAAGCGGTGCTATTGCACTCTCCCTGTCAAAAGGCGGTATGATGACAGGGCTGGCACCGGCCTCAAGAACTGACTGGTAATATGCCTTTGCCAAAGTGCAGTCACCGTTACGGAAATTGCCGCTTATTCCAATTATCGGGCAGTTCCACCCGAACTCCTCCATGCCCAGTTCAATTCTGCGGAGCCTGCTCCTGAGTTCTTCCTGTCTGTTCATACCTCCACTTGCTCATTCAAGAACCGGCACCTCCTTCTTGATGCTTTCATCAAGAGATATCAGAGTCTCTGTAGCGGCAACGCCCCTGATTTCCTGTATGCGGCCGTTGATAAGCTCCATAAGATGTGAATTGTCGCGGGCAAACAGCTTGATCATCATAGTGTAGCGGCCGGTGGTGAAATGACTTTCCACCACTTCGGGTATCTGGTCAAGCTCTGCAACGACCTGATGGTACATGGAGCCCTTTTCCAGCGTCAGGCCTACGAATGTGCAGGTCTTGTAGCCCACGCACTGCGGATTGACATGATAGCCGGATCCGGTAATGATGCCTTCATCGAACATTTTCTGCACACGCTGATGAATGGCGGCTCTTGAAACCCCGCACTGCAGGGCAACATCCCTGAAAGGAATACGGGCATTCTGTGATATGATGCTCAGAATCTTTCTGTCCAGTGAATCCATACGCTCGTTAGAAGAAGCGGCTTTCTTTGAGTTCATGTCAAATCAATAGTAAATGGTGATAATCTGCTTCAAATATAAACATAAAAGGAGGACAAGCATCAGCTTATCCCCCTTTTTAGCGTCAAAATGATATTTATCAGTCTACACTTACAAGCTCGACATCGAAAATCAGCGTCGAATAAGGCTTTACCTTGCCTGCGCTTCGAGCACCGTAAGCAAGTCCGCTTGGAATGTAAAGACGGAACTTGTCACCCACGCTCATGTACATGATGCCCTCGGTGAATCCGGGAATAAGACCCGCAAGATCGAACGACACCGGTTCAGTCGATTCGTCAAACATTGTGCCGTCAATGAGTTCGCCGTGATAGCGTACCTGTACGATGCTGTTTTCAGTCGGCTTCACAGTACCGTCGCCCTTTGAGATGACTTCGTAAAGAAGACCGCTGGGAGACTTGACGACACCCTCTTCAAGTGCCTTTGCCTCAAGAAAAGCTTCGTTGGATGCCTTGAGCTCGTCATTACGATGCTCAATGAGATAATTGTACAGACGGTTGGCGGTCTCGTCGGCCTCTTCAAAAGTCATAATCTTGTTGTCGTCGGTCATACCATGAATGAAGCCGGCAAGATAGTTGTCAGCATCGATTGACTCCTCGTCGCCGAAAATGGTTTCGCTGAGGCCCTTGATTGCCTGCGTCATTTCCCCGCTGCCGATCTCGACACCGAAGGCATATGCAAGGAGTTCCTTGTCTTCAACGTTATTTGCGGCTGCCATGAAACCCTTCAGGAATGACTTTAAGGTTGTCGAGTCAACCACGTCTTCAGGAAGCTGGTTCTTGTAGTTACGTACGGCACGACCCATACCCATTGCATAGGAAAGGGAGTCGTTAACGTCATTTAGTGTAGCTTTGGGAGCGGAAACGCTGCCGCAGCATGATGTCATGGCAGCTACTGCCATGCAGACAATTGCAAGATTGATCTTTTTCATTTGTTATGTTTTATAAGGTTTATTCTCCGTTCAGGTTTAGGACGTGGCAAAAATAATCAAATATCCGATTAATCGGTAACAATTTTCTGTCCGCCCATTCTTGCTTCGCAGACATTCACCACATAGTCACCTATTTTTTCCAGATCTCCGATCATGTCAATGTAATACACACCTGTCTGATACGGATACCTGCGGTCGTTGACGTCCTGGATATTGCGGTCGCGCAACTGTGACCTGAAGTGGTTGATCTCGTGTTCCTGATTGATGATGACCGATTTGTCCAGACTCTTGGGGTCCCTGTTCAGGAACTGGATCATGAGATTCAGATCGTCTTCAACCAGTTCCATCATGTGATGGATATTGTCAAACTGTTCCTGTGTGAACGCAAACTCAGTCTTTCCGAACTTGCGGTTCAGGGTACGCGACAGGTTGTAGATGCTGTCGCATATGCTCTCCAGTTCCGAGACCTCACGCAGGATAGCCTGGACCTGCTGCTTGCCTTCGGGGCTCAGGCGTCCTTCGGACACTTTGTTCAGATATTTGGCAATTTCGACCTCCATGTTATCGCTGATGTTCTCGTACTTCTCAATGCGAGTATACAGCTTCACGAACTCCTTCTCGTCCGTTTCATGCAGCAGTTCCGAAATGAAACCGAACATGCGCAGGGAACGGTCTGCAAAGTGAACCGTCTCCTTCTGAGCCTCGAGCAGAGACAGTTCGGACGTTGACATGAGACCCTGCGGAATATACTGCAGGCGGAAATCCACATCATCATCCTTGGACGGTATGAGACGGCATACCAGCTGCTCTATCTTTTTGGTAAAGCCTATCAGTATGCAGGTGTTGATTACGTTGAACGCCGAATGGAAAGTGGCCAGAATGAACGTCAGCTTGAAGTTCATCTCCTGTACGGCCTGCTCGTCCATAACGCTTGTATCAGCATCGGCATCGACGCCCCACAGGGAACAGATGACGCGCACAAAGGGTTTGAATACCGCAAGCACCCATATGACTCCGAAGGTGTTGAACACCAGATGCGCCAGAGCGGCGCGGCGGGCCGACGAATTCGCGCTCATGGCCGCGATATTCGATGTGACCGTGGTTCCGATGTTCTCGCCCATGACCAGTGCAATGCCCTGATAGATTGGCAGGACGCCGGTGGAACACAGTATCATTGTAATGGCCATTATGGCGGCCGATGACTGCACGCACA
>JAKSIR010000026.1 GCA_024398695.1 Bacteroidaceae bacterium | reverse complement strand
TCTTCAAATTCATCATGGTTTCCGCACATTGACATAATGAAGGACGGCGACGCTTTCATGAGCGCCGGTTACGAACTGTTCTCGAACGGCACAGGAAACAGGGTCCGTACATACAATGTCAGTGACTATCTGAGCTGGTCGGCAGGACACAGCAATTTCGTTCTTGGTGCCGCATACCAGTACCAGAAGGCATCGACCAACTACCGCATGTACGGAACGGGCTATTACCGCTATGCCTCACTGCAGGATTTCATCGATCAGGCACAGCCGGTTGCCTTTGGCCTGACCTACAGCTTTGACGGAATTGACGACGCATCGTCAGGCGCCACATACGGCCAGACATCGGCAATGTTACAGGCAGAGACACGCATTATGGACGACCTCCTGCTCACATACGGCATAAGGGCCGATGCCGTTGAATATTATGACATACCCGCATCGAACCAGGCGATAGCCATGCTGGACTGGACAAGACACTTCAAGACTCCCGGACAGGAGGAAGCCGGCTACCGGTCTCCGAAGCTGGATACCGGTTCATGGCCAGACATGTATGTGCATGTTTCGCCAAGGCTGGGATTCAACTGGAATTTGAATGAAGTGCTTGTGCTTCACGGCGGAAGCGGTCTTTTCAAAGGGCGCATTCCGATGGTGTTCCTGACTTGCATACAGAATTCCAGCGGCATGCTTCAGAATACCGTCACCGATACCGGAGCCAGCGGATATCTGGCAGGCATGCAGAACAATTTCCTCTATACCGAAACTGCCCTGAGGGAGTATGTTGCCGGTCATGGAGCAAAGATGCAGGCAGGCACTGGCAGCATTGGCAACGGTGCATCAATTACAGGCATCGGCAGCAATTTCAAAATGCCGCAAGTCTGGAAATCATCGGTTGCCATAGACGCTTCATTCAGGCCATACTCGATGAAGGTCGGACTGGAAGGCATTTTCTGCAAGGATATCAACGCCGTTTATGTGGAAAACTGGAATCAGGAGAACATGAATTCCCTGGGGCATTTTGCAGGCAAGGACGGCCGTTATGATTTCTCCGATGCCCGGACAGTAGTGTCACAGGTGTCAAAATCTGGCGGTGCGATGGTACTGAGCAATACGAATAAGGGGTTCAGCTGGTCCATGTGCGCAACATTCGCCATGGAGCCGGTCAGAAATCTCAATCTGGAGATGGCATACATATACAGTATGGCTTATTCAGTATCGGACATGGCGGGATCGAATCTCAGTTCCACATGGAGCAATGTGCCCAATATAAACAGTCCGAATTCCGAGACTCTGAGGTTTTCTTCGTATTCCATACCGCACAAGCTGACAGCCAACGCCACATACAGTCTCTATCACTTCGATTCGAAACTGCTCGGCGACACCGAGTTCGGCCTCTATTACAGCGGAGCCAATGCCGGCCGGTTCAGCTACTGCTATGCCAACGACATGAACGGCGACGGCGTGAACAATGACCTGATATGGATTCCCGGCAATGCCGACGATCTGAAATTCGTCGACATCGACGACGGACACGGCAATGCAATCACTGCAAACCGGCAGAAACAGATGTTTGAAGAATTCATCAGTCAGGACAAGTATCTTTCATCGCACCGTGGAATGTATGCCGGAGCCAATGCGGCGCTTCTTCCGTGGGTAAACAGGTTCGACCTTCACATTGCCCAGAATTTTGAAATAGGCAGATTCATTGCAGCAGGCCGTCACAGGGAATCGGCCCAGATTTCGCTTGACATAATGAATGCGGGCAACCTTATCTGCAGCAAGTGGGGCGTGGTAAAGACGAATCTTCCGTCAAACGGCGGCAGGCCTCTGGTTTTCGCAGGAAAAGACGACAGGGACGTACCGCAGTATCAGATTGCCACGGTAAACGGCAAGCCTGTCACGCAGTCGTTCGAGAGCCTCAGTTCACAGAGCAACTGCTGGTACATACAGTTGGGAATCAAGCTGAATTTTCATTAACCGTCAGGCAGACCGATTCAAGGTACTTCTTCAGGACCAGGTAGGAAATCAGGTCTTCCTTGCGTCTGTCACGGAACTTGTCAACCCATTCGTGGGCATGACGTATAATCTCCATTGACAGGTCCGGATGCTGTATATAGAAGTTCAGTTTCTCTTCCAGGTCATGGAAGTCGTCAGCAATCTGAATGTAGTGGTAATCGGGTACAAGCATGCCTTCCATGAACCATGTCTCGAATCTGGGCTTGGGCATTACGGCAATGCTGTTGCTTGACATGACCCATTTAAGGTTGCTGGCAACATCGTTCCCTTCCAGAGCCATGACGAACTTGTACTTCAGATGATCGTAGATGCTCAGCTTCCCGGTAGCCCATTCGGGTTTTGCAAAAGGAGCGCCGTCCGACACTTCACCTGCATCGACCATGTCGTGACCGAAATACATCTGCATGAATCTGAACCTGTTCTCTTTCAGTTTGCCCTCACATTTCTGGCCGATGGCACCGCGGAAAATGACCTTGTCCATCTTGTCTTTCCATTCCATGCTGTCATTGACAAAAATGAAATGGCGGACATGGTTCAGTTTCATAAGTGTGGCATTCGGGGAATCGGACCCGATGGGACGGCTCTTGCACAGGCTGGGAACCTGAGGGACATAATCCACATCGCCGGGTGCGATATGCCACAACAGTCTGGGACTGAAGCATCGGCCGTATTTGAGGGAATCGAGATAATAGACTTTCGGGCTGCGGATGCGTTCGCTTCCTATACTGTTCATCATTTCACCCCAGGACCGGGTGTCACCGCCGGCTGAAGCGGTCATGCGGCAGTAATAGCCGGTCCGCTCAACTATCTCGGGCCATTTGTCAGTGTCCCTGTAAATCTTTTCCAGATGTCTGTACCTGATTTTGAGGATACATCTTGGAACAGTCAGAGCGAGGTGGCTCAACACGAAATACCAGAACTTTGAATTCTTACCTTTATGCTGTTTGTTTTTCCCCATAAAAACATCGGACCTCTCAGGCTGCGCAAAGTTAGATATTTTTGTAATTTTGCAAAAACGACATTGTCACCATTTAATTCAGCAGTTCGCTATGACAGAAGGAACAACGGTTATCAGCATGCTTGAGAACGATCTGTACAAGTTCTCCATGTCCTATTATTATCAGAGAACGACCCCCGAAGGCATTGGCACTTTCAATTTCACAGACCGCAACAAACAGGTGTTCACCCGGGAATTTGTGGACCTTCTGAACGAGGAGTTCCAGAAGCTCTCGTCACTTGCGCTGACCGACGATGAGTTCGAATGGTGCCTGAAGAACATATATTTCATTCCAAGGTGCTATTTCGAATGGCTGAAAGGGTTCCGCTTCGACCCCTCGATAATCAAGGCATATCTTGATGATGAAGGACACCTGCATGTATTTGCCACAGACCTCATCTACAAGGTGACACTGTACGAAATACCCATTCTGAGCATTATCTCGGAACTTTACTACAAGCATATGAACCTGGGCGAACCGGACTGGAACTTCATAGAGAACCAGCTTGCAAAAAAGGTGGCCCTGTCAAACGAAAACGGAATCAAATTCGCGAATTTCGGCATGAGGCGCCGCTATTCCCATAAGGTGGAAGACATGGTGACCGGATACCTTGCCAAAAATGCAAAATACTTTGTAGGATCGTCGACCGTGTATTTCGCAATGAAATACCAGAGCATACGCAAGGAACTGAAACCCATAGGGACGATGGCTCACGAGCTCATGATGTCAACCGCGGCATTCATGGGACCGAAGGAAGCCAACTACTACGTGATGCGTCACTGGGCCGACATATACGGAGGCGCCCTGGGCACCATGCTCACAGACTGCTTCACTACCGACGTGTTCCTGCGCAACTTCTCGATGGACATGGCCAAGCTGTATGACGGAGTGCGCCATGACAGCGGTGACCCGTTTGAATTCGGCGACAAGATCATAGCCAAATACAAATCATACAACATCGATCCGCTTACAAAGTCGATAGTGTTCAGCGACGCACTTGACTTTGAACGCGCGCTGGCCATTCAAAAGTACTTTGAAGGCCGCATCAAGGTCTCGTTCGGCATTGGCACCAATCTTACCAACGACGTTGGCGAAGCTCCGCTGAACATAGTCATGAAACTCAAGTCCTTCCAGGTCAATCCGCGCCAGCCGGAATACCGCTGCGTAAAGTTGAGCGACGTGGCAGGCAAGGAGCTCGGCGACCCGGACGAAATCCACAGCTATAAGGCAATACTGGGACTGATTTGACATTCAGGCGATTATGGTCGGAATCCTGAACCTTGCAATAGCCACCGTCTGTGCGGCCCTGTTCTCAATCTTCTTCAAGATTTTCGAGATACGCAGGATTGATTCCATGCAGGCCATATTCTTCAACTATGTGACAGCCTTCATTCTCGGGCTGGTATTCTCTTTCGACGGCACATTCGTCACGAATCCGCTCAAGGAACGCTGGCTGGGACCTGTGGCTATTCTGGGATTCATATTCATAGCCGGAATGGTCATACTGTCCAAATCGACGGAACGTGTCGGGGTTGCCATATCGACCGTATGCAGCCGCGCCTCGATGATTATCCCCATAATACTGTCATACGCATTCGTTGCAGGCAGCAAAAAGCCGCAGTGGATTGCAGTCGCCCTGGTCATCATCGGGATGTCACTGACAGTCTGGACCGGAAAGGACAACGGAAACGGCAGGAAATTCTCAATCATGGATGTCCTGATTCCAACAGGCGTCTTCCTGTGCTTCGGCCTGAGCAACGCCATGAACAAGTTGATACAGGACAGAATCACGGTGCACCGCGCCGAATGGCAGGATGTCATGGTCAACCGTGAACTCTCACTGGTTACGGCATGCATTTTCCTGTTTGCATCGGTTTACGGACTGTTCTCATTCATCAGAAACCGCAACGGATTCCATTGGAGGAATGTAGTGGGGGGCGTGCTGCTCGGCATTGTCAACTATGTCTGCACATACTCGCTGATGATAGCCATGAAGACAATAGACTCGTCTATACTGTTCCCGGTTCACAATCTGGGAATCGTCACCATTGGAGCGCTTGTAGGATGGCTGCATTACCACGAAAAGATGCGCCCCCATCAGGTTGCAGGCATCATAGTGGCTACGGGAGCCATCTGCTGGCTCTGCTTCTGACACATCGGCCAACAAAAAAAATTGCATAATCCGTCAATTTGGATTAACTTTGCCGGACAAACAGGAACGGTTTGATGAAAATCAAGGAAATTACCGATGCCCTTGAACGATTCGCGCCTCTGCCGCTGCAGGATGATTTCGACAATTCAGGTCTGCAGGTCGGAACTACACAGGCGGAAGCATCAGGGGCTTTATTGTGTCTGGACGTGACCTTGGATGTAGTCCGCGAGGCCATCGCGAAGGGCTGCAACCTCATTGTTTCGCACCATCCGCTTCTGTTTCATCCGCTCAAGAATGTCACAGAAACCGATTTCAACGGCCGCATTGTCATGGAAGCCGTCAGAAACGGAATCACGCTGTACGCCTGCCATACGAACCTTGACAATGCCGCAGGTGGAGTGAACGCCCGCATTGCCGGGATTCTGGGGCTGTCCGGCTGCAGTCCATTGGAGGACCGCGGCAACGGTAACGGTTCCGGCCTCATTGGAGAATTCAGCAAGGACATATCGGAACAGGAAATGCTGGAAATGGTCCGTGACAGATTCAAGACAGGCTGTCTGCGTCATAACGGAACACTGGGCCGTCCAGTCAGACGCGTAGCTCTGTGCGGAGGCGCAGGCGCATTCCTGATTGACAGGGCGATATCGGCCGGTGCCGATGCATTCATAACGGGCGAAGTGTCCTACCACCGCTATTTCGGTCATGACGGACAGATCAAACTGATCGAAGCGGGACATTTTGAAACGGAACAGTATACGGTAAGTCTTATTCACGACATACTTTCCAAATCCTGTCCGGACCTGAAGATTGTGGAAACCGGATGCAGGACAAACCCGGTCAATTATTTCATCTGACAACAGAATAAACCAATAACAATAAAGCATTATGGCAAAGGAAACCAAGAAAGATCCGGCAGAGTTTTCCGTAGAGGAAAAGCTGCAGTCACTGTACCAGCTGCAGACCATGCTGACTGAAATCGACAAGATCAAGACCCTGCGCGGTGAACTTCCGCTTGAAGTACAGGACCTTGAAGACGAGATTGCAGGTCTGAGCACACGTGTTGAAAAGAACAAGGCTGAAGTCATCGAACTGACAAAGGGCATTGCCGAAAACAAGGCTACAATCGAAACGTCGAAGGCAGCCATTGAAAAGTATACCCAGCAGCAGGACAACGTAAGCAACAACCGCGAATTCGATTCTCTGAACAAGGAAATAGAATTCAAGAACCTTGAGGTTGAACTTGCAGAAAAGCATATCCGCGACTATTCTGCTGCAATTGCCGCAAAGAATGAAGAAATTGAACGCAGCGAACAGATAATCGGCGAAAAGACATCCGACCTTGAAATCAAGAAGGCTGAACTCCATGAAATCATCGAGGAGAACCGTCAGGAAGAAGAGAAGCTCCGTGAAAAGTCAAAGGCTCTGGAGCTCACCATCGAACCCCGTCTTCTTCAGTCATTCAAGCGCATCCGCAGTAACACCCGCAACGGACTTGGCATTGTATATGTACAGCGCGAATCATGTGGAGGCTGCTTCAACAAGATTCCGCCACAGCGCCAGCTTGACATACGCATGAGAAAGAAAATCATCGTATGCGAATATTGCGGACGTATTCTCATAGACCCGGAACTGGCAGGCATCAAGGAAGAAGCCAAGGCAGCCGAAACGGCACCGAAGAAGCGTACCCGCAAGACTGCAGCAAAGGAATAATCCCAAACAGGACATTCAAGACAGTCCGTCTGAAGCGCCGCCGGTGTTTCGGACGGATTTTCTTTTACAGTTTCTGATATTCGGGAATATCGTTCAGGAAAGTGTAGGTACCCTTGTCGTAGTCCATCTTCACACAGTAGTGGCTTATGCCGTTGCTCACTGTCAGATAGTCCACCTTAAGGACCAGGTTGTACCGGGCAATCTGATTGAACACCTTTTGCGATATTGCCACAGTACTGGCCTTGTATTCGACAATCATGACCGGTTTTCCCTGTCGGCCATAAACGACGCTGTCACACCTGCGGTTCATTCCGTTCAGAGTAATTGACTGTTCGTTGGCAATGTGCGAAATAGGGTATCCCTTATGGTTTGAAAGAAAGGCCACAAAGCCCTGACGCACATATTCCTCGGGGGTAAAAGCCGTCCAAATCTTGCGAATAGGGTCCCATACGGTCTTTTTACCCCCTTGTTCGGCAAGTTTCAGCTCAAAATCAGGCAAATTAAGTCTTTCAATCATTATATTTGTATTGTCTACGAAAAGGCATAAACCCGGTGCTAAGATAGCAAAAATCGCAGAACAATGGCAGCTCAACAGGCAACATACAGCCAGATAATGTCTGGTCTCGGAAAGGGTCAGTACAGTCCGGTATATTACCTTATGGGAGAAGAACCGTTCTTCATTGATTCCATATCGGAATACATAAGAGAGCATGCCCTGCAACCTGAAGAAAGGGACTTCAACCAGCTTGTCATTTACGGCAATGAAACGACCATGCAGAAAGTGGTCGAACGTGCCAGGGCATATCCGATGGGAGCCGAGAGACAGGTCATCATTGTGCGTGAAGCACAAAATCTCATTAAGAAAGATTCTGACAAAGAAGATGAACAGGCCTCCGCAGCCGACATACTGTCGCATTACCTGCAGTCACCTAATCCTGGTACCGTTCTTGTGTTCTGTCACAAGAATGGAACATTGGACAAACGACGCAAGGTGACCCAGCAGATTGAAAAGGCCGGAGTGCTTTTCGAATCCAAAAAATACAAAGACGAGGAACTCCCGTCTTTCATACGGGAATATCTTGACTCGCACGGCAAGTACATGTCACCCAAAGGTATGTCCATGATGGTTGAATCAGTAGGCGCAGACCTGTGCCGTCTGAACGGAGAACTGGACAAGCTTGTTGCCGCAATGCCTGCCGATATCCGGGAAATAACCCCGGAATTCATAGAGAAGCTTGTTGGCATAAGCAAAGACTTCAATTACTTCGAGTTCCAGGAAGCGATCATCAGCCGCGACATATACAAGGCGAATCAGATTGCATCATACTACGAAAGCAATCCAAAGACATACCCCATACAGCTGCTTACCGCAAACCTGTTTTCGTTCTTTTCGAATCTGATGCTCGCACATTATTCACCGGACAAATCTGACCGCGGTATAGCGGAGCAGTTGGGTCTGAGAAACGAATGGGCGGCAAAAAAGAACTATCTGCCGGCAATGAAAAACTATTCCGCCGGCAAAACACTGCAGATTATTTCCGCAATACGCAGGGCCGATGCAAGAAGCAAAGGGGTAGAGGCCACCCCAAATGGTTCAGAAGGCCTTTTGCGGGAATTGCTTTTTTTCATACTCCACTAGGAACAGTTTCCAAATTTTGAATTCTCACGAAGCAGACCTTTGAAAGGCCAGTTTCGTCGTTTATTTTGTGATATAATTATATCGCAAGTACAAATGTATCACTCAAAATATACTGTACCCAGGGCATTTTTTAATGCATATAAATGAATACAAATGTTGCATATCATAACAGGTAATACAAATGTCAATCAGATGTATGCATTCCTGTTATGCGGAATCGGCAACATACAATAATCAACTGATTTCCACTGCATTTACATACCAACACATATAGCAGTTTTCAAGAATATCCGCCTGAATATACAAAATCGAGGAAACACCCCGAAAAATTAAATAAATCGGCATATAATATTCTTATTCCCAACAATATAGCATAAATGTATTGAAGTAACTTTCAATGCTATACCGGCTATCTGGTTGCATAAACGGAACTAGGGTGGATGGCTGGTAATCCCAAGTTGTTACAAATGTTTAATTAAAAATATATCCATTTGTGTGATACAATTATAACTCGGAATATTTACATTTGCAAAGGCTGAAAAGGCCATATTTACGCATCGCTTCAAATACACAGAAAAATATGAAAGAGAGATTGGTCCAGCTCATGCAGCTGCTTGGAGTCAACCCGACTCAGTTCGCAAATCAGATAGGCGTCCAGCGCGCAACGCTCCAGCACATTCTGAGCGGAAGAAACGAAGCCAGCCTGAAAATTGTAACCGGCATCAATCAGGCCTACCCCAGCGTAAACCTCCAATGGCTGCTTTACGGAAAAGGACAGGCTATCAGTCATGATCATGACGACAATCTCATTTTTCCATACGAGGAGATGGTTTCTCCTGAATTTCAAAATCTCAACGCGTCATCTGACACCACACCTTATAATAACAGGCCTCAGAATCAAACGCACAAAGAAGCGGAGCAGCAGGAGCCGGACATTCCGGAACATCAGAATACGCCGGCCAGCCCCGTTCCGGCAAACGGCAGGAGCATCCGTGAGATAGTTGTGTTCTTCAATGACGGAACTTTCAAAAAGTTTATTCCAGACGCTATAATTTAACACTTATTTCTTGTTTTTTGCATTTCGGCAAGTTACATTTGCCATATACAATTAAATCCGTATCAGTTATGAAAAAACATGCTCTCATTTTGACAATGGCCGTTGCAGCAGCGGGCCTTTGTTCATGCGGAACCGGAAAGAACGCAACCAATTCCATAAAAAGCGAAGTATGGCAGACCATGATGGTCAAGCAGGTCGACGTACAGATAGACGACCAGATAGTCATAGCCAAGTACAATAACGGTACCACACTCAGTTATAAAATTCTTGACAATTTCGGAAATGTAGCCCTTACATGGGACCACTCCAACGGACGCAATTCCAATGAAGAGGGATACAGTACTTATAAGGATAACATCAGCATTCCTTCATTCGTGGTTGCAGGGGCCAACGATGAGTTTGTCTTCCGTGTGATGGAGATTGACAAGGATGCGTTCAACGGCTGCACGAACGTCACATCGATTGACATTCCGTTCAGCATAATGCGCATAATGGACGGTGCGTTTGCAGGCTGCTCGAATCTGCAGTCAATCACAGTCAACGAGAACAATCCCACATACAAGTCTGAGGACGGAGTCCTTTTCAGTCAGGACAGCCGCATGCTTATAACCTATCCAGCGCAGAAGAAGGAAACCGACTTTGTGATCGGAGAGGATGTCTCACTGATCTGCACCGATGCATTCTCGGGCAACCAGTATCTTGAGAATGTCACCATAGGCAACTTCATTACTGCAATCAGCGACAATGCGTTCAAAGACTGTTCATCACTGAAGACCATCGAGCTTGGCGGAAACGTACGCGTCATTGGTGTAGGTGCATTTGCAGGCTGCAACAAACTGGAACGCATAAACGTACGTGGAATCTTCCCGCCTCACAACTGTCCTACAGTATATGAGACAGTCACCAAGGAAACCTGCAAGCTGTACGTCCCCAAAGGCCAGCTCTGGAACTACAAGCGCAGACTGGAATGGTCGGAATTCAAGAACGTTCAGGAGTATTGATTAACCTGAGTGAACTTCACACAAATGAAAAAGCGGCTGAACGGCCGCTTTTTTCATTTGCTGCAAATACTCAGTCGAGCAAATCGGGACGCAGTTTTTTCGTACGTTCCATTGACTGCCGGAACTCCCAGTCGCTGATGAGCGCCTGATTGCCGGACAGAAGGACATCGGGTACTTTCCAGCCTTTGTACTCCGCAGGGCGGGTATAGACGGGAGGCGCAAGCAGATTGTCCTGGAAACAGTCCGAAAGGGCAGACTGTTCGTCACTCAGCACTCCTGGAATGAGCCTGACAATGCTGTCGGTCATGACTGCGGCAGCAAGTTCGCCTCCGGTCAGGACATAGTCGCCAATACTAATTTCCCTTGTTATGAGATGTTCGCGAATACGGTAGTCAATGC
The DNA here is from genome assembly GCA_024398695.1 of Bacteroidaceae bacterium. Classification (GTDB taxonomy): domain Bacteria; phylum Bacteroidota; class Bacteroidia; order Bacteroidales; family Bacteroidaceae; genus Colenecus. The sequence goes on along the minus strand of JAKSIR010000026.1, from coordinate 8,518 downwards.
CCTTGTAGTGCCCGCAAAGAATAATGACATTGTCAAGCAATGACATGCTGTTTGCAATTTTCTGGTTGAACTGCTCTCCGTCGGGCGACGTGTATATGACTTCGTCATAATTGCGCTGTGACTTCAAATCAGTAATGAGACGGTCAATCGGCTCAATTTTCATAACCAGACCGGCACAGCCCCCAAAGGGGTAGTCATCGGTCTTGTGATGTTTGTCGGTCGTATAGTCCCTGATGTCATGCAGGTGTATCTCGGCAAGACCTGCCTTCTGGGCACGAGCCATCATCGAGCATTCAAAAAAGCCCTCAAGCATTTCGGGAAATACCGTAAGAATGTCAAGACGCATAAATATGGTGTGGTTTACGAGCGCAAAATTAGAAAAAAATGGGTAATTTCGCACGAATATTGTCAGGTATGGAAGATAGACAGCGCATAATGGAACTGAGGCAGCTTCTGCACAGGTACAACCAGCAGTACTACGTGCAGAACAGTCCTGAGGTTTCGGACTTCGAGTTCGATGCCCTTATGCGCGAACTTTCCGGACTGGAAGACCGCCATCCAGAGCTGTACGACGCCAACTCCCCCACGCAGAGGGTAGGCAGCGACCTCAGCAAGGGGTTCGTGCAGTCAAAACACCGGTATCCGATGCTTTCTCTGGACAACACCTACAACGAGCAGGAAGTCCGGGACTGGTTCCAGCGTGTAAGTTCACTCCTCAACGAAGATTTTGAGGTGTGCTGCGAACTGAAATACGACGGCCTGTCAATATCGCTGATATACGAGGACGGCAAGCTGGTTAAGGCAGTGACACGCGGTGACGGAGTGCAGGGCGATGTCGTGACGGACAACATACGCACCATAAGGTGCATTCCTCTGGTCCTCCAGCCCGGTTCGTACCCCGAATCATTTGAAATACGCGGTGAGGTTCTCATGCCGTGGACATCGTTCGAACGTCTGAATGCCGAAAGGGAACTCAGCGAGGAACCCCTGTTCGCAAACCCGAGAAATGCGGCATCGGGCACTCTCAAGCAGCTGAATCCGGCTGTGGTTGCACAAAGGCAGCTGGATGCGTATCTGTACTATCTGTTAGGTGAGAAACTGCCCGAAGACGGACATTACGAGAATATGATGGCCGCTGCAAACTGGGGCTTCAAGGTAAGCGACCGCATGAAGAAATGCAGAACCATTCAGGAGGTCATGGACTACATAGCCTACTGGGACACGGAACGCCGCAATCTTCCTGTTGCGACCGACGGCATTGTGCTGAAGGTGAATTCACTGCGGCAGCAGCAGATACTCGGTTTCAAGGCCAAGTCACCACGCTGGGCCATTGCGTACAAGTTCCAGGCGGAACGGCAGCTTACCAGACTTGAGAGTGTCTCATTCCAGGTTGGAAGAACAGGTGCAGTCACTCCCGTGGCGAATCTCGAACCCGTACAGTTGTCCGGAACCGTAGTGAAAAGGGCGACCCTGCACAATGCCGACATAATCGAAGGCCTTGACCTGCATATAGGCGATATGGTTTATGTGGAGAAGGGCGGCGAGATAATTCCCAAAATCACCGAAGTTGACCTTGATTCACGCCCAATGCTTATTGGAGACAAGGTGCGTTTCATTGACACCTGTCCTGAATGCGGAGCGAAACTCATAAGATACCCCGGCGAAGCGGCCCATTACTGTCCGAATACGAGCTCGTGCCCGCCGCAGATTAAAGGCCGCATTGAACATTTTGTAAGCCGCAAGGCCATGAACATGGACGGCCTGGGTCCTGAAACCATTGATCTTTTCTACCAGGCCGGGCTGGTAAGTGACATTGCTGACATTTATTCGCTTACTGCAAAGGACATTGCCCGAATGGAACGTCTTGGCGAGAAATCGGCCTCCAATATTCTGAAAGGCATCGAAAAGTCAAAACAGGTCCCGTTTGAAAGGGTATTGTACGCCATAGGAATACGTTTTGTAGGCGAAACCGTTGCAAAAATCCTTGCGCGTTCACTTGGCTCCATGACGGCAATCAGGAATGCCGGTCTTGAAACGCTGACCGCCATCGACGAGATAGGCGAAAAGATTGCCGGCAGCATTGTTTCGTTCTTCGGACAGCCAGCCAACGTGGCTCTTGTCGAGCGGCTGACAGCCATCGGACTGCAGATGGAAACTGCCGGACAGTCCGAAGGACAGGGCAGTGCGCTTGCGGGCAAAAGCATTGTAATCAGCGGTGTCTTCGAGCACCATTCACGCGAAGAATACAAGGAACTGATTGAAAAGAACGGAGGAAAGAACGTTTCCGGCATCTCCGGTACCACGTCGTTTGTACTTGCCGGCTCGAACATGGGACCTTCCAAACGCGAAAAGGCACAGTCCCTTGACATTCCGCTTGTTGATGAAACTGAATTTTTAAAAATGATAGGCGAAAAGCCTGATAACACCCCAAATAACAACAATGAACTTCTCTTACCCTTTTAGTGGCCTTGGAGTGGCGCTCATAACGCCGTTTGACAAAGAAGGCAGAATTGACTGGACAGCACTGTCAAATGTTGTAGAGAGCCTGATTGCCGGAAAGGTGGATTTCCTGTGTGTCTTGGGAACCACAGCCGAAACTCCCACACTTTCAAAAGAAGAACGCATGCAGGTCCTGCAGTACGTGATAAAACAGAACAGGGGACGCATTCCAATTATGGTAGGATGCAGCGGCAACTGCACTGCTACAGCCGTCAACGACATAAAGGAATATCAGATAGACGGCGTGGACGGAATCCTTTCCTGTGTCCCATTCTACAACAAGCCTTCACAGGAGGGCATATACCGCCATTTCTCCGCACTGGCAAAAGCAAGTTCCAAACCCATAATACTGTATAACATTCCGGGACGCACAGGTGTGAACATGAGTGTTGATACCTGCATGAGAATCGTCAGGGAGAATCCCAACGTAATTGGAGTCAAGGAAGCGTCTGGCAATATGGACCAGATTCGCGAGACCATTGCAAGGGCTCCCGAGAACTTCAAGGTGATAATCGGCGACGACTCACTTGCAATGCAGGCAATCAAAGACGGTGCCGTAGGCGTGATTTCGGTCGTCGGCAACGCCATGCCGAAGTCATTCGGACAGATGATCCACTATTGCATGGAAGGCGACTTTGCAAAGGCACAGCCCATTCAGGACAAATTCGCTCCAGTCTATTCGCTGCTGTTCAAGGAAGGCAGTCCATGCGGAATCAAGGATCTTATGGCCAGCAGGAACATGATAGAGAATGTCACCAGGCTTCCGCTTGTTCCCGTATCGGACCAGTTGCACAGACAGATTGTCGAAGGCTTCAAAGACATTGCCGAGTGACGCCGTTCAGACACGCCGGCATTGTTTCCGTACTGATGGCGTTGGCCATAACCGTTTCGTGCGGGAGCAACAGCAGCCGGCAGCACTCAGAGAAAGCCGAAGCCGAAAAGACAGCCGAAGTTGAACGTGAGCCGATATTCAGGTGGGGCCTGAACATTGACACTCTCGGCGTGACCGACGGCGAGGTTGGAGGAGGTGACATGCTGTCATCAATCCTTTTGCGTCATGGCTCGAACCTGACCGTTGCGCACTACATTGAAAAAGAGTCGCAGAACACATACAGCGTACGGAAAATCAGGCCGGGGAGGACATATCATATAGTTCACGAACTTGATTCGGCCAGAACGCCCAGATTCATGGTATATGACATATCGGCAACGGAATACGTCGTATATTCATTGGGTGACAGCATTTTCAGCTACCTGGGTTCCGTTCCGACCGATACCGTTACACGTTTCGTCTGTGGAAGCATCAGCTCGTCGCTTTGGAATGCCATGATTTCCAGTGGCGCACACCCGGCAGTAGCAGACAAGCTGGGTGATGTGTATTCATGGACGATAGACTTTTTCGGCGTTCAGGAACAGGACTCCTTTGCCGTCTATTTTGAAGAAGTATATGCCGATTCCACAAGAATCGGAGCAGGCAATATTCTGGCTGCCAATTTCATTACGCACGGCAAGAACCATTATGCAATAAGATACAAGTATCAGGGCAGACAACCTGAATACTTTGACGAGAACGGCAACAGTCTGAGGCGTGCGTTCCTGAAAGCTCCGCTGAAATATTCACGCATAAGTTCCAAGTTTTCCAATGCGAGAGTACACCCCATAACCAAGGTTGTCAGGGCGCATCATGGAGTTGACTATGCGGCTCCGGCCGGAACACCTGTATATTCCATAGGCGACGGTGTGGTAACCGTACGCGGATGGGACAGCAAGGGTGGGGGCAACTACCTGAAAATCAGACACAACGGAACATATACCACTGAATATATGCATCTGAAGGGCTTTGCCAAAGGCATTGCTCAGGGCACTCACGTATCGCAGGGACAGCTGATAGGTTATGTGGGAGCAACAGGCATGGCAACAGGTCCTCATCTTGATTTCCGTGTATTCAAGAACGGGACAGCCATTGACCCGCTCAGAATGGATCTGCCTGCCGTCGACCCCATTGCACAAAAGGATATGCCGGCGTATCTTGATGCCACACGCGAATACATGCGTCTGATAGGCATTGAGGTGCCTGACAGCACTGTCATGCCAGACGCGCCAGCAGTTCAGTGAGCACCCTGCATATACCGTAAACCGTAGACATTTCCACACGCTCCCCCGGCGAGTGGGGTTCTATGATTCTGGGGCCTATGCAGGCAATCTCGATACCGGGATATTTATTTACATAGTATCCGGCCTCAAGCACAAAATGCATGGCAACTTTCCTGGGAGCAAAGCCCAGAACGTCACGGAACGTGCTTTCAGTCATACGTATGAATTCCGATTCTCCGTTCTCCTGCCAGGCCGGAGTGTTCATGATCACTTCAACCATTGCGCCATGTTCTTTGAACACAGAACTTATTCTGCCGGCAGTTTCGGCCATTTCAGTGTCACTGAAGCTGCGCGTATGACATGAAATGCTCATGACGGAGCCTTCGGTCCTGACAACGCCTATGTTGTTGCTGGTCATGACTGTGCCGGGCATGGTATCATGCATGCGTATCATGCCGCACGGAAGCGCCGCAATCATCTTAAGGATTGAGGCGTCACAGAACGCGGTCCGCATGTCAGGCACAGTTTCGCACAAGTCAAGCCGCACATTCTTTCCGTCCGTGAATCTGCCGCGCAGCCTTTCGAAATTTCCGTGCACCTTACCGCTGAACCCGGAACAACACGTCTCCGGAACACCTACAACGGCAGTGCAGGCCGATGCAATCGAGGCGTTGGCATCGCCTCCGTCAATGCTGAAAACAAGAAGATCGGGGCAGCTGTCATACAGCAGTGCAGCCAGCTCATGAATTGCATTGATGCGGTTCTTCCCTATATCGACCCCCGAATGTCCTCCGCTGCCGCCGCTTATCCCTATGCGGAAACAGCGCAGCCCCTCGGAAGCCGGAATACCGGCCGACACGAATTCCGCCGTCTGCAGGAAAGCGCCTGCGGCGCCCACCGTTATGGTATCAAAGTCCTCACTGTCAAGATTTATAACTCTGCGTCCCTTTATGAAACCGGGTGACAGACCGGCCGCTCCAGTCATGCCGTCCTCCTCGTTGGTCGTGGTCAGCACCTCCAGCGGCCCGTGCACAAGGTCATCGTCGGCAAGCACAGCCAGTGCCATACTCAGGCCTATACCGTTGTCGGCACCCAGCGAAGTGCCGCGGGCTTTCATCCAGCCGTCCTCGACGTAAGGCTCAATGCCATCGGTCAAAGGGTCGAACCGGCATGTCCCGTCACTGACGGCAACCATATCCATGTGGTTGAGAAGTACTGTCACAGGAGCATTCTCATGCCCCGGCGAAGCCGGTTTCCTTATGACAACGCAGTCATTCGCATCGCGTTCATACTCAAGTCCGTGACGGCGTGCAAAGTCACACAGAAAATCTGCCACTCTGCTTTCATGATGCGACGGACGCGGAACAGCCGCCAGTTCATGAAAAATCCGCAATACTTCTTCCGGAAATGCCATATCGGCACAAAGATAATGGAAAACGCCGACTGCCGTATATATCAATGTATCAGTGTAATGTTTTTTTCTTTTCAAATATGGTTGGATTAATTATTAAATACACTTACATTTGCCATAGAGCATACAACGTTGTAACATTATGGTAAATCTTCTGTACGCGATAGGGGCACTGACCTGTATGCTGGTAGTCATGATACTGCCGGCAAGGACAAGGCACAGTCTTTCAAAGGAGCTGCCCGTTGACAAAGCCTTCATCAGACTTATCCAGTGGACTTCACTGTTCTGTCTGGCAGACGGAATATGGGGTATATCTGCCAGCTGGCTCATAATGGACAGCCGGCTGCTGATGGCCACATCATTCACCTTCCATCTGCTTGCTGCATTCACTCCCCTTGTATGGCTGTATTTTGTACTGACCTATCTTAAAGAAGGAAAAACAAGATACCTCTACTATTCCATCTCGCTGCTGCTGTCAATGGCCGAAGTCACACTCCTGCTGCTCAATTTCAGGACGCACTCGGTATTCACCGTAACCCCTGAAGGGACATACCAGAGCGAGCCTATGCGCCAGCTGCTGTTCTACGCCCAGTACGTCAACTACCTTATCATTGCCATAGTGGCGCTGGTAAAAATTGCCAGGAACAGAAACGAATCCGGCTATTGGGCCGTCCTGACCTTTGTTGCCGCACCGATAGCCGCAGGCGTTTTCCAGTTGCTGTACCCGGATGCCCCTGCATATTCCATAGGCTACATGCTGGGATTCTGTATAGTCTATTCGTTCGTCGTGACCGAAATGCTTGAAGTGCGTGTCAGTGAAAACATCAGGTTTGACAGCGCCAACAAGGCAAAGACCACATTCCTGAACAACATGAGTCATGACATACGCACCCCGCTGAATGCCATAACAGGATTCACCGGGCTGGCACTGGGCTCATTGGGAAAGGATGACGAAAAGGTCAGGGACTGTCTGTCCAAGATAGACATGGCCAGCGGCACACTGCTGACCATAATCAATGACATACTTGAAATAAGCCGCATAGAAGCGGGCAAGATAACCATTGCCGAGAACGAAGGCTGCATAATGCATTCGTTTGCCAAAATCGAGCCTATGGTTCAGGAACTGGCAAGGACATCGGGAATAGAACTTGAATTCTCATACGGAAAGGTCGATGACCAATATGTGTCATGCGATTCCGCCCATTGTAAGAGAGTGTTCACCAACCTCATTACCAATGCCATAAAATACACGCCACGAGGCGGCAAAGTCCGGGTATTCTGCGAGCAGACGGAACGTCGTGAGGACGGTTACGGAATATATGTCTACACCTTCAGGGACAACGGAATAGGCATGAGCGAGGAATTTCAGAAACAGTTGTTCCAGCCGTTCTCACGCGAGAACACGGCAGCCGTCAGCAGGATACAGGGTACCGGACTGGGACTTGCTCTGTGCAAGAATCTTGTAGAGCTTATGGGAGGCACCATATCGTGCGAGAGCCGTCAGGGTCAGGGTTCCACATTCACCGTGGTTCTGCCGTTCCGCATCCGGGAGGGGCAGGAGTGCGGACAGACCGGCGACGCCGACCGGACTGAACTGGACGACATGCTGTCCGGCAAGAACATACTTTTGGTTGAAGACAACGAACTGAACCGCGAAATAGCGATTGCCATACTGAGCGAAATGGGTGCTGCTGTCACTGAAGCCTACGACGGCAATGTTGCCGTTGAAATGATGAAGACCAATCTGGCAGACAAGCTGGACCTGATTCTCATGGACATCCAGATGCCCATGCTTGACGGCTACGAAGCCACACGTCAGATACGCGCCATTGGAGGCAAAGCCCGGCAGATTCCAATCATAGCCATGACTGCCAACGCATTCGAGGAGGATCGCAAGGCAGCCCTTGATGCCGGCATGAACGGCCACATAGCCAAGCCCATCGACATCGATGCGCTTGCCGCAACGCTCAGGAATTGCCTGAAGTCCTGAACTGGATCACGTTACCGTAATAGACGCTGTCATAGTTTTTCATGTACGCTCTGACATAGTACGTACTGTCCGGATTCAAACCTTCGCCGGATGCTCTGACAACCAGTTCATTCTTTGATATTTCAGCGCTTCGCAGCCCTGTAGCTTCATTCTTGTATGCCGTAACGCTGAACAGTTTCGTGGACCCATCGCCGAAGTCCGGAGTGGAGGATACTTCAAAGCCTAACTCCAGGTCATTTGCAATCTGTTCCGGCAATACAAAGTTCCCAACGAAAGTGGCACCGGTCATGCTGATTTCAGTAACCTCAAGTGTAGTTGCACCAGTCAATACAGAAGACTTCTCACAGGCGCACATCAACACTGCAGCTAGGAACGGCAATATGACAGACAATCTCTTCATAGCTATCGGCATTTGACTTTTCAGCAAATATAATGATTATTGGGAAAATGTCGTCATTTTCATGACTCCTTAAGAGCTTTGTTGGCAGGTCGGTCCGCGCCGTCTGCGAATAATTTGTGACCGT
>JAKSIR010000025.1 GCA_024398695.1 Bacteroidaceae bacterium | reverse complement strand
GTTGACGAACTGCTGTCGTTCTACATGGGCAAGAACACCATGGAACGCCAGAACTTCATCATTGACAATCTGGTTGTCGAAGAGGACCGCGTTGACGAGGATGAGGGCGAAAAATTTTAAGTGACCCCTGCATAACAAGCTGAACTATGAAACTTTTATTTCCCGGAACATTCGATCCGTTTACAAAAGGCCATGCGGATCTTGTAAGCCGTGCGCTCAAGCTTTGTGACGAACTGGTGATAGCCGTGGGCATCAACGGAGAGAAGACTCCGATGTACAGCGCCCAGGAACGTGTGGATGCCATAAGCAGGTACTACAGCAATGACCGCCGTGTAAGTGTGATTTCATACGGTGGTCTTACGGCCGATGCCGTGCGTCAGAGCGGAGCCGCCGCCATACTGCGCGGTGTGCGTTCCGATGCCGATTACGATATGGAACGCACCCTGGCCGATGCCAACCTGACCGTGTTGGGCGTCGAGACTGTCCTGCTTGTTGCCAGACCGGAGCTTCAGCATGTGTCAAGCAGCCTGTGCCGCGAACTGGACCGTTTCGGTTATGACACCGGGGAACTTGTAATTGACACATTCAGAAAGGGCGGTTCCAAATGAGACGGAGACTGTTGACGGTACTGCTGGCACTGCTGCCGATGACGCTTGCAGCACAGCAGGGCCGTATTACTGCCATTGACGGGAATCTGCAGAAACTGCTGGTGGCCGAGAGTGCCATTGCGAGTCTCTATGTAGACGACGTTGACGAGGGGGAACTGGTAAAGAATGCCATAGTGGGCATGCTTGAGAATCTGGACCCTCATTCCACATATCTGACCCCGAAGGAAAACCAGAGCACACAGGAAACCCTGACGGGCTCGTTCGACGGCATAGGCGTACAGTTCAATATGGTAGAGGACACGCTTTTTGTCGTACAGCCCATTGTTGACGGCCCTTCTGAAAAGGTGGGAATCATTGCCGGAGACCGTATAATATCGGTAAACGACACTGCCATTGCCGGTGTGAAGATGTCTCAGGAAACCATAATGAAACGTCTGCGCGGGCCACGCGGCACAAAAGTGAAGTTGGGAGTGGTGCGCCGTGGCGTGGGAAAAACCTTGTTTTTTAATGTGACACGTGGAAAAATCCCCGTCAATACGGTCGATGCCGGCTATATAATCAGACCTGGAATCGGGTATATTCGTCTGTCAAGTTTCGGCGCCACGACCGTCAGCGAGTTCGAAGAGAAACTGGCCGAACTCAAGGGGCAGGGCATGAAGGACCTTGTCCTTGACCTGCAGGGCAACGGCGGCGGACTGCTCGTGGCGGCAGTGGGCATTGCCAACGAATTCCTTGAGCGTGGCAGGATGGTGGTATATACCGAGGGCAGGACATCTCCTAAAAGCTCGTATCGCAGTGACGGTCGCGGAAAGTTCCGTTCAGGACGTCTTGTGGTGCTTGTTGACGAGTATTCGGCATCGGCCAGCGAGATAGTGTCGGGCGCCGTTCAGGATTGGGACCGTGGAACCATAGTGGGCCGCAGAACGTATGGCAAGGGGCTGGTCCAGCGTCCAGTCGAATTCCATGACGGTTCGCTCATGCGTCTGACCATTGCACAATACTTCACGCCGTCTGGCCGATGCATACAGAAACCTTACGGCAAGGATATCGATTACGCACATGACATAGTGGAACGCCTGCAGCACGGTGAACTGACCAACCCCGACAGCATTCATTTCCCCGATTCGCTCAAGTACAGCACACTCGTGGCGGGACGCACCGTCTATGGCGGCGGCGGAATAATGCCCGACGTGTTCGTGCCGCTTGACACGACCCGCACCAACCAGTATTACCGTGACGTGACCGCAAATGCCGTGCCTTTGCAGTCGGCACTCCAGTATGCTGAAAGGAACAGGCGCCAGCTGCTTCGCCGATATGACGATGCCGATGCTTTTCTGAACGGCTGGCAAATCGGCAATGATGTCTATGACATATTCAGAAAGAAGGCGGCCGATGCCGGAGTGGCGTATGACGAAGAGCAGTTCAACCACGTCAAACCCATATTCGATGTCCAGCTCAAGGCTCTGGTCGCCCGGAACCTTTACGGAATGACAGCTTATTGGAAAGGCATGGAAAGCCTTGACAATACTCTGCAGAAGGCCTTACAATTGTTGGAAAAGGAATAGTAAATGCTTTGACTGCGGCATTTTTTTTGTATGTTTGCAACTTGGAATATTACTAATCAATTAATCAAATAACAAATTTATGGCTAACGAAGTTAACAACGGCTATTACAAGCTGAGCTGGGGTCAGAGAATCGGTTTCGGTTCGGGTGACCTTGCCCAGAATCTCATTTTCCAGACGGTTGCATGTTTCCTGATGCTGTATCTGACTACAGTATTGAAAATCAGCCCCGCTTTTGTAAGCGGACTTATTCTTGCAGTACGACTCCTTGACTGTTTCTGGAGCCCTGTAGTGGGAAAGTACATTGACAATCATAATCCAAAACTTGGAAAATACCGCGCATATCTTCTGTATGGTGGTATTCCTCTTACGGTTGCAGCTTGCCTGCTTATGCTCCCCGCTGCCGCTTCATGGGGCATGACCGGAAAGATTGTATATGCCACACTCAGCTATACCATACTGAGCATGATCTATTCAGTTGTGAACATTCCTTACGGTTCAATCATGGCCAGCATGACCCGTGACAACGACGAGGTCCTTATCCTTACATCAACCAGAATGGTCTGCGCCAACATCGGTCAGATTGTAGTACAGGCCGGTTTCCCGATAGGTCTGGCTATGATTGTAGGCATTGCAGTTGACTGGAATCAGGCTGTGTTCATGGCTATCGGCACCATTCCTGCATTCATCATTCTTCCTTCTCTGCCTATTCTGAAGAAGTGGTTCGGCAAGAAGGGACTTTATTATCTGCTTCTGGCAGTAGGTCTTGTAGGATTTGTCGCATTGTTCATCATGGGTAAGTTCTTTGATGTCCAGAAGTGCATGACACTGGTACAGATTGCAAAGATCATGACTGGTGTAGGACTTCTTGTCGGTTCGCTCATGTGGGCTCTGGTTCCTGAAGTCATCACTGAGGCTGAATACCGTACAGGCAACAGACCGGCTGCTACCGTCAACGCCCTTGCAGGTGTTGCCTTCAAGGCCGGTTTCTCACTTGCAGGCTTCATCACTCCTTGGGTCATGAGTGCCATAGGCTTCAACCTTGCCAGCGAAGAGTCAGCTCTGCCTACAGATCCGAAGGCATGGTTCACGGTTACGTGCATTTTTGCCATAGCCGGCTTCCTGCTCCTGATATTCTGCTTCCTTGGCAGCAAGGAGAACATTACCACCACACCTGAAAAACCGGTTACATTCGGTGAAATGTGGCAGGAATTCAAGGCCAACAAGTGCCTCCAGCTCGTGCTTGGAATATTCATCGTAGTGTTCCTCGCATCATTCATCAGCGCTCCGGTAAATGCCTATTATACTCACTTGAGTGATTATAACCCGACTGTCCAGAACGCAATACTGTGGTTCACAACCATCATACCCGCCATTCTTCTCATTGTAGTAGGCTACCTGATATTCAAGTATCCTCTTACCGATGAGAAGCTTGACGAAATGAACAAGGCAATCGAAGCAAAGGCCAAGTAAGACCAGCGGGCCGCACAAGTCGGTTCAATTATAGGAACGGCTTCCCAAACGGGAGGCCGTTCCTGTTTCTGTCGGTGCCGACCGACCGGTGAAGTGTGCGTTTACGGTGTTTTCGTAGAAGTCAGTGTCAGAACTGGAAGTAGATGAAGGGCTGGACATCGCCTCCCTGGAAGAGCAGGGCGGTGTAGATGACTGCAACGCTGAACAGGATCTTGGCCCAGACCGGGAGACGGAATATGGCCTGTTTCATTTTCTCGTGCTTTGCGAACGGAATAAAATGCAGTACGTAGGCTGTCAGAATTATCAGAAATACCTTCCAGTAGCTGGAAATGAATGTGGGAATCATTTCCCACTGCATGGATGTGCCGACCTGATGAAGCATGTCATGAACGGTGCGCATATCGCCGGCGCGGAAGAATATCCAACAGAAGCATACAAAGTTAAAGGTTACAAGAGTGCTCAGGAAACGGCGCCAGGGAGTCATGTCCTCGCCGCAGACCTTCATGTTCGGGAATATGCTCATGGCCAGCTTGTGCAGGCACAATGCCAGTCCGTGCAGGCCGCCCCAGATTATGAAGCGTATGGCTGCTCCATGCCACAGGCCACCCAGCAGCATGGTGATGAGCAGATTCAGGTACATTCTGACCTTTCCCTTGCGGTTGCCGCCCAGCGATATGTACAGATAGTCCTTGAGCCATGTTGACAGTGAAATGTGCCAGCGGTGCCAGAAATCGGTTATGGTTGCCGACTGGTAGGGCAGATGGAAGTTCTCAGGGAATTTGAAGCCCAGCAGCAGTGCCAGTCCGATTGCAATGTCCGAATAGCCCGAGAAGTCACAGTATATCTGGATGGCGTAGCCGTAAATGGCCATAATGTTTTCAAACCCGGAATAGAGCAGAGGGTTGTCAAACACGCGGTCAACGTAGTTCACGCTTATGTAGTCCGATACCATGATTTTCTTGCACAGACCAATGAGTATGAGCATGAAGCCATAGTTGAACATCTTGCCGTTGGGGAACGGCTTGCGGTATATCTGTGGAATGAAATCCTTGGCCCGGACAATGGGACCTGCCACCAGCTGCGGGAAGAAAGACAGGTAGAACAGATAGTCAATCCACTTCTGGGTGGGCTCCAGCTTGCCGCGGTAAATGTCAATCACATAGCTCAGCGACTGGAATGTGAAGAACGATACGCCTACAGGAAGGAAAATGTTGCGTGCAGTGAAAGGCTGGTCTGAGAACAGCGGCTGCAGCATTTCCAGAAAGAAGTTCGTGTATTTGAAATAGCTGAGCAGACCGAGGTCGATTACAAGACTAAGGGCAAGCAGCAACTTTTTGGGAACAGACCTCTGCTCGCGGTCTATGAAGAAACCGAGCGAGAAGTCAGTCACCGACATCAGTATGAGCAGCCAGAAATAAAGGCCGCTTGACAGGTAGTAGAAATAGACCGAGAAGGCTGTAACATAAAGGACTCTGGCATTGAAGTTCCTCTTCAGCAGATTGAAGACAATCAGGAATGCCGCAAACAGCAGCAGAAAGCCCTTCGATGTGAACAGCAAGGGGCTGGCCGGATTGTACTGCCAGAACTCTATGAACGACCTTAAGTCGAACATGGGTTACTGAATCTCCTTTTTGGTGAAGGAAACATTGCCGTTGATTACGGCTCCGCGACTGACTTCTATGGAAGCGGTCTTCAAATCGCCTGTGATTACCGCACTGGATCTTATGACGATTTCACCGGTTGCGCAGATGTTGCCGTTGACAACTCCGCCGACAGTGACATTCCCGGCGCTGACATTGCCGTTGATTGTAGTGCCCTGACCGATGGTGACATTCTCCCTGGCCTTTACGCCGGCATTGAGTTCTTTTGCACTTATGCTGACAGACAGGCCTGAAACGAATCCGCTTACTATGCCGTTCACCACAATCTTGCCTTCGCTGGTAATGTTGCCGTCAACCATGCCGTCAACTTGAAGGTCGCTTTTCGTTTCAATGCTGCCATGCACGATCATGTCGTTCTGAATGATTGACTGGCCTCTTCTGACAGATTGGACAGGCTTGTATGTTTCAGTATATATTTCCGATTTCTCGACCGAACCGGATGCCGGCAGTTCGGGCTGGTCATGGTTTGCCGAAAAGGCTTTCAGGAAATCCTTGAAGTTTGAGCTCATACTGTTATTTTTTTTCTGTTATGTCAAAAATGCCTGCCGCCATCTTGTCCGAGAGCAGCCTGCCGCCTTCGAACCTTATGTGCGTGAAGTCCTTTGCCGCCCAGCCATTATTTACGAGTTCCTTCATGGAGCCCTCACCTCCCATTGCCTGGAATGTGTCCCAGAACATGACTCCGCACTCCATGGAGGTTTCCCGCTGGCATGCTACCATAGGCCTCACTGCCGGCGCGGTAACGACAGTGCCGTCATTGTTCCAGCCTACATCGCCCACGCTCATCACAATGATGACGCTTTCAGGAAAGCAAAGATGGACAAAATTAACAACATTCTTGAGCTTGCTGGCATAAAAACTGTAGTCGGTCACATTTTTCTGCAACACATTCAAGCCATATTCCAGAACGATAATATCCTGACTGACAACATCGCCGAACTGCTGGTTCAGAACTTTTGAGGTGCTGACCAGGTTGAGACCGCTGTGCGAGCGGAGCGCGAAATTGTCAATGTAAATTCCGTTTCCGCCCATGAATTCAATGCCGTACCCGACGAAATCGTCACATACGGGCAACTGGACTTCAAGGCTGCGGATGTTTCCTGAAAGTGGCAGTGTCTGGATGTCGTCACTGATTTCCAAATCGTAGTGCAGCGAATCCTGACCGTTTATTATAAGGTCCATCTGAGCCGCAGACCTGTTCTTGAAGATTATATTGGCGGCCGTGCAGTCCAGGCCTTTGCCGTCCCGCGATTTGAATACGGCTCTGGCACCTTTGGCAGGGATGCTTATGTAGCCGTTGACAGCAAAGTCTTCCCTGTTCCTTTCAGGAGCGTTTTTCATTTTCAGCAGGCTGTAGCAGGTCCAGCCGCTTGCCGTCTGCTCAATGATGGGGCGGTTGTTCGCGCGGGGGTCATTGAAGGGTATATAGCCCAGCCCATGTCCTCCGTATGCATCCTGCAGCCTTTCTCTGAGGGTCGCGGTGAGTATGTCGCCTTCAATGAACGAATCTCCGAAGAACGACATATGGACGCAGCGTCGCCGGCTGTCGTTCAGGAGCAGTTCTGCCAGTTTCGCCGTCATCCGGCAGTTCGCGCTGTAGTCCTCCAGCAGGCCGTTCCAGGCAGAATCGGAGCGGGCACTGTAACCTGAACGGGACTTCCTGCCATTGGCGGTCTTGTATGCTGCGGTATCCTGCATGCCTGCAGGCGCGATTTCCAAAGTGGCGGCGCTTGACAGCTCTGCAATCTGCAAGGCTATGTCCTTGGGGACTTCGACCATGAACGACGTGTCGATTATGTCCTTGGAAGTGACGGTTTCGGTGCTGTCCTTGAATTTGATAAAATCCGAGAAGGCGTTGACCCGGCGGACTTTGACGGAGCCTAAGGTAAACGGAGGGATGTAACTTATAATCACAAACACCAGAACGATGATGATTGTGGACAGAAGTATTACCGATGACTGGTCGTCGCTGTTTTTGAATCCTTTCATTCCCAGTTTCCGTCAGATGTTTTTCCCGGACCGGAGGTGCAAATATAGCGCTTTATTTTTTCTCAGCGCAAAGGACTAGAAACCGAAATCAAGATTATCTGTGTTTATTGTCTGCTCCTGTTCACGGACAATGGCTTCGACGTGTACTGGATTGCCTTCAATGTGCACTGCGTGTACGGGGCAGATGTATTCGCAGCCTCCGCAACCCACACAAATCTCCTGGCTGGCCTCGGGAATGGTCAGACCGTCTCGGAACGGAACCATGTGGAGGGCCTGGACGGGACAGTGCTCGGAACATGCTCCGCAGCTGGTTCCCTGAACGTTGACTATGCACTTGCTTATGTCAAATACCACATGGCCGGGCTGGGTCCTGTGCTTCTGCTCGACTGTCAAAGGTCTGATGGCGCCGTTCGGACATACCTGGCTGCAGATGTTGCAGTCATAGTTGCAGTAGCCGTGGTCGAACTTCATGAGCGGCTGCATGATGCCGCCAAGCCCGTATTCAAGGCCGGCCGGTGTGAGAACGTGCGAAGGACACTTGCTCACGCACAGGTGACATGCGGTGCAATGCTGGAGCAGGTTACCGTGACTCTGCGAGCCGGGAGGCGACATGGGCGTGCGCTTCTCGGCGGTCTGTCCTGTGACTTTGGCCTGAAGCGCTTGAGGGGCCAGTGCGGCCAGAACTGCGGTTGACTTGAGGAACTGTCGTCTCGATCCGTCAATCGGATCATCACTGACCGGAGCGGATTTCCTGCGTGGAAGTCCGTACGTGAGGGCCTTCTGCCTGCATGCATCCAGACAGTCAAAGCAGTCCACGCAGCGCGACCGGTCTATTGTCTGATTCTTCGAGTCTATGCAGAACGCCTTGCACTTTTTCGAGCAGGCCTGGCAATGGTTGCACCTGTCGGTGTCAATGCGTATGCCAAAGAGCGAAAAACGCGAGAAAAATCCCAACACTGTGCCTACGGGGCAGATGGTGTTGCACCATGTGCGTCCGTGATGGTATGAGATGTGCCCGACAATGAGCAGCGTAAGTATGGCTACGACAAACGAAGTGACCGATTTCAAGGATAGCAGGACCTTGAAGAAACGGTAGCTGCCTGTCCTTTCGGAAATCCATGCGAACAGGTTGTTGCCCAGAATGTATATGGGCTTGAACAATTCATCGGCCATACGTCCGTATGCACTGTACGGCTCGACCAGCCCGACCAGGAATGTGAATCCCAGAAGCCATGCTGCAACCAGGACAGCCAGTGTGCCGTAACGCAGCCATCGGTTCTCCCTCCTGTATCCGTATTTCTTTTTCTTGTTAAATTTCCCTGACAGCCAGTTGAAGAAGTCCTGGAAGATGCCAAGGGGGCAGATGACGGAACAGTAGACGCGTCCGAACAGAAGCGTCGCTGCAATGAGGCAGACCAGGGTGGCAATGCTGAGCGACAGCAGTGCCGGACCGAACTGGATTTTCTGAAGCAGAGGGTTTTCGACAATGCCGCTGAAATCCACGAACCCGAAGGTCAGCACGCCGAAGACCGCAACGGCAAGTACGGTCCTGATGATTCTGAGAGTGTTCATCAGAGCCTTATTTTCTGTACGTTGATGGCATCGAGATCCATAGTTCCGAGACCCAGCTTCTGGCCGTCCGGAATGTGTTCTATGTTCTCGAACTTTATACTCTTGTTAATTTGGGTGAAGAACTTGCCGGCTGCCGTATCGACTGCAACGATATCGGTCGATGCGAACAGCGCTTTGGTCAGAACAACGTCGCTGGCGCTCTTCCCCTGTGGGCCGTTGGTCGCCAGGGTGCGGTAAGCGTCGACGATGTGCAGCGCTGCGGGCTTGTAGGTGCAGATGTCGGCAATGCACTGGTGCAGACCGCCTCTGTGTACGGCCATGCGGTCAAAGACTATGCCCATGTGGTTCTTCATTGCCGCGGTCATGAGCGCACCGCCGTGATTCTTCAGAATGGGGACATTGATCCATACGTCGCAGTCGACAATCGCCTTGTGGACCTTGGCTTTTTTCAATGCCACGCCCTTGGGTATGTCAACGCTGACGTATTCCGATTCCTGGTCGGCCGGTACCATGATGCCTCCGGCTTTCTTTACCGCAGCCTCGATGCCGCTGTGCGGATAGCAGTTGGCCTGGCGGTCACAGGTGTGGTCGAACACCTTGACTTCGGCGGCTCCTTCGGCCAGACACAGCCTGATGAGCTCTGCCACGATTTCAGGGTTGGTGTTGCCGGCCAGTTCGGGTGTGCGGTCCCAGCCTATGTTGGGCTTGATGACCACTTTCTGGCCTTTCTTTACGAAACGGCCTATGCCGCCAAGCTCCTTGAGCGCTGCCTGAAGCATAGGCACAGGTTCGCCGTTCATGACTGCTGCAAGGTCGGCGTATTTTGTTTTTGGACTGTCTGCCGGACTGGCGGAGGGTAGGGCCGATGCCATTACGTCCATCATTCCGTTACTCTTGACTGTAAACAATGCACCTGCTGCCGCAAGTGTCTTCAGGAAGTCTCTTCTGTCCATATTGTAAGTGCTGGTTAGTATTGTGTGCGCTAAAGTATGAAATTTCTTTTTCCCTATGACTAAATATGACTCAAAAGGTTTGAAGGAAAGGCGATAAAACATTACTTTTGCAACAAGAAAAAAGCAATTCAAACAACCAGTTTACATAATGTCTCAGACTAAAAGAATTTCAGCAGCACTCGTGTCGGTCTTCCATAAGGACGGACTCGATGAAATCATTACAAAACTTCATGAGGAAGGTGTCACGCTCATTTCGACCGGCGGCACCAAGAAGTTCATCGAATCGCTCGGCATCCCATGTCAGGCAGTAGAGGACCTGACAGGCTATCCGTCAATACTCGGAGGCCGTGTCAAGACTCTCCATCCGAAGGTTTTCGGCGGCATTCTTGCCCGCAGGGAGAACGAAGAGGACCGTCAGCAGATGTCCAGTTATGACATTCCTGAAATAGATCTCGTGATAGTGGACCTGTATCCGTTTGAGCAGACTGTTGCAAGCGGTGCACAGGAACAGGATATCATAGAGAAAATCGACATAGGCGGCATTTCACTGATACGTGCCGGTGCAAAGAACTTCGCTGACTCCGTAATCGTGGCAAGCAAGGACCAGTACAAGCCGCTGCTTGACATTCTGAACGAGCGAGGAGCCCAGACCACTCTCGAAGAGCGCCGCTGGTTTGCAAAGGAAGCTTTTGCAGTTTCATCATACTATGACAGCTGCATCTACAACTGGTTCTCGGCGGGTCAGGACGATGACCACTACCGTCTGGCCCTTGACGGTCACAAGCCCATGCGCTACGGCGAGAATCCTCACCAGAAGGGTGTTTTCCACGGTGACCTCGACGCCATGTTCGACCAGTTGCATGGAAAGGAGATATCGTACAACAATCTGCTTGACATCAACGCTGCCGTTGACCTGATTGACGAATTCCAGGATACCACGTTCGCCATCCTCAAGCATAACAACGCCTGCGGTGTCGCTACCCGCCCGACTCTTGTGGAGGCATGGAAGGACGCTCTTGCAGGTGACCCCGTTTCGGCATTCGGCGGAGTGCTTGTCGCCAACCGTCCCATCGATGCCGCAACTGCCGAAGAAATCAACAAGATATTCTTTGAAGTCATCATCGCTCCTGACTATGACATGCAGGCTCTTGAAATCCTTGGACAGAAGAAGAACCGCATCATTCTGGTGCGCAAGCCTCAGGCCATGCCGGCAATGACGGTACGTACCGCTCTGAACGGTGTCCTGGTTCAGGAGAAGGATCTCAAGCAGGAAACGCCGGAAGACCTGAAACTTGTCACTTCACGCAAGCCAGGCGAGCAGGAAATCCAGGATATGCTTTTCGCCAACAAGATTGTCAAGAACAGCAAGTCAAACTCAATAGTATTTGCACGCAACGGCCAGCTGCTTGCAAGCGGCGTCGGCCAGACTTCAAGAGTCGACGCACTGAAGCAGGCTGTCGAAAAGGCTCACAGCTTCGGCTTCTCGCTGGAGGGTGCAGCCATGGCCAGCGATGCGTTCTTCCCGTTCAGCGACTGCGTTGAACTGGCTGACAAGGCAGGCGTGAAGAATGTCATCCATCCGGGAGGCTCGGTCCGCGACCAGGAATCGGTCGACTACTGCGAACAGCACGACATGACAATGGTCATGACAGGTTTCCGTCATTTCAAGCATTGATTCCACTGACAGTTTAACCCTTTAATCCTGTATATATGGGACTTTTTTCCTTGACACAAGAGCTTGCAATGGACCTTGGTACCGCCAATACCATTATCCTCAACAATGACAAGATTGTTGTAAACGAGCCTTCGATTGTCGCCATGAATGACCGCACCGGCAAGATGGTGGCTGTGGGCAATCAGGCAAAGCTGATGTACGAGAAGGTCAACAAGGACCTTCGCGTGGTACGTCCTTTGCGCAACGGTGTGATTGCGGACTTCGCAGCCTGCGAATCCATGATGCGCGGACTCATAGGCATGGTCGATACCGGGCATCATCTGTTCTCGCCTTCGCTGAAGATGGTGATAGGTGTTCCTTCGGGCAGTACCGAAGTCGAGCTCCGCGCCGTACGTGACAGCGCCGAGCATGCCGGAGGGCGTGAAGTGTATATGCTTTTCGAGCCGATGGCCGCTGCCATAGGCATTGGCATTGACGTCCTTGCTCCGGAAGGCAACATGGTTGTCGACATAGGTGGCGGTACAACTGAAATCGCAGTAATCTCGCTTGGCGGTCTGGTTTCCAACAATTCGGTCAAGGTCGCAGGTGACGACTTCACTGCCGACATCCAGGACTACATGGGACGTCAGCACAACATCAGGGTCAGCGAACGTATGGCTGAACGTATCAAGATAAATGTCGGTGCAGCCATTACCGAACTTGGTGAGGAAGCTCCTGAAGACTACATAGTCAACGGTCCTAACAAGATTACCGCTCTGCCGATGTCAATTCCTGTCTGCTATCAGGAGATAGCCCACTGTCTTGACCGCTCCATATCGAAGATAGAGCAGGCAATCATGGGCACTCTTGAGAATACACCTCCTGAACTGTATGCCGACATTCTGAAGAACGGTATCTACCTGTCAGGTGGCGGCGCCCAGCTGCGCGGCATCAGCGCACGTCTGGCTGAAAAGATTGGAATTGAATTCCACGTGGCTTCCGAGCCGCTTCTCAGCGTCGCCCGCGGTACAGGCATCGCACTCAAGAATGTCGATCACTTCTCATTCCTTATGAGATAAGGACACTTTAAAACGGATTCCTGGAGTGAGAGCTCTTTTCGACTTCTTCGTCAAACACGGCAGCGCCTTCCTGTTCATTGTTCTGGAAGGCGTGTCGCTTTTGTTGCTTTTCACGTTGAGCGAGAGCAGGAATGCGGCCATAATGACATCGGCCGGAAACATTTCCGGAAGCATATTGAAAATACGCTCTTCAATTGGCCAGTATTTCAGTCTGAAGGACGAAAATACCGCTCTTGCCATAGAGAACTCGCTGCTGCGGGAAAGGCTGTGGCAGTATGAGTCCGATTCGGCGTTCATGGCACGGGAACAGATGGAGACGCTGCTTTCCAATCCTGAGCAGACGGTTCTGGCAAGAGTCATAGACAATTCCACACGTCATGATGACAATTTCGTCACCATCGACCGTGGAACCATTGACGGAGTCGAAGAAGGAATGGGCGTCTATGACAGCCACGGTGCAGTCGGTGTGGTCATGATTGCCGGAAGCCGGTATTCCATAGTTCTCCCGATACTCAACAGCCGTACCAGTCTGAGCTGCAAGATCAGGAATACGGACCAGCTCGGTTTCGTGGAGTGGAAAGGAGGAAGCGTCTACGAGGCTCTGCTGATTGACATTCCATACCAGAGCAACGTACAGATTGGCGACACCGTTCAGACAAGCGGCTTTTCATGGGCTTTCCCTGAAGGACTTATGGTCGGCACGGTTGCCTGGGTGAAGCATCGCCAGAATGCCAACACGCTTGACATAGGTGTCACGCTGGCATCCGAACTGAACAATCTGGGGTGGGTGTTCGTGCATCAGGGCACTCCCAACGAGGAAATCGAGGCTATCAGTGAACTGATACTTCAACAAAACAACTGAAACGGCATGAAGGTATGAAAGTGATACTGTTCTTCAGACGTTTCGTCACACTGCTGCTTTTCGTGCTGCTGCAGGTGTTCGTGTTCGGCAGAATCAATCTGTTCGGATATGCCGCTCCGCTGTTTTATGTGTGGATGATTCTGCACATGGAGTCGCACATGTCCAGATCGGCCGTGCTGCTGTGGTCGTTCTTTCTCGGACTCGCGGTCGATGTCTTTACCGCCACTCCCGGTCTGAATGCCGCCACGGCCACACTTACAGGCTTTCTGCAGCCCGTAGCCATGAACATTTCAACACGCATTGACCGTCATGACACGCTCAGACCGTCGTGCGAATCAATGGGCTGGAGGCGCTTCATGCTGTTCAGCATGTCGCTTATTTTCATTCACATTCTGGTATACTTCATTCTGCGCGGTACACCTGAACAGAACACCGGCATATTCGTGACCAGTGTCCTGAGCAGTTTTGCCATTACATTCACGCTTGTTTTCTTCATTGATCTGGCGTTCTCGGAAAAGGCGGACAACCGTCCGGTTTAAGCGTTATGATGAACCGGAAGTTTGACAACCGCAAGTACCTGATAGGCCTGATGGCCGTTCTGGTCGTGTTTGTGTACATTTGCAGACTTTTCCAGCTTCAGGTTTTGGACAAGGGCTATCGCGAATCGGCCGACAACAATGCTCTGCTGTACCGTACGGTTTACCCCATGCGCGGTTCGCTCATTGACCGCAAGGGAAGATATGTCGTGACCAACCAGCCTGCATATGACATCATGGTGACACTGAAGTTGGTGCATGATCTCGATACGCTGGATTTCTGCTCGTCGCTTGGCATAACCAAAGCTGAATTTGATGCCAGCATGGCCGCAATCCGTGACCTTCGACGCAATCCGGGCTATTCCAGATATACCAGGCAGCTGTTCATGTCACAACTTTCGGCGGCCGAGATATCCAACCTCAAGCAGGAATTGTACCGTTTTCCCGGCTTCGAAATAGAAAATCGTACCATCAGACGTTACGAATATGAGGCCGGTGCACTCATGCTGGGCGATCTTGGCGAAGTATCCAAGATAGATATTGAAAAGGACCCGTATTATGAGAAGGGTGACTTCATGGGAAAGCAGGGCATCGAGAAATTCTACGAGAATGTCCTTCGCGGTGAAAAGGGCGTTGAGGTGCTCCTGCGTGATGCCAGGGGCCGTATTCAAGGCAGTTACCGTGACGGTATTCTGGACCGCGAGGCTGTTCCGGGACAGGACCTGCAGTTAGGTGTGGACATTGAGCTGCAGCAGCTGGGCGAGATGCTCATGCAGAACAAGATAGGCAGCATTGTAGCCATAGAACCGGCAACAGGTGAAATTCTCTGTATGGTTTCGGCTCCGTCGTACCTGCCTTCGGAACTTACCGGCCGACATCGTGGCGAAAACTTCAGCCGTCTGGCCGCCCGGTATGACAAGCCTCTTCTGAACCGCCCCATTCAGGGTACCTACCCTCCGGGCTCCACGTTCAAGACGGCACAGGCTCTGACTTTTCTTCAGGAGGAAATCATTGACGAGAACACCATGTACAACTGCAGCAAGGGCTTCAGATTCGGCAGACTGAAAGTGGGCTGTCACGCGCATGCCGCGCCGCTGTCTCTGATTCCTGCCATTGCGACTTCGTGCAACGGCTTCTTCTGCTGGGGGTATTATTATATGATAGGTGCCGAAAAATACGGGTCACCCCAGAAGGCCCTTACGGTATGGAAGGACTATATGGTCGATATGGGATTCGGCTACCAGCTTGGGGTCGACCTTCCCGGCGAGGCCAGAGGCATGATTCCGAATGCTGACTATTATGACCGTCATTACCGCCGTTCATGGAACGGTCTTACCATAATAAGCAATGCGATAGGCCAGGGAGAGGTGTCGCTCACTCCGTTGCAGATTGCCAATCTCGGGGCCACGATAGCCAATCGCGGATATTACATCACTCCGCATGTGGTACGTGCCGGTCAGCCCGGACAGGCTGACAGCACTTATGTGAAGCGTCATTATGTGAATGTGGACACCTGCCAGTACAATCTGGTCGTCCAGGGCATGCGCAAATCTGTAATTGACGGAACATGCCATGCTGCAAACACTCCTGACTATGAAGTCTGCGGCAAGACCGGAACGGCTGAGAACCGTGGAAAGGACCATTCCGTATTCATGGGTTTCGCTCCTATGGACAATCCTCAGATTGCCATAGCGGTATATGTCGAGAACGGAGGTTTCGGCGCGGTGTATGGTGTGCCCATCGGCGCTCTTATGATTGAACAGTACATGAACGGCTGCCTGTCAGAGGAAAGTCAGAGGAAAGCCGTTGAAATGTCTCAAAGGGTAATTGATTATGGGGAGTCGAAACGTTGACATAATAAGGAACATTGACTGGATTACAATATTGCTTGTGCTGGCAATAACGGTATGCGGATGGTTCAGCATAGTCGGCTCCAGTTCAGAGAGCTTTTCGACCGAATTGCTGTCTTTCTCGACGCGTCCCGGCAAACAGCTCGTCTGGATGCTGTGTGCCGTCGTGCTTGCTGTCATTGTCACTTCCGTCACCCAGCTTTTCTACAATTCATACTCCTATATAATATATGGTGCGATGATGCTGCTTCTGGTTGCGACGCTGTTTCTGGCTCATGAGCATAAAGGCTCACGTTCCTGGCTTGACATAGGACCGGTAAGCCTGCAGCCTGCGGAATTCGCGAAATTCGCGACTGCTCTTGCGCTCGCAAAGTTTGCAGACAAGTACAACTTCAATACGCATGACCTGGGTGACATTGTCAAAGCGGGCGGTCTGATCCTGCTGCCCATGGCAATAATCATATTGCAGAATGAGACGGGTTCGGCCCTGGTGTATTTTGCTTTCGTCTTCGTGCTTTTCCGTGAGGGGCTGACAGGTTTCGTGCTGTATCTTGGAGTGATGGCCGTCATCATTTTCATTGTAGCCTTGAAATATGCGGGTGTGCCGGTCGGTTCCATGCCGTTCTCTGTGGGAAAGTTTGCCGTTCTGCTGATGATCGGGCTGCTGATTCCGGCTATGAGCTGGTTCCTCCAGCGTGACCGCAGGACCAGTCTTATACTTCTGCTCGTTGTCGTTGCAGGCACGACCGCAGGGCTGCTGTTCTCCGGACTGGTCATTCCGTTCGATGTCACCAGGCTTCAAATGGTCCTGACAGTCGGCATATCATTGTTCCTGGTATTCCTGAGTTTCAGGGCCATTGCGCGCAAATATCTGATTGTAGCCGGAATCTCCCTTCTCGGAGTGGCATATCTGTATTCGGTCGATTATATGTTCAATGATATTCTGCAGGACCACCAGCGTTCAAGAATCAATGTGATTCTGGGCCTTGAGGATGACCCGAAGGCTGCCGGTTACAATGTGAACCAGTCGATGATTGCCATCGGTTCTGGCGGCTTTGCGGGAAAGGGTTTCATGCAGGGCACTCAGACCAGACTCAAGTATGTACCTGAACAGGACACCGACTTCATTTTCTGCACCGTTGGCGAAGAACAGGGCTTTTTGGGCTCTTCGTTTGTGCTGTTGCTTTATCTTGCCCTGATACTGCGTCTGCTGTTCCTGGCAGAGCGCCAGCCTTCGGTATTCGGACGTGTCTACGGGTACAGTGTGCTGTGCATACTGCTGTTCCATGTGTTCGTGAATGTAGGCATGGTTCTGGGCATAACGCCTGTAATAGGCATACCGCTGCCCTTCTTCAGTTATGGCGGGTCATCCCTGTGGGGCTTCACCATACTGCTTTCCATTTTCCTGAGGATTGACGCCGAGCGTCTGGCCAGCTATTGAGCGTTCTGCTGGCCGCCGCGGTTCTCTCCACGATTTTCATCGCGGTTGCCGTTCCTATGTCCGTGGTGATGTCCGTGTCTCTGCCCGTGATGCTGCTTCTGCTCACCTGCCTGTTGCTGTTCACCTGCCTGCTGCTCACCTGCCTGCTGTTCACTTGCCTGCTGCTTGGCCGGGTTTTCGCGATGGTGCGGTTTCTTCTTTTTCTTTTTCTTGTCAAAGCGTGACAGATCGCCTTCATCAAGAATGTCAGACGAGATGCGCGCATCGGTCGCACCCTGGCCTCCGTCAAGGTTAAGCGGCTTTTCGCCGTTACGGTTCATCTTGATTACCTCAAGAGCGCGTTCTGCACTTATGGTGACCAGATTTGCTGCAAAGACCTTGTCGGTTGAATATGACAGCATGCCTGACATGATGTCTGCCTTGAAGAAGTAGTATGTGGAGTCTTTTGTCTCAAGCTGGATATCGCGGGCCGGGAAACGCTTCTGTGCTTCGACGTAGGCATCGACTTCGTAGTTCAGACAGCACTTCAGCTTAGCGCACTGTCCTGCAAGCTTCTGCGGATTCATTGACAGGTCCTGGAAGCGTGCCGCACCGGTCGAGACCGATACGAAGCTGGTCATCCAGGTGGAGCAGCACAGCTCGCGGCCGCAGGGACCGATGCCGCCTATGCGTCCTGCCTCCTGACGTGCGCCTATCTGCTTCATTTCAATGCGTATGTGGAAGGCTGCTGCAAGATCCTTGATGAGCTGACGGAAGTCAACGCGTCCGTCGGCAATGTAATAGAATATGGCTTTGGCACCGTCGCCCTGATATTCCACGTCGCCTATCTTCATTTCCAGCCCCAGGTTCTTGGCAATCTGGCGTGAGCGTATCATGGTGTCGTGCTCCAGAGCTTTGGCCTGGTTGTACTTCTCCATGTCGGCTTCGCGGGCTTTGCGGTATACGCGGCGTATCTCGGCATCGGCCTTCAGGTTGGCCTTCTTCATTTGGAGCGCAACCAGGCGTCCGGTCATGGTGACTGTGCCTATGTCGTGTCCGGGATTCGATTCAACGGCTACAATGTCGCCCTTTTCAAGCGGCAGGTTGTTGGAGTTCAGGTAGAAGCCCTTGCGGGTGTTCTTGAACTGGACTTCGACGTATCCGCCGTTTTCTTCTTCGCCGGGGATTCCGGCCAGATAGTCAAACGAGTGCAGCTGTCCCATGCCGCGTCCGCAGCCTTTGTAGCATATAGTGTCACTTCCGTTTCCAAGAATGAAGTTGTCTTCCATACAGTGAGTTATTGTTTCAGCAAAAGTATGGCTTTCAGTGCAAAATCAAAGAAAACCATCTTAGAATTGACATTCTGTTCTATATCGCGCTGGGCCGACTGGAGTTCTTCCATAAGCCCTATTATGTTGTTTTCGTTCACGAAAGGCGAAAATTTCGATGAAAACGCCTGCTCCCTTTCGGTCAGGAAATTCAGGTCCGGAATGTGGAAATTGCATACGAAATTCTCCCTGACCATACGCTGGCAGTATGTAAGGAAACGCTTCTGCCATTCACGTCCTTTTGCGGCCATGGCTTCGGACCATGTCTTCAGGTCTTTGACCTTGCGTGCGTAGGCAAAGCGCATGAGCTGCATGAAATAGTCCAGGAACTCCTCGCTCTCGCTGTCAATGCGCAGCGCTTCGGCAGCCTTCAGCCAGCTGCCTCCGCTCAGGTGGGCTATGCGGCGTGCCTGGTCCGGCTGCAGTCCGTATCCCTGTCCCTGCAGCTTCTCCTCGACAAGCTGCTGCGGCACCGGTCTGAAGTCAATGCGCTGGGTGCGGCTCTGGATTGTCTCAAGGACATTCTCGGGTGCATCGGTCACAAGTATGAAGACCGTTCTGGCAGGCGGCTCCTCAAGCAGTTTGAGCAGGGCGTTGGCGCAGTTTGCGTGCAACTTTTCGGGATGCCAGATTATCATTATCTTATAACCGCCTTCGACCGATTTCAGGGAAATCAGAGACTGTATGGTCTCGCTTTCCTTTGTGCATATCTGTGCCTGCTTGTTGTCGCCGCTCAGTTCCTCAAGCCATTCCTGATAGCTGAAATAGCCTTTTTCAAGAATGATGCGTCGCCATGCGGCAATCTCATCGGCCGACTGTGTTGGGCTGTCGCTCTTGCCCTTGTTTATGACGGGGAAAATGAAATGCAGGTCGGGGTGGACCAGCTTGTCCATCTTGACGCATGACGGGCAGTGTCCGCACGCTTCACCTTCTTCCTTTCTGCCGCACAGCAGATAGCGTGCAAAGGCAATGGCAGCCTGAAGCTTGCCTGTCCCTTCAGGTCCTGCAAACAGAAGGGCATGAGGGACAGCGCCGCTGTCCGCCATGCGGCGCAGCCTGTCCTTCA
>JAKSIR010000024.1 GCA_024398695.1 Bacteroidaceae bacterium | reverse complement strand
AATATGACCTGAGTGACGAGGCTCTGAAACCGTATTTCCGCCTGGACAACTGCATTGACGCCATATTCAGTCTTGCGGGCCGTATGTACGGAATCAGTTTCGAACCCATCGATCTGCCTGTCTATCATCCGGACGTCCGGGTCTACGATGTCAAGGACAGTGACGGCAGCCATCTGGCCCTGTTCTACGTTGACTTCTTCCCGCGTGCCAGCAAACGCAGCGGTGCCTGGATGACATCGTTCCGTGAACAGAAAGTCGAGAACGGCGTAGAGCAGCGCCCCATAATAAGCCTTGTGACCAACTTCACCAAGCCTACGGCCGATACCCCGTCGCTCATAACGCATGACGAGTTCACCACCCTGCTCCACGAGTTCGGCCATTCGCTTCACGGAATCCTGGCAAAGGGCCGGTATCCCGGACAGACCGGGACATCGGTCGACCATGACTTCGTGGAACTGCCTTCACAGATCATGGAGAACTGGGCATACGAAAGGGAGTATCTGCAGTCCTTTGCCAGACATTACAAGACCGGCGAGCCTCTGCCCGACACCCTCATTGACCGCATCATTGCCGCAAAGAACTACCTTTCGGCATATTATCACATGCGCCAGCTTCAGTACGGCGCAATCGATATGGCATGGCATACGCTCACAGGCCTCCCCGAAGAGTCTGTCATTGAGTTTGAGCATGATGCCATAAAACCTATCCAGTACATGCCCATCGTTGAAGGCACCCTGTCATCGACATCGTTCAGCCACATATTCTCGGGCGGATATGCAGCCGGCTACTATTCATACAAATGGGCCGAGGTCCTGGCTGCCGATGCTTTCTCGCTGTTCCAGGAAAAGGGCATCTTTGACAAGGAGACTTCAAAAGCGTTCAGACACCTGCTGGAACAGGGAGGAACCGTTGATGCCTCAACACTTTACACTGAATTCCGCGGGCATAGTCCGGAACCGGAAGCTCTGCTACGTCAGCTGGATATAATCAAATAGAAGTCAGTGCATTACGGCTCTGATGCCGCCATGAATTCTTCAACTTCACGGGGCCTATAAGGAATGCGTTCACGGCCAAGAACACGGCAGCCGTCAGAGGTTATCAGAATGTCGTCCTCAATGCGTATTCCGCCAAAGCTGCGGTACTCCTCTATTCTGTCCCAGTTCAGGAATTCACCGCACCGGCCTTCGGCTCTCCACTGGTCAATGAGAGCGGGAATGAAATAGATTCCGGGCTCATCGGTCATGACGAAACCCTTCTCGAGACGGCGGCCGCAACGCAGGCAGTTCGTGCCGAACTGGTCTGACGGCTGCACCTCTTCGTTGAACCCTACGTACTTCTGCCCCAGATTCTCCATGTCATGTACATCCATGCCCATCATGTGCCCCAGCCCGTGCTGCAGGAACATGGCATGCGCTCCGGCGGCAACGGCATCGTCTGTATTGCCTTTCATCAGACCCAGGTCCTTGAGCCGTTCAGTCATCAGGCGGCACACATCCAGATGCATGTCCATCCATTTGAGACCCGGACGCGCCTTCTCTATTGTCAGGTCATGACAGTCGCACACAATGGAATATATGTCACGCTGCCTTGATGAGAACCGCCCCGAAACGGGCATGGTACGCGTGTTGTCGCTGCAGTATCCTTCCACGGTCTCGGCTCCTGCATCGACCAGCAGCAGCCTTCCGGCCTCAAGCTTCTCAAGCGATGGACTGCCGTGGAAAATCTCGCCGTGCATTGTAACTATGCTCCTGAACGAGACCATCTGTCCGTACGTCATGGCAATGCCCTCCATAAGCCCTTCTATGGACTTTTCCGTAACGCCGGGCCTGCAGGCTTTCATTGCGGCTGTATGCATCAGATAACCTATATGCATGGCGCGTTCAATCTCGTCGACTTCGGCATCGGTCTTTACCGAGCGCATCTCCACGACAGCCTTTATGAGGGGGACCGATGCAGCCGCCACCGTTTCCTTTGGTGACATGCCCAGCAGTTCCGAAAGCAGTATCGTGATATCATGTCTGTACGGAGGCAGGTAATGTATCGGCCTTCCTGTCCTGCGTGCATCGGCCACCATGCCTGCCAGTGCCGACAGCGGTGCGCTGTTCTCCACTCCTGCCTGTGCGGCAAGTTCGCGGACCGACGGCACATGGCCTGTCCAGATTATGTCCTCAATGCCGACATCGTCGCCAAGCAGCCATTCGCGGCCGCTGTCAGCGTCGATAATGCCGGTCAGTGACTCCTGGCCAAGTCCGAAAAAGTAACGGAATGTGCTGTCCTGACGGAATGAATAGCAGTTTGACGGATAGTTTGCAGGAGCGCCGCCGTTGCCGGGAAGAATGACAAGACCGCTGCCCACCTTTGCGGCAAGCGTACGGCGGCGGAGTGAATATGTTGCGGAATCAAAAAGCATGACCGGATCAGTTGCGATGGTGCGGACAACGTCCCGAATTGCGGCATCCGGGGCAGAAATGACCGGCATTCCTGTCAGGAAATGTCTTCACAATCAGGACAATGACTGCAGATACGGCAAGGAGTGCCAGCGATGTGACAACATCAAAATGTCCGGAACATACGGAATAACCTATGAAGGCCACAGCCCATGCCACAAAACACTGGAAGAATACCGTCCACAGTGCGAACTTGCGTCCGAGTTCATGGCTTATGCTGCTTATGGCTGCGACACACGGTGTGTAAAGCAGGCAGAACAGCAGCATGGATACGCCTGATGCAGGACTGAGCAGTGATTCGACACCCAGCAGATCCATGGTGGCAACGACACTTTCCTTGCGCATGAATCCGCATATCAGGGAAGTCACCACTCTCCAGTCACCGAGACCTATGGGACGGAACAGAGGCGTCAGAATTCCGGAAATCCAGGCCATCATGCTGTCCTGGCTGTCCTGAACGAACTGGAACCTGACATTAAGCGACTGGAGCAGCCAGATGACCACCGTTGAGATGAGTATGACGGTTATTGCACCCTGAATGAAGTCACGTGTCCTGTCCCAGAGCAGATGTCCCACGTTCTTGAGACCCGGCAGACGGTAGTTGGGCATTTCCATGACGAACGGTGCAGCCTGATAGTGCGGATGGAGCAGCTTGGCTCCGAATGCCACCATCATACCTATGACAAGAGACAGCAGATACAGTGCGGCCAGCACAAGACCTCCGTGTCCGGGGAACAGGAACGATGCAAAGAAACCGTATATTGGAATCTTGGCGCTGCAGCTCATGAACGGTGTAAGCAGTATGGTCAGACGTCTGTCACGGGCCGATGGCAACGTGCCCGCAGCCATGACTGCCGGGACAGTGCAGCCGAATCCAATGAGCAGGGGAATTATGGAACGCCCTGACAGTCCCATCTTGCGCAGGCCCCTGTCAGTCACGAACGCAATGCGCGACATGTATCCGCTGTCCTCAATCAGACTGAGGAAGAAGAAAAGCACAATGATTATGGGCACGAAACTGATGACCGTCCCCACTCCGCCGAAAACGGCGTCACCCACCAGCGAAACCAGGACAGGGCTTATTCCGGCCCGGTTCATGCCGTCCACGGTCAGACTGCCCAGACTTCCAATCCAGCCGGCAAGCAACTCCTGCAGGGGCGCGCCGATGACATCGATTGTAAGCCACAGCACAAGGCACATTATCGCAATGAATATGGGAATGGCTGTCCATCGGCCTGTCAGAATGCGGTCAATGCGTTTGCTGCGCAGGTACTGACGGCTTTGTGAAGGCTTCTTCAGAGTCTGGCTGCAAAGACGCTCAATGAACGAGAAACGCATGTCGGCCATGGCTGCGTAGCGGTCAATGCCTCTCTCCTGCTCCATCTGGACCGTTATGTGCTCAAGCGTCTCCTTCTCGTTCTGCGTCAGTCCGAGAGCGTCCATGACAGCACTGTCAGCGTGAATCAGCTGTCCAGCCACGAAGCGTTTGGAAAGTCCGGTCTTTTCGGCATGGTCCTCAACAAGATGCATAATGCCGTGTACGCAGCGATGTACTGCACCTCCGTATTCGTCCTTGTCGCAGAAATCCTGACGCGCAGGAACCTCATGGTACCATGCCACATGAACAGCGTGATCGACAAGTTCCTGAATGCCCTCCTCTCTGACAGCCGATATGGGTACCAGCGGAACGCCCAGAATCTTCTCCATTTCATTTATTCGGATTGAGCCTCCGTTGCCTGTCAGTTCGTCCATCATGTTGATGGCTATGACCATCGGTATGCCCAGTTCCATGAGCTGGACTGTCAGATACAGATGACGTTCCAGATTGGTTGCATCGACCACATTTATGAGGCAGTCCGGCCTGCCGTTCAGAATGAAATCCCTTGAGACCTGTTCATCCTGGGTATATGTGGAAAGGGAGCAGATTCCCGGAAGGTCTGTCACCGTGATTCCTTCATGATTTTTCAGACGGCCGTCCATGCGTCCGGTCGTCATGCCGGGAAAATTGCCCACGTGTTCGTTTGAACCTGTCAGCGCGTTGAACAGCGTGGTCTTTCCGCTGTTCTGCTGGCCTACAAGGGCGAATGTCAGCGTCTGCCTGTCCGAGACTGGCATTTCGTGCGTCGGGTCGTGATATTTGCCCGCCTCACCCAGGCCTGGATGGGAATTGTGTTCGTGAAGCGAAAGATTGTAGCCGAAGTCATCGTGCGCGTCGTCACCGTCTTCACTCAGTGCGGCTGGACAGGCTTCGACCGAAATGTTCCGGGCATCGGCCTTGCGCAATGACAGAACGTAGCCTCTGACCAGCAGTTCCATCGGATCACCCATGGGAGCCAGCTTCAGAAGTCTGACGACCGTGCCCGGCACTATTCCCATATCAAGGAAATGCTGCCGAAGGACACCGTGTCCGCCAACTTCGAGCACACGTGCGCTGTCACCGGTTTTAAGATCATCCAACGTCATGACCGCGAATGTACAAAAAGTTTCGCCAACTGCCGACACGAAAAAAAAGAAGAGGCTTCGGCCTCTTCTTTTTATCTTATTCCCACTCGATTGTGCCGGTTGGTTTCGGAGTCAGGTCGTACAGGACTCTGTTGACACCGGGAACCTCGGTAATGATACGCTGTGTTATGTGCTGAAGCAGGTCGAACGGAATGTTCTCGACCGTTGCGGTCATGGCATCGCGGGTGTTCACCGCACGGATTACAACCGGCCATTCCCATGCGCGCTGGTTGTTCTTGACACCGGTTGACTTGTAGTCGGGAACCAGTGTGAAGTACTGCCATACCTTGCCTTCGAGACCGTTCTTTGCAAATTCCTCACGCAGAATGGCATCGCTTTCGCGGACAGCCTCAAGACGGTCGCGTGTAATTGCACCTGTGCAACGTACGCCGAGACCCGGGCCGGGGAACGGCTGACGGTAGTTCATTGAATCCGGAAGACCCAGCTCGTGACCTACCATGCGGACCTCGTCCTTGAACAGGAGCTTGATAGGCTCGACCAGTTCGAACTGGAGGTCATCGGGCAGACCGCCTACGTTGTGGTGTGACTTTACGGGACCTGATTCAACGATATCAGGATATATGGTGCCCTGAGCAAGGAACTTCACGCCTTTAAGCTTGCGGGCCTCCTCTTCGAATACGCGAATGAACTCGCCGCCGATGATCTTGCGCTTCTGTTCGGGATCGGCTACGCCGGCAAGCTTGTCAAGGAAACGGTCGGTTGCATCGACATATACAAGGTTAGCCTTCATCTCGTCGCGGAATACGCGGATAACCTGCTCGGGCTCACCCTTGCGCAGAAGTCCGTGATTTACGTGTACAGAAACCAGCTGATTGCCTACAGCCTTGATGAGAAGTGCTGCAACTACTGATGAATCAACACCGCCAGAAAGTGCCAGAAGAACCTTTCCGTCACCAATCTGTTCCCTGAGGGCTACGATCTGTTCATCAATGAATTTCTTGGCGAGAGCAGGAGTCGTAATGCGCTCCATGTCTGCCGGACGTACGTTTCCAGTGTTCATATTGAGTGTTTTGATTTTGATGCCGCAAAGTTACAAAAATGTGGCGGAAAATTTCTGCCGAAGCGTTCAAAATCTCAACGATTTTTCCAACAGGACGGCCGCTTCCTCAATCCCGGCATCTGACGGCGCCTGAATGCTGATGACCGCAAGCCTGCCCCGGTGATGCTCCTGGCACATTACGCGAATCTGCGATTCGTCATCGCACCATACCTGGAAACCGTAGGCACGGCGGTTGTTGAAGTTCCACTCACGGATGGGATTGAAGTCTTCAGGGTCGTCGTCATCGAATCCCACCATATCGACATAGTTGGTCAGAGCCTGGTCGGGAGCTGTGGAGTCCTGAGGCATCTCAGCCTCGCAGATTTCAATCTCCACCACCCCGTCCGATGCCTGTGCGTGCTGTTCTTCGGTTCCGAACGGTCCCGACAGCGTTTCGACCTTCTGCTTCCATTCCTGCGGCAGTTTGAGAGACAGCTTATTCATAGACAGTGCATTTTCGGACAAAATTAGCCAATTTTACCCTTCACGGAAATAATTTGTAAAATTCATTAATGACTATCCGGCGAGACGGATATTTTTGCATCCAGAAAGTCATGGGCGCCGGCCAAGGCTCCCAAATTATGGTATGAATGATTGAAAGCCTCAAGTCTGTGAAGATAGGAGGCTTTCGCTTTTATTCTATTGCAAAAAAGAATATCTTTGCGCAGTTTTTTTGAAAATAACCTCATAACCTATGAAATATTACATTCTTTTTGGCCCTCCCGGGGCAGGCAAAGGCACACAGGCCGGCGCCATTTCTGAGAAGTACAACCTCAAACACATCAGTACAGGTGAAATCCTCCGTGCAGAGATTGCTGCAGGAAGCGAACTTGGCAAGCAGGCCAAAGACCTTATCGAAGCCGGCAAGCTGGTTCCGGACAGTGTGGTCGAAGGCATGATTGAAAACGTCTTCAACACTGAAAAGAACGTCGCAGGTTTCCTTCTGGACGGTTTTCCACGCACACTCGGCCAGGCCAAAGACCTTGACAACATGCTCGAAAAACGCGGCGAAAAGGTCAACGCAGTCATTTCCATCATGATTTCCGACGATACAATCAAGGCACGCCTTTCACACCGTGCAAAGATTGAAGGCCGTGCCGATGATGCCAATCCTGCCACAATACAGAACCGCATAGAAACATATCACAAGCAGACCGAGCCCCTGATCAAGTTCTACCGTGACTGCGGCAAGTACAACGAAGTGGACGGTGAATGCGGCGACATTGAAGACGTGCGCAAGGCCATGTTCAATGTATTCCGCGGCATGGACAAGAAGTTCCTTGACCGTCAGGTGGTCATTGACGAGGACCTGCTGGACAAAGTTCAGCGCATGGCTCAGGACTCTCCCCGTCTCCGCATGAACTATGACCTGCGCAACAGCGAGGAAGACCAGTCACAGCGTATGCTCAACGTCATGCTTCCCGGCACCAAGACCACTATCCACAAGCACAACCTGTCAAGCGAGACAATCATGCTGCTCCGCGGAAAGATGGATACCGTATTCTACAACGAGAACGGAATCGAAAAGGAACGCATCCACATGGGAGGTGACACCGGAGTGTTCGGCGTGAACATCCCCAAGGGCCAGTGGCACACCTTCGAAATCGATGAACTTGCCATCATCTTCATGGCTCAGGACTGCGCATGGTCTCCTCTCACCAAGGAAAACATGCTGTCAAAGTAACTGGGACAGAAAGACGCACACGCAGCATATCAGAGATACAGCAAGCATTCCCATGCCTTTCCAGGCACAGGCAACACCAATCGCCAGCGTAGCAAGACCTACTGCTGGCGATGTTGTTTCCATAATGGCGGGAAACGTCATGACCGACAGGGTAATGTACGGGATATAATGAAAGAAGCTGCGCACGAAGCGGTTCGTTATGCGCTTTTTCAGAACCAGCAGGGGCAATACACGCACCAGGTTCGTTGTCAGCGCAGTGACGGCAATATATATGAATATGTTCTTTTCAGTCATGTTCTCCAGTCACTTTGCTGTCATCGGTTTCGACCGATGCGGGCAGAATCCATGCGAATGTCAGCGATACGGCCACCGTCAGCACCATCGTCCTGGTGCCGCTGTCAATGTCCCTGATGCCGGGACATACCGAACATGCCCAGCTGAGCAGACACGCCACAATGACGGCGACGGTCAGTTTCCAGTGTTTCCTGGCGGCCTGGACCACAATCGATATGAACATGCCGTACAGTGCGACCCCCAATGCGCTGACCACATTGTCAGGAAGCGAGTTGCCGGCAGCTATGCCCGATGCCGTTCCCGCCGCCCACATTATGCCGGCAACGGTCATCGCACCGTAAGTGTATTTGGGATTCAGATACCCGGGATATGCTATGGTAATGCCGTAGACTTCGTCGGTCATGCAGCAGCCTACCAGAATTTTCGTGAACACGCCTGTTTCGAGAGGCAGTTTCTGTGTGATTGTGGCGCTCATGAGAAGGTAGCGCAGATTCACCACAACGCACATTATTACTACTGCAAGATATGACGCTTTGTCGGCGAACAGAGTGTATGCGCCGAATTCGCCGGCCGATGCCCGGGTAAGCAGGCTGCTCAGGAATCCGGTTGCCGGAACCAGGCCCGCCTTTCTTGCCACGATACCCATCGAAAAGGAGACGGCAAAGTAACACATTGCTATTGGAATGCCGTCACGAAAGCCTTTCAGCAGTACTTTTCTGTCCTGGTCTGTCATTTTTGAAAAAGGTCTGCAAATATATGGAAAAAGGCACACACTTTCATAAAAAAGGTTATCTTTGCATTGGACAAAACCCTATTTATTATATCAACACTTATGAAAACAATCAAGAATTTCGGATACAGCATGTTGCTTATCCTGTGTGCAGTAACATTGTTCAGTTCATGCGGTGCAGGTGCCCCGAAGAAATCAAAGGATCTGGTCCTTGCAGAAGGTGACAATGCCATTCTGACAAACGACGGAGACTACACCACTATCGTATTCCCCGAAAAGCTGACCGATGCCGACAGGGCAATTTACGACACCGACCTTATGGGTTATCTGGAGATGATCAACGCCCCGATTTCGACAGACGGCCAGAGCTGGGACGGTTTCAGCATCTACTATTACATGCACAACAGCACCCAGTGGCTGCACAAGGGCATCTATTCCGATCCCGCCATCATAAAGGTGGCCGATATTGCCAAGCTTGTAATCGCCAATGACTACACCTATCTCAGAAACTTCAACACCAAGATGACTTTGAAGAACAACGATAAGGAAGCCAAGAACGACAGCGGTTACCAGCAGGAAATCCAGTTCGGACACAACTACTATTACTACATTGAAGTAGTTCTCCGCGACTGATATCCAGAGCAGAATATAAACCGTCAAGCCAGATCCGCGAGGGTCTGGCTTACGTTTTCATCAACCACATTTGAATTTACCTGAAACAATGCGATTCATTGAACTTGCAACAGACCGTTATTCGGTCAGGGACTTTTCTCCGGCTCAGGTTGAAGATGAAAAGATTGACCTTATTCTGAAGGCTGCGCAGGTAGCTCCCACCGCAGTCAATAACCAGCCTCAGAAACTGTATCTAATAAAGAGCCGCGAGGCCATGGACAGGCTTACAGCCATCAAGCCTCTGTACGGAGCGCCCATGGCCGTCATAGTCTGTTATGACGACCGCATATCATGGAAGAATGCCAGAAGCGGCAACCATGACGGCGGCGAAATAGACTGCGCCATAGTGACCACCCACATGATGCTGCAGGCATGGGAACTAGGCGTTGGTTCGTGCTGGATAGGCGCGTTCTCGTTTGACGATGTAGCACGGGAATTCAACATCCCGGCAAACGAGCATCCTGTGGCAATTCTGCCCTTGGGATATCCTTCAGATAACTGCAAGCCCTCCGACAGACACCTCAAATACCGTGCGCTGGAGGAATTTGTAAAGACGTTCTGACCGGTTCTAATCCATACGGTAGCGCTTTGTCAGCGCTGCATATCCGCATTTACGGCACATGGGCTCCACAGCCTTGTGTGCCGTAAATCCGTTATATATGCGCCTTGCCGCATCCGATTCAAGAATCTGCTCCAGGCTCTGTGTGAACAGATTGCCCAGAGGCATGCGACCATTGTGGTCAAGACAGCATGGAACCGCCGTACCGTCGGACAGAATCCCTATCTGGTTGCGAAGAGCATAACAGAATAGCTCATAATTATACACTTCGCCGTCTTCGCCGCTGTCCGGCCAGTCAAACTTGCTGTCGAATTCAAGATACAGCCCGCGCATGAGTTCGAATCCGCCGCTGTTCTCCTTCCAGGCCGATGGCACGTACTCGTGCAGCATATCGACAATCTCCCTGTTGAGGCTTTCCTGCCCGCCCTGATTCCATAGTCTGAGCACCACAATGCAGCCCTTGCCGGCTGCCTTGAGCGAAAAATCCATTACAGAGTCCATATATGCACGGGGATTGCCGCCGTCATTTCCTTCAAAAGCGTGCAGTGAAATGTTGATTTTATACGGCAGGCTCTCCAGCAGCCTTCCGTTCAGGCGTGTTCCATTGGTAGTAAGTACCGGAATCAGGCCCTTGCCGCGTGCAGAATCAATGAATTCCGGCAGACTGTTGTGCAGGCACGGTTCGCCCATAAGGTGAAAATAAAGGAACTTGACCCTGCCTCTGAGCTTGTCGGTCAGGGTGTCAAACTCCTGCACGGACAACTGTCTGGGCCTGCGTTCATGCCCCGGGCAGAAACTGCAGTCCAGATTGCAGACATTGGTAATCTCCAGATAGCACCGGGTAAGCATATCAGAAAAACAATATGGTCATTTGCCAGTCAGAGTGATGACAAGCTGCCTTGAAGTGCCGGCCGATACGCGGAAGCGGTTGTCGCTGCGCTGCCCCACAACCCACAGAATGTCTTTCCCGTCTGTCAGTACAAGCTGCCGCCGTTTCTGCGGCACGCTGAACTTGAGGTCAGTCATAAAGTCGCTCAGCAGCCTGCGTCCCTTCATTCCGAACGGGTGGAAGCTGTCACCGTTGCGTACGTTCCTTATCTGAAGCGAACTGCCGGCAAGGTCCGCATCGAGCGTGGCCACATTGGAGTCCTTTGAAATGGGAGCGTCGCCGGGTGCGAACCTGAAACTCAGGCATCCGTCCGGAACCTCAACCGCAAGACCGTCTTCAGGTTCAATGTCCCTGACGTATCCGCATTCATCATCCTTACGGACCAGCAGCCTGCCCCTGTCAACTGACAGGACATGACAACCTGCATAAAAACAACGTCCCGGCTCATTTGCGGCCAGGAAGGCCTGTTCCGCCTGGCTTTCGGAAAAGCCGTAGCCAGACAGTATTTCAAACAGCACAGCCCTGGCCTTCATGTGATTCACACCTTCCGGATCCAATGACAGGAGTTTCTGAAAGTCAATGTCACAGCCACCGTCACACATGTTGGCCACCTCTGACTTCGCCTTGCTGACAGCCTCCTCGTAGAACGCCAGAGCCTGACGCACATGGGCCGATGTCCTGTCTATTGCAGCATCGGTTCCCGGATTGGTCTGACGCATCACGGGCAGAATCTGCAGACGTATCCTGTTGCGGGTACAGTCGGCTTCAAGATTGGTGCTGTCAGTGACGTATGCCTGTCCCTGCTTTTCAAGCCAGTCCTCTATTTCCTTACGCGAAACGCACAGCAGTGGCCTTACAATATAGCCGTTTCTGGGTCTGATGCCGCCCAGTCCGCGTATTCCGGTACCGCGCATAAGGTTCATCAGCACCGTCTCGACGGAATCGTCACGGTGGTGCGCTATGCAGACGGCCTGTGCTCCGGTCTCCACCCGTATGCGTTCAAAATCGGCATAACGCAGCTCTCTTGCTGCCATCTCAATGGAAATCCTGTGCTCGCGGGCGTATTTTTCCGTGTCGTAGCTGCACAGTTCCAGCTGCACGCCAAGTCCGGCGCACAGGTCACTGACAAACTGCTGGTCACGGTCGCTCTCGCTGCCGCGCAGGTGAAAATTGCAGTGAACCGCAATGCACCTGTATCCCAGTGCCTTCAGCAACAGGAGAAGAGCCGTACTGTCGGCCCCTCCGCTTACGCCTGCCAGCACTTTCGCGCCGGGTTCAAGCAGGCCGTTCTGTGCAATGAAATTCTGTACCTTGCGTTGCAGCATACTGCAAAGTTACCTAAATAGATTAAATTTGCAGCAATAATGACAACCATTCGTATGAAGATAGTGTATTTCCACGGATTCGGATCATCGGGAGCCAGCGGTACGGTTGAAAGCCTCAGACGTCTCCTGCCCGATTTCGAAATTGTCGCGCCCGATATTCCGGTCGACCCGGCTGAGGCTCTGCCCTACCTGAAGGAATTCGTGCAACAGCAGCAACCAGACCTGATAATAGGCACTTCGATGGGTGCCATGTACGCACAGCAGATGTTCGGCTTCAGGAAGATTCTGGTAAATCCTGCGTTCAACATGTCAACCATGTCGAAAGTCATGAAGGCCGGAAAGAAGTACCCTTTCCAGAACGGACGCAAGGACGGCGCCAAGGACTTCATGATAACAGGCCAGATTGTAAAGAACTTCAACCAGATGGAACGCCAGCAGTTCAAGGGAATTACCGGCTTTGACCTTGAAAACACCTGGGGCCTGTTCGGAACGCACGACACATCAGTCAACTGCTATGACCTGTTCAGAAAGCACTACAGCAACGCACAGCGTTTTGAAGGAGAGCACAGCCTGAACGACAAGTCGCTGAGACAGGCTGTTCTTCCACTTGTCAGGCAGATTCTACACGTTATTTAAAAAATAAAGTGTACCTTTGCGGCTTGAAACGATAACAGGTTATTTAACCACAACTGCAGCGAAATGAAGATTAGTGACGTTTTTGCCAAAAAGAAGACACTGTCGTTCGAGATTTTTCCCCCTAAGAGAGAAGAGGACACCTTCACTCTCATTGAGAACACTATAACAAAGCTTGACTCGTACAAGCCTGATTTCATCAGCGTGACCTACGGTGCCCTGGGCAACACCCTGACCAACACGGCAAAGATTGCCAGACACATAAAGGAACACACAAGCGCCGAGCCCCTTGCCCACCTCACCTGCGTGGCATCGACCCGTGGCAAGATTGACGAAGTGTGCGGCGAACTCAAGCAGGCCGGTGTGGAGAACATACTCACGCTGCGCGGAGACATGCCCAAGGATGTCACCGCTCCGACAATGTCCGACTTCAAGCACGCATCGGACCTAGCGCACTATATCCACAGCACCTTCCCGGGCGACTTCTGCCTGGCTGGAGCATGCTATCCGGAGAAGCATCCCGAAGCAGGCAACATGCGTCAGGACATTGAGTTCATGAAGAAAAAGCAGGACGAAGGCATGCAGTTCTTCAACAGCCAGCTGTTCTTTGACAACGAAGCCTTCTACCATTTCCTGCTGCAGGCCCGCAAGGCCGGCATCACGGTACCTATCCTGCCCGGCATCATGCCCGTCACCAACTACGCCCAGCTGGACCGCATGATTCAGGTTACCGGCTGCAACGTGCCGCTCAAGCTGCGCAACTACTTCGACAAATACAAGGACGACAAGGCCGCCATCGAAGAAATAGGCCTTATTTTCACCAGCTACCAGATTCTTGACCTGATAGCAAACGACGTTGACGGAATACACATCTATTCAATGAACAGGAGCGGCTTCATAGGCCGTCTTATGGACAACATAAGCTATGTTGCCGAAAAGTTCTTTGAATGACGTTCCGTACCATAATATCCAGATGACAGACAAGATACAGATTCTTGACGGTTCGCAGGGCAGTTACCTGTCGCAGATAAGCGGAAGCGACAACCTTTGCGTAGCCCTGCTCAACCTTACGGCCCCCGAACTGGTGCAGCGCATGCACCGCGAATACATTGAAGCCGGTTCACAGTACATATCAACCAATACGTTCGAACTGAATCCCGTAAAATGGGCAGGTCACGAACAGCCGTGGCAGGAAGTTGCCGCCGCAGCCATTGACAATGCCCGCAAGGCCATAGGCACACGGACCGATGTAAAACTCATGTTCGATGTCTCGACCGGCGGACAGCTCATGCAGCCGGTGGGTTCCATGAGCTTCCAGGAGGCATACGACAACTACCGCCAGGTTGCCGAATTCGCATACGAAAAGGTTGACGGATTCCTTCTTGAAACCTTCAGCGACCTGTACGAACTGCGTGCTGCGGTTCTCGCCGTCAAAGACGTGTGCGACAAGCCGGTATTCGCATCGATGACATTCGATGACAAGTGCCGCACCCTGACAGGCTCCACACCCGAAATAGTTGCACTGACACTGTCTTCGCTCGGGGTCGATGCCCTTGGCGTGAACTGTTCATCGGACCCGGAACTGGTTCTGGAAGTGGTCAGGCGCATGAAGCCGTTCGCCCAGTGCCCGATTCTGGCCGAACCCAACAAGGGTCTGCCGCGCATGACGGACGGCCGTGTCTTCTACGATTTCACCGACACCGCCTTTGCCGACGTCTGCCGCAGGATTGTCCAGGCCGGCGCAACATACATAGGAGGCTGCTGCGGTTCCACGCCGTCAAGCATCAAGGCAATAAGCAATCTGAAGGAACTTGACGCCCCGATGATCTGCGAACCTGACGGAACATACATCTGTTCATCGACCGTCCTTCTGAAATTAGGCAAGGGAGCAGTTTGCGGAGAACGCCTGAACCCGACCGGAAAGAAGAAGCTCAAGGAAGCCCTTGCAAACGGCAACTTCGACTATCTCAAGGAAGAGGCCCTTGCCCAGAAACAGGCCGGAGCACAGTATCTGGACCTGAACTGCGGCATCCCTGCCGCCGACGAGAAGTCCCTTCTCTGTCAGGCCGTACAGAACGTGCAGGAGGTCTGCGACCTTCCGCTTCAGCTTGACTCGTCATCGCCCGCTGCCATTGCGGCCGCAGTCCGTGTCTGCAACGGCGTACCGATGATCAATTCAGTGAACGGCAGCCAGAAGTCTATGGACGACATGCTTCCGCTCATTGCAAGATACCGTCTGCCGGCCGTCACGCTGCCGCTTGACGACAACGGAGTTCCCGACAATGTGATTGGCCGCATGAACATTGCCAACCGCATAGAGCTCAGGGCATCGGGCCTTGGCATCGACCGTCGTCAGCTTGTCTTTGACGGTCTCGTAATGGCTGTGTCAAGTGACCAGAGATACGGTAACGTGACACTTGAGACCATTTCACAGCTCCATGCCGCAGGATTCCTGACTACGATAGGACTT
The DNA here is from genome assembly GCA_024398695.1 of Bacteroidaceae bacterium. Taxonomy (GTDB): domain Bacteria; phylum Bacteroidota; class Bacteroidia; order Bacteroidales; family Bacteroidaceae; genus Colenecus. The sequence goes on along the minus strand of JAKSIR010000024.1, from coordinate 4,629 downwards.
TCGAACGTGTCGTTCGGCCTGCCTGACCGCCCTACCCTGAACCGCAATTTCCTGGCCATGGCCATATATGCAGGTCTTGACATGCCCATAATGAACCCTCTGGACCGCGACACCATGGCAACCCTGAAGGCTGCAATGGCACTCACCGGCAACGACCAGGACTGCAAAAGCTACATTGACTTCAACAACGACAGCAGTTCCGAAGCACAGGCTGACACACTGCATGACGTCATTGTGAACGGTGACCGCAGCCGCATTGCAGAGTGTCTGGAACGCGAGCTTCCGCAGTATGGCAAGGACGGCATAATAAATGAAGTGCTGATTCCTGCGCTGAACAAGGTAGGCGACGGCTTTGCTGCCGGCAAGCTGTTCATGCCCCAGCTCATACGTTCGGCACAGGCTGCCAAAGAGGCATTCGAACTCCTTGCAAGACAATACGAATGCGCTGACACTGCAAAATCAAAGGCAACCCTTATGATGGCCACAGTTCACGGCGACGTACATGACATAGGCAAGAACATTGTAGGCGTGGTCGTACAGAGCCACGGATACGGCGTCATTGACCTTGGCAAGGACGTCTCCAAAGAAGACATTCTGGAAGCCGCTCTCAAGGAAAAGCCGCAGGCAATAGGCCTGAGCGCACTCATGACCACGACCGTAGAGTCAATGCGCGAAACCATAGGCTACCTTCGCGCTTACGGCGTGACCTGCCCCGTCATAGTCGGAGGTGCGGTACTGACAGAACAGATAGCCAAGACCATAGGTGCCGACTACTACGCCAAGGACGCCCTTGAAGCTGCCCGCATATTCGGTTCGCTTCTGTAATGACACCTTATTGAAAAGAAAAGCCTGAGGCTGTTGCCCCAGGCTTTTTCCTTGTGCAGCCAATGCCGCATTATCCCATATTGATGCTGTCTTCAACCAGTTTCATGAGTCCTGCCGCATCGAGTGACTGACGCAGGGTGGTGTCGTTGAAAGCTGTCAGATACTTGATCATGTAGTCAACGATATTCTCTGAGAAGACTCCCTTCGATGTGTATATCTCGCGATCCTTCGCAAGTTCACCGGCAGCCTCGACACAGCAGCCTGGAAGCTGTTCCAGAGCCTCCTGGACAGACTTGTTCTTTTCATCGTGAATGTTCACGCCAAGACCCACGAAAGTCCTTTCGGCCACTTCCAGACCGTTCGGCATCTCAAAGCCGTGACGTGCTGCGCAGCACAGGGCGGCCATGAGCAGATATGTGTCGGCAAAGCCGTCGCTGGCACGCCATTCAAAAGTCTGTTTGTCGCTGAAGTCATGCTTGCCGGCAATTTCCTTATCCTGCGGATTGGCTGCTGCGGCCATGTTCATAGGCTTGAGCCATCCTAACGGTACACGTACCAGGGCGCTGCGGTTCGAGAACGACCAGCACAGCGATGTGGGTGCTTCCTGATGCGGAACCAGACGCATGAACGACAGCGGATGCGGGTTACCGAATGCAGGCAGTGAGGTGCCGGCATCCATATAGCCTGCAATTGCCTTCTTGCACTCATCGGTCAGTTCACCGTTCTTTGTCATGACCGACTTGCCGTTACGCGTGAACTTGCAGTGGACGTGCATGCCCGAACCGGCCTTGCCCACGGTAATCTTCGGGGCGAAAGTCAGAGTCACGCCATACTGGTAGGCAAGCTGGCGCATGGCCCATTTTGCAATTACAAGCTGGTCTGCAGCGTCTTCTATATTGATGGGAAGGAACTCTATCTCGTTCTGTTCGTAAATCTTGCCGTCCTGAGTGAAGTTGCCCACTTCCGAATGGCCGTACTTTATGTTGCCGCCGCACTGTGCAATAATCTGCATGGCCTGTGTGCGGAGATCGGCAAACTTGCAGAACGGCGCACTCTCGTGGTAGCCCTTCTGGTCAGGTGTGGGATACAGCGGGTCTGCATCGGCCACAACATAATACTCAAGTTCGCCCATTGCCTGCATTTCAAGGCCTGTGGTCTCCTGGAAAGCCTTGTGAGCCTTGTGCAGAATGTACTGCGGGCTGCTTTCGAACATCTGTCCGTCACGGTCAAAGAACGAGCACAGCATATCGACCGTAGGAACGTCAGTAAAGGGATTCAGGAATGCCGTAGAATAGCGCGGCATTACGTACAGGTCGCTCTTTCCGGCTTCAATGAAGGGGAAAAGGCTGGAACCGTCAACGCGTTCGCCCGCCATGAGTATATTCTCAAGGTGTTCCTGTGAGCCGATGACAAAGTTCAGGGTCTTGAGTTTGCCGTCCCATCCGCAGTAGTGGAAGTTGACGAACTCGACTGCATTTTCCTTGCAGTAGCGTACAATGTCACTGCAGGTAAACTCTTTAGCCGGCTTGCCCAGGAAACGGACCAGACCGTTGGGGTTCATTTCAATGTATTTGTCCATATATTCTATAAGGTATTGTCTGAAACTCTGAATGCAAACTTACACAAAAATGGTATTCCCACTTTCAAAAATAAAGGTTAATTTTGCACATCGTTTTTACAATAAACCACAGTTATGAAGAAATTAATCGCAATCTGTCTTTCTGCAACTCTGCTTCTGTCAAGTTGCGCATCATGGAACAAAACAACCAACGGTTCAGTACTTGGAGGTACTGCGGGAGCCATCATAGGTGCCGGAATAGGCGCATTCATTGGAAATGATGCCAAGAGCGCTGCAATTGGCGCTGCCATAGGCGGTGCTGTAGGCGGCGGCACAGGTGCCATCATAGGCCACAAGATGGACAAGAAGGCCGAAGAGCTTGCTGCCATCGAGGCTGCCCAGGTTGAAACCGTTACAGACGTCAACGGACTGGAGGCCATCAAGGTAACATTTGACAGCGGAATCCTGTTCGGTTTCAACAGCTCAAAGCTCAGCAGTGAATCAAAGGAATCGCTTGACCAGTTTGCCCAGACCATGGCCGACATGACCGAAACCGACATCACCGTTTACGGCCACACCGACAACGTAGGTACTGCCGAAGCCAACGAAAAGGTATCGGCAAAGCGTGCCAATGAAGTTGCATCCTATCTGACCAAGGCCGGCATTGCAGCAGAGCGCATCACTGCCGAAGGCAAGTCATACACAATGCCTGTTGCCAGCAACGACACAGAAGAAGGCCGTGCCCAGAACCGTCGCGTCGAGATTTTCATCTCGGCCAACGAGAACATGATCAAGGAGGCCGAAGCCCAGAACTGATTACAGGTTCTTGATAACAGCAGCCCCGACCGGAAAACAACCCGGCCGGGGCTTGCTTTGTTTTCCCAGATTGGTTGGAACATTCCAAAACAGATTCTATCTTTGCGCAAAAGACCAATTACATAACCGAATGAACAACAGAATACCTAAAGTCATTGTCATGGCATTGGGACTTGCCATATCCGCAGGAGCCGATGCCCAGTTCTTTATGATGGGCGGAGGTAACCGTGCAGCCCAGGACAGCCTTCGCAGGATTGCGGCTGCCGATTACAGTAACATGCTTGAGCAGCTCGGCATAGACGCGCCGCGTGAAGGCCGCCAGCCAAACAGCAAGGACGAAAGCAAGCACCCCAACTACAACGAACTGGAAGCCAACCCCTACCCGTTCTATCCCGATGCCCTGACCACACTTGACGGCAAAAAAGTCAAGAATGCGAAAATGTGGAACAAGGTTCGCCGTCCCGAACTTGTAAAACTGTTCGAAGACAACGTCTACGGCCGCATTCCCGACAATGTGCCGGGTGTCACATGGAGCATTACAAAAGAAGAGGAAAAGGATTTCAAGGGCACTCCCGTCATAGTCCGTTACCTGACCGGCACCGTCGACAACTCGGCATACCCTGCCATTACAGTTGAAATACAGGCCAATGTCGTATGGCCGAAAGGCAGTACAGACGTTCCGGTAATCATGGAATTCGGCTTCGGTGCCGGCGATCCCACAGCCACGCGCGGCAATGCCGTCTCATGGCAGCAGCAGGTCGTTGAACGCGGATGGGCTGCCTGCTCCATCAATCCGTCATCGATACAGGCCGATGCTGGTTCCGGACTCACAAACGGAATAATAGGCCTGTGCAACAAGGGGGAATTCCGCAAGCCGACCGACTGGGGCTCGCTCCGTGCCTGGGGCTGGGGTGTATCACGCCTGCTTGACTATTTCGAGACCTGTCCGGAGTTCGATGCCACAAAGACCGCCATTGAAGGTGTGTCACGCTACGGCAAGGCCGCCTTGGTCGCCATGGCATTCGAGCCCAGAATTGCCGCAGGCTTCATTGCCTCGTCAGGCAAGGCGGGTGCTGCAGGCTGGCGCCGCGACTGCGGTGAAAGCATAGGCAACATCGTTTCAAACGAAGAATACCATTGGGTATGCGGCAACCTTATCAAATACGGCACAGACCCTATGACCGAAAACGACCTTCCCGTTGACCAGCATGAACTCATAGCGCTGTGCGCCCCGCGCGCCTGCTTCATTTCCACAGGCACTTTTGAAGGTGACAAATGGCAGGATGTCGTCGGGTCGTTCATATCGGCCAGCAAGGCAAGTCCGGTATATGAACTGTTCGGGCTGCCCGGTCTTGGAACAGACCTGTTCCCGGGTGTTGACAACGGGCTTATGGAGGGGCCATTGGCGTACAGACAGCATCACGGAGGAC
>JAKSIR010000023.1 GCA_024398695.1 Bacteroidaceae bacterium | reverse complement strand
AAAAACCGTATAGATATGATGGAAAGAACAGAATCAAACAGATGGAATATGCTCAGAGCCATATTCATCCCGGTAATTGCATTTGCGTTCCTGTTTGCAAATGCACAGACTGCCATTGCACAGGGCGAAGGTTTCCACTGGCCGGTATTCGAGGACGGCAAGGTGTGGCTGTTCAAGGACGGTACTGCCAAGGTCGAGACATTCGATCACGTGACAGCCAGTATGAAGGCCGACGAGGTAGCCGGCTATCTGAAGAAGTACGATGGCTACAAGACCACACGTATGACACTTATGTACATGTATCCAATAGAGAGTCTTGCCGAGGCACAGCCTCTTGCCGAGCAGCTGGCCAAGGTGGGCATACACATCAATGTGGCCAACAACAATGATATGATTGACCACATGACCATGCCGGAATTCCGCGTGGTACGCATCTACGGACCGGAAACAGACGGCAAGTATCGCTTTGAGATGATATGCAACATGCATGAGGAACGCCTTATGCACAAATTCAACGATAAACCTTATTCGCACAAGGACCTCTCAATTTGGGGCGATGTCAGCCTGATGCTCAAATGGATTGACCTGTTTGACGGTCACGGACTGGCAGTATATCCCTCTGAGAATATGCCTTGCGCCGACTTGCAGAAATTTGCCCAGGCTGCCTGGGACCGTGGCATAGAACAGGTGTCGGTTGTACAGGATGACAAAGGCATCATAACACTTATTCCGCAGGGAACAAATATGTCAAAGGAGTACGGAAACGTGACAGCAAACGAGGCTGTTGACCATATGAACGCCAGTCATACTGAGTTTGAGAATGCCCAAGTCATTGAACATCCCAGATTTTCATACAACCCGAATTCCAGTTCCAGAATTGTAAAGATTGTCCGCACTGCCGACAGGACGGCGATAGTCTACAACCAACAGCAGGGTCCTGACCTCTGGATTATGGGTGATATGGACGATGCAATCCTGAAGTGCAACGGCAAGGAATACCGCCAGATTGGAGGATACGGACTGGAAGGTTTTGAGCAGAAGTATTTCTGGAGTCCTGACTGGGGCCAGTATGTGCTGGTTGACTATTTCCCGGCTCTGCCCGCCGATGCCAAGGTGGTTGATCTGTGCAATGCCGACGGCACGCCCAATATCAGGAATCTGCAGGTGTCAAACTCACTGCCAAAAGACTTCTATGACCAGTTCGTCTCCATAAATATCGGAGAAAGTTACACATTGAAGACATTGCCGAAGGGTGTGCAGGACGGCGGATGGGACTATTTTTCAGTCGAGGAAATAGAATTCTCCGACAGCAAGACCACGGTACACTGTGATATGGTTCTGGCACAGCCCCATTCATACAAAGGCTACATAAATGATTTCAAACTGACATTGCCCAATGGAACCGAGCTTGTTCCGACCCGCGTTGACGGTGCTCCCGTAGGCGAGGAGTTCTATCGTGGCGGAGACTTTGTCGCTACACATTTCGATCTGGTATTCCCGAAACTTGAGACCACTCTATTCACCGACGCTGAAAACGCGGTAATGTTGACCGGAAATGTCTGCCACGAGCCTGTCTCAATTCCGTTGCAAGCACGTAAAAAGGATAAAGTTGAAGAACTTGACAGATTGGAACCGGGAGAATACAAAGCCTACATGCGGACTTATGAAGAGACAGACGGTGAAGTGCGTGGCCTGAGATCGGTTGAGCTTGAGAAGTTCATTGTCAATGCGGACGGGAGCATCACTGTAAAGGGCGATACAACAGGTCATCTTAAAGACGGAAAGTACCGTCAGAAAGCGAAAAATATTGAAGATGAAGATAGCAAACAGATTGAACTTAGTCTTAAGAAGGAGACGATAGAATTCAGAGCGATTTCAATGTCTTCAGAAGACGGTGCTGCAAGCCAGATTCAAATGATGCCTGTTATTCCGGAAAATACTGACCCGGATGAGTTACCGTTATCTTACTTGTGGGGCCTGATTCTGTTGCCCGTATTGTAGGGCAGGTTCCCCGTCCGTAGTGTCCCGGAAATATGTTCACTCGCTTGTATCTGTACCTTTCCCCACAAATATCGGCCAAGCTACTTTTTGACAAACGGTGGATCATACAGCAACAAAGCCCGGCTCAACGATTGTACGTGAGCCGGGCTTGATGTTATATGCATTTCTGCCTTTACTTGCAGACAGGGATGCTGTCAACCCTAAGCTGGTGACGGCCGCCCTCGAATTCCGTGTTCAGATATTCGTCCATAATCTTGCGCGCCATGTCGTTGTCAATGAAACGGCCCGGCATTACAAGACAGTTGGAATCGTTGTGCTGACGTATAAGATGTGCAATTTCAGGAATCCAGCAGAGACCGGCCCTGACGCCCTGGTGCTTGTTCAGAGTCATTGAAATACCCTCACCGCTGCCGCACATGGCAATGCCCTTTTCCACTTCACCGTTTTCAATGGCATAACCCAGAGCATGGCCGAACTCAGCATAGTTGCAACTGTCAGGAGTGAAGGTGCCGAAGTCCTTGTACTCCAGCCCCTTCTCTTCCAGATATTGTTTTACAAACTGCTTTAAAGGAAAAGCAGCGTGGTCACTTGCAATTCCTATCATTTCTTAAGCATCTTCTTGACCTGGTCATAGACGTTCTGAGCGGTGAAGCCCAGCTTTTCGTCCAGAACCTTGTAAGGAGCAGAGAAACCGAATGAGTTCAGGCCCCATACCTTGCCGTTGCCGCCAACCAGACCTTCAAGGTTTACAGGCAGACCGGCTGTCATACCGAACTTGCGCTTGTTGCCCGGAAGGATAGAACGCTGGTAAGCCTTTGACTGGCTGCGGAACAGGCCTTCTGACGGAACGCTTACAATACGGCACTTGATACCATCGGCACGGAGCAGTTCTGCACCTGCAACAAGTGTTGATACTTCAGAACCCGATGCAAGCAGGATGACATCGTATTCGGCATCGCTGCCGGCTACAACGTAAGCACCCTTTGCAGACTGGCTGTAGTCAGTACCTGCAGGCAGGGTCTTGATGTTCTGACGGCTCAGGATAAGACCTGTAGGACTTGTGGTGTTCTCCATTGCAAGCTTCCAGCAGGCTGTGGTCTCGTCGCTGTCGGCAGGACGTACAACCAGCATCGAGTTCTTGCCCTTGTGGGTCTTGAGCTTCTCCATGAGACGGATCTGAGCTTCCTGCTCAACGGGCTCATGTGTAGGACCGTCCTCGCCTACGCGGAATGCGTCGTGTGTCCAGATGAACTTGACAGGGAGTTCCATGAGTGCAGCCATACGTACTGCAGGTTTCATATAATCCGAGAATACGAAGAATGTACCGCAAGCAGGAATGACACCGCCGTGCAGGGCCATACCTATGCAGCAGCATGCCATGGTGAGCTCGGCAACGCCAGCCTGGAAGAATGCGCCGCTGAAATCGCCCTTGACCATGTTGGTGGTATATTTCAGGAAGCCGTCGGTCTTGTCCGAGTTGCTCAGGTCAGCGCTTGCGCAGATCATGTTGGGAACCTGCTGTGCCAGCTGGCTCAGGACTGCGGCCGATGCTGAACGTGTGGCGTCATCGGCCTTCTGTTCAACCTTTGACCAGTCAATCTTGGGAGCCTTGCCGCTGAACCATTCCTCAAGCAGCTTTGCCTTGTCAGGGTTTGCAGCTGCCCAGGCAGCCTTCCTTGCGTACTTGGCGTCCATGATCTTGCGCAGCTGCTTTGCACGGTCTGCGTAGAGCTTCTTGACTTCCGGGAAAATCTGGAAAGGATTCTCGGGATCGCCGCCAAGAGCCTTGACGGTATTGACGTAGGCGTCGCCGCCAAGAGGAGCACCGTGAGTCTTGCAGTTACGCTCGTAGCTGGTGCCGTCGGCCTTCAATGCGCCCTTGCCCATGATGGTCTTGCCTATGATGATGGTCGGTTTGCCGTTGCCGTTCTGTGCCATCGTAAGGGCGCCGCGAATCTGGTCAACGTCGTTACCGCAAATCTCATATACGTTCCAGCCCCATGCGCGGTACTTGGCTGCAGTGTTTTCTGCTGTAACGACTGCGCATTCGGTTGAAAGCTGTATGTCATTGGAATCATAGAACATGATCAGGTTGTCAAGACCCAGAGTGCCTGCAATACGGCCTGCGCCCTGTGAGATTTCCTCCTGGATACCGCCGTCCGAAATGTAGGCGTAAATCTTGTGGTTCATGACTTCTTCGCCCAGAACTGCTGCCAGATGCTTTTCGGCAATGGCTGCACCTACAGCGAACACATGACCCTGACCGAGAGGACCTGACGTGTTTTCAATGCCGCGTGCCACTTCCAGTTCCGGATGACCGGTTACAGGCGAGCCCCACTGACGCAGTGTTGCCAGTTCCTCCATTGAGAATTTGCCTATGAGAGCAAGCTGTGAATAAAGCATCGGAGCCATGTGTCCGGGATCAAGGAAGAAACGGTCACGGCCTTCAAACTTCATGTTGCGGGGATCATATTCAAGGAATTCGCTGAAAAGCACGTTAATGAAATCGGCACCGCCCATTGCACCGCCCGGGTGACCTGACTTGGCCTTTTCAACCATTGATGCAGCCAGAATTCTAATGTTGTCGGCTGCCTTGTTCATCAGTTCTTTACTGTTCATTTTATAGATGTTTGAATTGTTGTTTCCGTAATAATTCACAAAGTTAAGATATTTATTCCTATTTTTGCCAGACCACATTAAAAAACTCAATTACCACACTTAAATAAGATGAAAAGACATTTACTGACCGGCCTGTTCATATTGGCTGCAATTGCCGCCAGCGCCCAGGTAATAGGAAAAGACGAAATCAACGACAGCAACCTGTTCAACTTTGGAGGCAGCATGACCGAATACCTTGATCCGGGCGTGACATACAGCAAGGCACCAAAGGGTTTCAAGCCATTCTACCTGAGTCACTACGGCCGCCACGGTTCGCGTTACCTGCTCAACGATCCGCAGTATTCCGGCCCCTACAACACGCTGAAGGAAGCATATGACAAGGGAGTGCTGACAGAATTCGGCAAAAGCGTAATGGACCGTCTTGAAATAATGAAGAACGATGCCAGCGGCCACCTTGGAGACCTGACAAAAAAAGGCCAGATGCAGCATCGCGGAATTGCCCGCCGCATGGTGCAGAACTTTCCGCAGATATTCAACAGGAAGAACACCATTGTTGCCCGTTCGACCACATCGCACCGCGTCATGGCCAGCATGACGGCTGCACTTATGGAGTTTTCCATACAGCAGCCCAAGATGGACATCGACTACAACGACAGCGACTTTGACAAAGGCTACATGAATTTTGAAGACCGCGCCGTGAATTCAGCCAAGAACAACCGCGAGAAGAATGCTGCAGTAAGCGAATTCAATGCCCGCCACACGCATCCGGAGCGTCTCATGGCAGCGCTGTTCACCGACACCACGTTCATTACACAGTATGTGAAGCCCAACTCGAGCGCCGCACCCAGAAACAACTCGGCCAGCCTGTACAACCAGATATACGAAGTTGCCGCCAACATGGGAAGCCACGACCTTGGCTTTGACTTGAACGACGTGTTCACATACGAGGAATGGTACGACTGTTTCCTGCAGAACAACATGTACTGGTACACGCAGTCGGCCTTCAACCCGATAACCAATTCGGTAGTGCCTTACGGTCATGCCACACTGCTGCAGGACATTCTTGACAAGGCCGATGCCGCCATAGCCGCCAAGACTCCGAGCGCCAACCTGCGCTACGGACACGATACCGCCCTGTTCCCGCTGCTCTGCCTCATGAAGGTCAACGACTGCGGCTGGGACCCTGCCGACCTTGAACGTGTAGCCGACAAATGGGTTGCCTACGACATTGTCCACATGGGAAGCAACCTGCAGCTTGTGTTCTACAAGAACTGGCGCGGAACCATTCTGGTGCGTGCCCTGCTGAACGAGAAGGAAGCCACCCTGCCCTTTGACTGCTACAAGGATTCCAAAGGCAACGAATACCCTTACTTCTACGAATGGTCAAAGGTTGAACCATACTACCGCAAAGTGCTTTCAGACTGGGTCCGCATCAAGGACGAACTCACTTCAAACAGTTCGGGCCGATGAAGGAACTGGCCATAGGCATTGACATAGGCGGGCAGAGCGCCAAGCTGGGCGTGGTTGACCGTGACGGATGCATCCTTGATTCGTGCGTCGTCACTTCCATGCAGCCCACGTTCGACGCTTTCATTTCCGACCTGGCCGATGCCATCAAGAGCCTTTGCGACAGCACGGCGTCAGCCGGGCGTGTAACCGGCACCGGAGCCGATGCCCCCAACGCCAATTACCATACGGGCTGCGTTGAATTCGCGCCGAATCTGAAATGGGGACGCGACGGCGAAGGCCGGCCTACGGTCATTCCGCTGGCTGAATCTTTGGCCAAGGCCACAGGCTTGAAGGTATCTCTGACGAACGATGCCAACGCCGCCGCCTGGGGCGAACACACGTACGGCGCCGCGCGCGGCATTGACAACTTCATAATGATAACCCTGGGCACCGGGGTCGGTAGCGGAATTGTCATTGACGGCAAACTGGTTTACGGCCATGACGGATTTGCCGGAGAACTGGGGCACGTATGTGTGGAGCGCGGAGGGCGCCAGTGCAACTGCGGGCTGAAAGGCTGCCTTGAAACATACGCCAGCGCCACAGGCGTTGCCAGAACGGCAAGACTGTGGATTCAGGAGAATTCACGCCCCAGCCTGCTGCGCCGGCTTGATGCAGAAGCCATAACATCAAAAGACATATTCGAGGCGGCACTTGCCGGAGACAGCCTGGCAAAGGACATTTTCGCTTACACAGGCCGCAAGCTGGGCCAGGCCATGGCCGACTTCGTGAAATTCAGTGCGCCGCAGGCCATTGTGCTGTTCGGCGGTCTTGGCGGCTCGCGTCAGTTCTTCCACGACGAGATGGTCCGTGAAATGAACGAAAACCTCATGGAAATCTGGAAGGGGAAAATTCAGATACTCTATTCCACTCTGAAACAGTCCGACGCGGCAATTCTTGGAGCCGCATCGCTGGTCTGGCAGAAGTGACTGCCCGTCAAAGCATCAGCTCACGATAGATATTCACATATCGTGACATGTGCCTGTCATAGGTGAAAGACTCCGCATACTGTCTGTTTGCATCGGCCAACTCAGGCTTGTCGCCATACTCCTTTACCGCGCGTCTTACCGCAGCGGCAATCTGCTCCGGTTCAAAGCCATCAAGGAAAAAGACATGACCTTCACCGATTTCCTTCAGGGATGTCTTGTCAGATGAAACGACAGGACGGCCGAAGTTCAGTGCCTCAATCACCGGCAGGCCGAAGCCTTCGAACAATGACGGGAACACGAACGCCTCACAATGCCTGTACATCCAGACCTTTTCAGAATGCGATATCTCGCCGAGTACATGGACATTGTCGATATGTTCGTCCTTAATGCGCTGCTCTATCTTTGCGGCGTAATCCGTATTTCTGCTGCCGGCCATGAAAAGCGTATATTCAGGCATCAGCTTCATGGCATCAAGCAGAACATGGAAATTCTTCTTGGGCAGCATCTGGCCGATTGTGAAAAGGAATCTGCAACCGTCGGGCACTGACGCAGGCTTGCTGTCCTGAACATCCTGCATGAACTCGACTCCGTTATACAGAACCTCGACCGGCTTTTCCACGTGCATGTACCGTATCAGATCGTTCTTTGCAAATTCCGAAATGCACACCAGCTTGTCGGCGCGTCCGGTCTTGCTTCCAAGACGTCTGAAATACTTTTTCTGTCTGTCCGGCGTCTTTTCATAGACGAAATTCAGGTCATGGACGGTAAGCACGACATTACGGGTCATGAAACCGGGTTTGAATCTGGTCAGCTGATGAATGGAATGCCACACATCAAAAGCCATAAGGCCGATGCGTATCCTGGAGAGAACACTTTGGCAGTTATGATAGACCACATCGTTGCCGAAAGCGCCCATGAACTTTTCAGGCACAAGCAGATGAATCTCCATATCGAGACCGGCAGCATGTTCCTTGAAGTAAAGGCCATAGTTCTTGGCCACCTGACCCAGCCCGCAGTTCAGATGCTTCAGGCTTGACAGGTCAACCAGCACTTTCTTCCTTCTTTCGTTGTTGACAAGCCAGCGTACATCCTTGTGTACCAGAGACTTCAGACGGACGATGCGGAAATTGCGCCTTGAAACGGAATCATGCACGCCCGATATCCTCAAACCCTGATGGAGGCAGACAAGGCCGAACATTGTTTCAATGGAATGTGCAACTGTGCCAGTCTGTCCCGTGGCGCAGGCTTCGGGGAAATCGTCCCTGGTCAGATTGACCGACAGTATCTGGCTGACTATCCGTGTACGGCACATGAACATGGTCCCGGCGCAGTAGTGTGAGTTGCGCCGGTACGGAACGCCGTACCGCTTGCACAGCTTTTCGGTTACCGGCACATTCTGCCATGCTTCGCACCTGTCGATGAAGTTGTTGGCACATACCATTCCGACCGTATCGTCATTGAAACGGGCAAGGGCTCTTTCAAAGCATTTTCTTGAACCTACAAGAGGATTGATGAGGCCGTCCCTGAATTCAAAGTTCCTGTAATGCAGATGATTCATCGACAGGCTCTCCGGCCTGAAATTCTTGGTATGCAGTTTGAGGACCAGATCGAATGTGTCCAGGTCATACAGCTTCATGGCTTCCAGAAACGGATACACGTCATACCCGCAGTTGTCGACCTGGATGATGCGGACCCCCGGGAAAGCGGCTTTCAATGCGGTTTCACACTCCGGGCATGAACCGCACATGGTAACCACAAGTTCAAACGGTATGGTTATGTTCCCCAGTCTGGAAATGAAAAAGTCCACCTGTTCCGTGTAGAACAGATGGACATGTACCAGAAGTCTGGGAGTGACTGTCATGACAGGGTGACGGATATCATTCCTCCGACTGTCCTTCAATCTCTATTGGAGAATCAAATGTAGTCGTTGTGGTTTCAGGATTTACCGCCTGTGACTCAATGGCAGCATCCTTCATCACTGAACCTGAAGCAATTGACGAGGGCTTTGCCACATAAGCGGTAATGATGCTGAGAACGACGATTGCTATAACGAGAGTCCATGTCGTCTTTTCCAGGATGTCTGTCGTCTTGCGGACACCCATAATCTGGTTTGACGATGCGAAACCGGCAGCCAGGCCACCGCCTTTCGAGTTCTGTATCGTTACAACGACGCAAAGGAATATTGCAAGAATCACAATGATGATAAGCAGTACCTTGAACATTTTCTATTTAGTTTATTTGATTTATTCTAATCAGTTTTTCCAAGTAACGGATTTGGTCCGCAAAGTAAACGCTTTTATTCGGAAAATTCAAATAAAGGGACTTAATAATTTCCAATGCACGGTCATATCGGTGCTGTTTGAGAAAAATGGCCGCCAATGTCTCAGAATACGTGACATGGCCGCTTCCCTGCTCTTCCTGGCCGTCTGGAAGAATGGCATCGGATTCAGCGTCAGAATTCTCAATCCTGATTGGGGACGGACTGTCGATGAATGCATTCAGCAGCGACTCGGTTCTGGAATGGATTTTACTTTCAGCGGCAGTTTCAGGAATGTCAGGCATACTGTCAAGGCACTGCGCGACATAGTCATTCGGAACCGGAACATCCAGTTCATCGGTATTGCCTCCCTGGACCGGCTGTTTCTCCAGATACGAGTTCAGTATTTCCAGCAAACGGCTGTCTTTCTTTCCGTCCATCACCACTTGGCTACAGTTTCATTGAAAATCTGATCGACAATGTCGTCAATCATCTGTTGTACCAGTTCCTCCTGAACAGCCGACAGCTGCTGGGACGAATCGTAGTCGCGCGTAGACGCAAACGTCTTCTCGAAATCATCTTCATGATTCGTGTTGTTGGTATACCTGACGCTTACGGTCATCCTCAACTGGACCATCGACGAATATCCATCGGCCGATATCGACTTGTTGGTCTGGTCGTACGACGTTATTTCACCGGCAATGACCAGGTCACCCTCCTTCTTGACCTGTTTCAGCTTGGTCTGGCGGTTATACACGTCACTCAACGTGTTGTTGAACATCGGAGCCATGGGGCTCCACTGGTACGATGCCCTGTTGGCAAACGTCTCAAGGGTTATTGTCTTCACCACATTGTAGTCTATGTACGTACCGGTAAGCTTGTAGGAAACGGTACAGCCCACCACCAGAAGACACGCCAGAGCGACGGACACGAAACGGGAAACTCGGTTCTTCATCATTCCAGATTGTACTCTTTGATTTTCCGGTAGAGAGTCCTTTCGGAAATGTTCAGGTCCTGGGCTGCGCCACGGCGTTTGCCGCCATGTTTGGCAAGCGCCCTTCTGATCAGGTCCTTCTCGACTTCGTCAAGCGAAAGGGTCTCTTCAACATAGACTTCGGTGTCCTGGATGTCGTCATCGGGCGAAACGTTTTCCGGCTGGGCCGATGGATATATGGACACCGGCTGCTGTACCGGCACCGGAGTCTGTCCCTGCGACATGCTGTTCACCTGAGCCTTCAGGTCAGTTATGTCACGGCGCAGGTCGAACAGCACCTTGTACAGTATCTCACGCTCGTTCTCGAAACTGTTTCCGGCCTGCTGCTGACGGGCAAGTGCCGGCAGGGTCTGCGACATACGGTCCGGCAGATAGTACTGGAGCATGTCGGCAGTGATGACCCTCTGCTGGGCCATAATCGAAATCTGTTCCGTAACATTCTTGAGCTGGCGGATGTTGCCGGGCCAATGGTACGTCATAAGCATCTGACGGGCGTCATCGGTCAGCTGTATGGCCGGCATCCGGTATTTCTCCGCGCAGTCGGCGGCAAACTTCCTGAGAAGCAGAGGTATGTCCTGGCCGCGTTCCCTCAGCGCAGGCACCTTGATGGGAATGGTGCTCAGACGGTAGAACAGGTCCTCACGGAAACGGTGCGACTCAATGGCCTGGGCCAGGTCGACGTTTGTCGCCGCTACAATGCGCACGTCGGTCTTTTCGACCTTTGAAGAACCCACTCTGATGAATTCGCCGGACTCGAGCACACGCAGCAGGCGCGCCTGGGTCGACAATGGCAGTTCAGCCACCTCGTCAAGGAAAATCGTGCCTCCGTTAGCTTCGGCAAAATATCCGTCGCGGTCATTGATGGCGTTGGTGAACGCACCCTTGACATGACCGAAAAGTTCAGAATCTATGGTACCCTCAGGTATGGCTCCGCAGTTCACTGCAAGGAACTTCCTTGTCTTGCGCAGGCTGTTCTCATGGATGATGCGGGGGAACACGTCCTTTCCCGATCCGCTTTCACCGGTAATGAGCACGGCCAGATCGGTGGAAGCCACCTGCATGGCCACGTCAATGGCCCTGTTCAATGACGCGTCGTTTCCTACAATGCGGAAACGCTGCTTCATTCTCTGTATCTCATCTATGTTCATTTCTCCTCTCCTCTATTGGGACTGCCAAAAATACACAATATTTGCAATAATCGGAAATTTTGGCAGAAAAATGCATTGCACATAGCCACAGGAGTGAATCAGTCTATGCGATTCACCTGTTTTACGCCCTTGACCTGCTGGATTTTCCTTATCAGGGACTTGAGCTGGTTCGAATCGCTCACCAGGACGGAAAGCTGACCCTGGAACAGCCCGTCGTTTGACTCGATGCTGATTGAGCGCAGCAGAGTGCCGGGCTCCTTGTTTATGACCGATGTCATGTTGGACACGATTCCTATGTCATCCTGGCCCACCACTTTCAGCGTTATGCAATACTGGCTGCCGCTCTTTCCGGACCAGCGCGCACGGACAATGCGGTACGGATACCTTTCCTGCATGCGCTTCAGATTCCGGCAGTCCGCACGATGTATGCTGATTCCGCCATTGATGCTGACAAAACCGGTAACTGAATCGCCGTAAATCGGATGACAGCAGCCGGCCATCCTGAACTGTATGCCTGTCAGACCGGCGTCGATGACAAGTTCATCGGCCTGTCCCGCCTGACCCTGCGACTGAAGAGCCTGCTCGAGCGAAAAGTCTTCGGCGCTGTGGGTATCGGTCTGTGCAGGAGCCTGTGTCATCAGCTCATACTGACGCAGGACATCATCGACCGTTATCTCCTGTTCCACCAGCGCATGGAAGAACGGTGTCTGCGCCTTGTACCCCATACGCAGTATCAGATGGGACAGCTCGCTCTCCGACATTTCAATCTTGCGGTTTCTGAAACGTCTCTCCAGCAGTTCCCTGCCTGCCTGAGCCTCCTTGTTCTGTATTTCGTTCAGTCCCTGACGGATGCGCATGCGCGCCCTCGAAGTCACGGCAATGTTCAGCCAGTCCTGTTTCGGTGTCTGGCCGGCCTGAGTCAGAATCTGCACCGTATCGCCGCTTTCCAGCTTGTGGCTTATGCGCACGTTGCGTCCGCCCACCTTGGCGCCGACGCATGTCAGGCCGAGTCTTGTATGGATTGAAAAAGCAAAGTCAAGCACAGTGGCACCTTTCGGCAACTGGCGGACCTCGCCGGTAGGAGTGAACACGAATATCTCCTCCTGATACAGGTCCATTGAAAAACTGCGGCTCATCTCACTGTCCGAACTGCCGCTTTCCAGTATCTCGCGGATGCCTGCAAGCGCCACGTCGGCAGCGCCTTCGCTCCTGATTCCCTTGTACGCCCAATGTGCGGCAAGACCGCGCTCCGCAACGTCATCCATACGTTTCGAGCGTATCTGCACTTCCACCCATCGGCCCTCGGGACCGTTTACGGTAATATGCAGCGACTCGTAGCCGTTGCTTTTCGGTATGCTCAGCCAGTCACGCAGACGCTTGAGGTTGGGCTGGTACATATCGGTCACTATGCTGTAGACATGCCAGCACTGCGCTTTCTCCTGATCAGGTCCGACATCAAGTATGACGCGTATGGCAAAAAGGTCGTAGATATGGTCCAGGCTGGTGTTCTGAGCCTTCATCTTGGCCCAGATGCTGGAAATTGACTTTGTGCGTCCCTTGATGGTGAACTTCAGGCCGGCCGCCTCGAGCTTTTCCCTTACCGGGCCGATGAATGAGTCAATGTAGGCTTCACGCGATGCCTTGGTCTGTGCCAGCTGACGGGCAATGTCATGATAGACATCAGGGTGTTCGTATTTTACAGCCATGTCCTCAAGCTCGCTCTTGATGGCATACAGACCCAGACGGTGCGCCATGGGAGTAAACAGAAGCTTGGTCTGCCGGGTTATCTTGAGACGGTCGTCTTCAGAAACGGAATAAGCCTTTTCGCCCGCCATCTTCATTATGACATAGCTTTCGGCTATCATGCATATTATGACACGGATGTCGCCTGCCTTGGAGACAAGCAGTTTCCTGAAATTCTCATCCAGCACTGATTCATGCTGGCTGCGTAGCTGTCTGACGCACTTGAGGTTTTCCATGAGACGCACGGTATCGCTGTCAAACAGTCCGCACGACTCCGGGTCAAGCTTCCCGGCTTCCACCATGGGATCGAACAGCACCGTCAACAATGCCTGACGCCCCAGCCCAGTCTTTTCAAGGACGACTGCCGACGTCCTCAGCGAAAGGTCAAGGACAGGCAGGCCGTACGAGCCGCAGGAGCCGTACACGCCTTCCGCAGTCCCCTGCCGGAAAAGAGCCTTCAGGCCCTTCAGCTGACCGTCGTCAAACAGAGAGACGGCTGCGGCCAGAATATTCCTTTTCAACTGGAGCCCAATCATACCCCAACTAAGCAGAACGGACTATTCCCGGGCCGTGTCAAGGCGGATCTTGTCGCTGTCGTCATGCCGGTCAAAATACAGCTTCCTTAGGGGATTGGCGTGTATTGTCTTCTCGTTGCGGCGGCAGCGCTCGACGTCTATTGCGGTAAAAATGGCCTGACGCATGGAATCCTCGTTGGCTATGCCCTTGCCGGCAATGTCGTATGCGGTGCCGTGGTCCGGCGACGTGCGTACCACAGGCAGACCTGCGGTGAAATTCACGCCGCCATCCATATCGAGAGCCTTCAATGGAATAAGTCCCTGGTCATGGTACATGGCCAGAATGGCATCGAACTTGCGGTAATCGCCGCTGCCAAAGAAACCGTCGGCCGGGAACGGACCGAAAGCCTGTATCTTTTCCTTAGCCATCTCTTCAATGGCCGGCTTTATGATTTCCTCCTCTTCCTTGCCCAGCAAGCCGCCGTCACCTGCATGCGGATTCAGGCCCAGCACTGCAATGCGCGGCTTTTCAATGCAGAAGTCCTGTTTGAGTGTCTTGTGCAGAACAGCGATACGCTCCTTGATGAGCTGCACCGACAGCTTGCCGGCCACTTCCGAGATAGGGTCGTGTACAGTAGCCAGAGCCACCCTCATGGAACTGTTCATAAGAATCATGAGAGCCTTGTTCCCCTGACCGAGACGGTCTTCCAGATACTCGGTGTGACCGGGAAAATGGAATGCCTCGCTATGGATGCTGTTCTTGTTTATAGGTGCGGTGACAATAACGTCAATCAGTCCGTCACGGTATTCCTGAACGGCGCGTTCCAATGCCAGGAATGCAGCCTTGCCGCTTTCTTCACTGGCAACGCCGAATTCTATGTGCACTTCTTCCGGATTGCAGTCAACCACATTCAGTCGGTTCGGTTCGGCATCTTTGGCCGATGCAACCACGTTGAACTGTGTCTGCAGGTCCAGTGCCTTGCGGTGATATATGGCTGTTTTCGGCGAACCGTATAGTACGGGTATGCAGAACTCGTACATCATAGGGTCGTCAAAAGTCTTGAGGATGGTCTCGTATCCAATTCCGTTCACATCACCCTGAGTGATGCCGACTCTCATTCTCTCATCCATTTCTTATTCCGGTTTGATGGTAATTTCTTCAATTTCAAACTGATTGTTCCTTAAATCAAGTTCATCGGGCAGGAACAAAGTGTAAAGGGACGCCTCCATACGGCGTATCAGTTTTCTCTTTATGCCGTTCGGAGCAAAGACAAAACCCTCAACCACGACAACACGCCCGTTCTTTTCATCGACTCTCGATATCGACACGAACGGTCCGCCCATATCGTAGTTGGATATATCCCAGAGTCCGCGGGCAAACTGTGCGTATTCTCCGTGCACCGACGAATCGTACACTTTCACGAAAGGCCTGCTTGTCTGCATGTACATTCCGTCCAGCGGTCCGGGAATATTTGCCTTCATGACGCTGTCGCGCATTTTCAGGCAGTATTCTTCGGTAAATGTTTCCGGATCGGTATACGGATATGAATAAATGACGAAGTTCATGTCGTTTTCGCCCTTGTCGGTAGCCGCCCACAGGAAGTCCTTGCCATTTTTGATTTTACCCAGTTCACAGGGAACGCTCACCTCGCATCCGAATTTCTTCATGACCATCTTCCTGATGTTCGGATTGCAGTCACCCATAAGTTTTGTGGCCTCGCGCTGCAGCTCGGCCCTGTTGAAGAAATCAATTATGACATCATGACTGTCGGCCACGAAATCGCAGAAGCTCCGGGCATCGGGCGCCTGGATCGTCATGATGAACTGCGGAACCGAATATACGTCCTGCGAGTATTTTATCCTGCATTTTGTGTAACGTTCCGGATTGATTTTCAGTTCAATGATGTTACGGCAGTATTTCAGTGTCTTGGAATAGTTCGAAGTGGAAACCTTTGAAACACGGAACTGCGGTTCGGCCTGCGGAAGCCCCGGTATTTCATCGGTCAGCACAGCGAAAAGCGAATCGTATGCACCGGTCTGGAAATCTTCGGGATTAGCCACCACAAGAATCTCGTACGGCGAGCCGGTTGCGCCTGGAGTCAGCACGGACTTTTTCTTTGCCTTCCTGCCCGGTTTTCTTGCCTTCACGGCTTTTATGACCGATACGGTACTGTCGGCCTTGCTGCCGGCATTGCCCGTTTCCCCGGTTCCGCCGCCATTGCCGCCATTTCCGCAAGCCATCGTCAAAACTGTGACAAGCAGAAGAGCCAGCGTTTTTGCCATTGTTTTCATAGTCATATCAGGTTAGTTTTAGTTTTGATTTCCACTTTCGTTTGCAGTGCTCAACATTCCGCAGGCGGCCCATATATCCTCTCCGCGCGATGCCCTGATGGTGGCAAACACCCCATGGGCAGTAAGATAGTCACGGAATTCCAGCATCCCCTGCTCCGGAACGGTTTTCAGCGGGCTGTCGGGAATTGCGTGGAAGCGTATCAGGTTCACCCTGCATGAAAGCCCCTGCAGTGTCCTGACCAGCTGTTTAGCATCGTCCAGGCTGTCGTTGACCCCCTGGAACATTGTGTATTCAAAGGAAAGCCTGCGCTGGTGGCTGAAATCGTAGCCGGACAGTACCTGCAGCATTTCGGTCATGGAGAATGCCTTTTCGGCCGGTACCAGCTGCGCTCTCTTTTCTGGAGTCGGAGCATGCAGGCTGACCGCAATGTGACACTGGCAGCCCTCTATCAGTTTCTTGAGTTCACGCCTCAGGCCCACGGTCGATATGGTTATGCGTTTCGGGCTCCATGACATGCCCCAGGCCGATGTCAGTATTTCCTGGACGGCAAGCACATTCTCAAGATTGTCCAACGGCTCGCCCATACCCATGAACACCACATTGGTCAGGCGGTCCTTTTCTGGAAGCGAAAGAATCTGGTTAAGAATCTGTCCGGCAGTAAGGCTTGCAGTATAGTGCTGACGGCCTGTCATGCAGAACACGCATCCCATCTTGCAGCCCACCTGCGACGATATGCACAGCGTACCGCGGTCATCGTCGGGTATGAACACCGCCTCCACGCTGTGCCCCTGACCCGCATCGAACAGATACTTGACGGTACCATCGGCCGATGCAGCCCTGTGTATCGGAGCCGACAGGGCAACCTCATATTCCTGCGACAGCCTGTCACGGAACTTGAGCGATATGTTCGTCATTTGTGAAATGTCGGTTATCTGCTTGACATACAGCCATTCGGCCATCTGTTTCGCGGCAAACAGAGGCATTCCCGTCTGAACGGCAACCTGCTGCAATCCGGCCAGCGTCAATCCTACCAGGTTCTTTTTCTCCATAATTGCGCAAACTTACAAAATTATGGGCAGATTCCAGCCGTTCTTTAAGGTTTAAAGAGTCATTCCTCTTAATTCAGTTTCTGTAATCTTTCACTGTGACAGTCAAGAGCGAATAACAAGACAAACACAATCAAAACAATCTGACCTGTAGTCCCCGCTGAATGTTCCGGATGGTACTGTTCCCGGCATTGGATGTGTCGATAGCCTTCTGCTCATACGCTCTGATAAGACGAATAGGTACACCGGTTGTTTCAGAAAGTTCTTCCTGGGTGATGCCGCCCAGTTTCCTGAGACGCTTGATCCAGTGTGGGGAAGACTGCATTCTGGCCTTGACAATTTCATCAGCCCTCTCGCAGAATACCGAAAGGTCTGCTTCATGCATAGGATTGAACATTGCAGCAACACTGCTCATATCGAGCCCTATTCTAGAGAGTTGCCTGAACGACAGTCCGGACTGCCACTGGTAGTATGCAAGGGTCCAGCCGGCCCAATATTCAGGTGATGAAATTGAAATGGCACCCCCACAGCCGGCAACGTGACAACCGGTGCATCTCATCACTTCGAGAGCCAGCTCCACTCCTGATTTCCCCGCTATCCAGGACACGTCGCCCCTGGAAAAGCAGTCGGCAATGCCGCTGGCGAGAAACCTTGCGCAGAACTCCTCCGCAGGGCAGCCAAGCGTATTGACGGCACAGTCCATCATTGCCCCTGCCGCCTGCATGGCATCGTCCAGATATATCTTATTGTAGGCGTTCATCGTCGTTCTTCCAATCTTGTCTTATAATATCCATGATGTAGATTGCATCCCGGGTATTGACTTCTTCGAGCAATTTCAGGTAATACTCGCGTGCCTTGCGGTCACGGGTACTCCTTCTAATGTAGTACTCCTCACCGTTCGCGGGTATCGCCTCCCGAAACTCCAGTCGGGAGAAGGCTTTCTCACTCTTGATGCAGATCTGTATCCCTAACTTGCCCAACTTCATTGCTTTCGCCAGCGAAGAGAGCGGAATGGCATTGTTGATGAAAGCCTTGGCAAAGGAGAAATATGAGTCATCGGCCCTGTATCCGACAATCATATCCTGTGACTTGTACTCAGGGGTGAAACGTGATGATATGAAATCCCTGGCATCCCTTGCTATGGGTGTGGCAATGTCAAATATACGGTTCTCAAGCAGTATTGCCAGCCAGTTGAGAATGTTATATTTCCTACTGGAGAGATCAAGGATTTCCAGTCCTTCAGGATCAAAGGAATACCGGTTTGCAAAGCCGTCGTTCTGTGTCGGGCAGGCCCATTCCTTTGCCAAATCCATTTCTTTCGTGCAATAGAATCCCAAGCCATAGTCATTCCTTGTGTTCCCTTTCCCGAATACAGGCTTTTCAATAATGTTCGGTGAGCCGTGGTATATTTCAATCATACAGCAAAACTAACATTACAATGTTATTTTTTGCAAAGATATACGTATTCTCTATATTTCCAAGATATTTCATACTGTTTTTCCTCTTCTTTTTATGTCCAATCCCATTGGACTGTTGTCCGCACGGAGGAAGTCGAGGCCTGGACACAGAACACGGCATACATTTCAATCATTTTCATGCAAAAAGATGTTCGTGCGTCCGTATCTGCTGGTACTGTTTGTTTCAGAACAGGTTACAGTTATCCATGCAGTCTGAGAATTTTGAGCATTTCCGGTGCTTGAAGAAAAAGTCACCGCCACTCATTTGTAGCCAGTTACATTTCAACTATTTAGCACAACCAAAGTCATGCAGGGTCTCATTACCCCGGTAAATTGCAATCTACAGAAGGTATCATTATGAAATGATTTGAAATGCCTTGTCCGGTTAGGTTCTAAAAACCACGCTGTCACTTTTCAACCGTCACAATGTCCTCATGTGAGTCACAATCAAGGTCGCAGCGCGCAAAGTCATCGGACTGGGGCATGTACATATTGAAATACGGTGTCCGGTCAAAGTGCGCCTCCATGGGAGCAGCGCTTGAAAAGCCCAGCAGATGGCCGCCTTTTGTGCGGTCGCCAGAAATGAAATGGCAGTGCCAGCCGGTTGCATTCTGCATGTTGAAGAACTTCGGAAAGTAAACGGCTACAATGGTTCCTCCGGTTCCGTTGTAAGTGAAACAGCACTGGTCTGTCAGCAATGCCTGTGCAAGAGGGCGGTAAGGCTTATCCTGTGGAACTACGCTGCGTACCAGCACATTGCAGTCCT
This sequence comes from Bacteroidaceae bacterium, assembly GCA_024398695.1. Lineage (GTDB taxonomy): Bacteria > Bacteroidota > Bacteroidia > Bacteroidales > Bacteroidaceae > Colenecus. The sequence continues at coordinate 862 of JAKSIR010000023.1, read as the reverse complement.
GCACATCAATCCTGGCAATGTATATGAGATTTTGTCCGTTTGCCTGAACCGTTTCAGTTAGCCACCCGGTCAGTTCGTCCAGACTCCGGACATTTTCAATTGTACATGCAAAGTCGCTGTCAAAGAATGTGACAGTGGCAAAGGGAACGTCCAGACTGTCATCAGCAACCAGCACCGAGCCGTCCGAACGCGCCTGATAGACAGTGCCGTCAAGTACAATCATCTCGCCGTCGGCCCGTTGAAAGGTGCCAAGTCCTATGTTTCCATGCCCGCGCAATTCACTGACCGATACGAACCCGTCATAATTGCCGACCATCAGAGACTGAAGCGTTGAAACCTGATACATGGTTTCCCGCTCTGCACCTCCGTCCGTACTGTAGCTGTCCCTGCAGCCGCAGACCGTTCCTATGGCTAATGCCTGAATGGCAATTCCCGCCCGCTTTATAATTGCTTTCATACGTTTATTGTGCCAATTTGGAACATTTTGCGCCACACACAGTGCGAAACGAAGGCCTGCTTGCCGGACAGGACTAATTCTTTGGGCAGACGGGACGCACGGAATAGCCGCTGTTGCGGTTGTCGTTGCTCCAATCTGCATAATCCGATTCGAAATACAGGTCGTATGCGATGTACGCGGTGTAGAGCGAACTGGACCAGTAGTAGCCGCAAGAGCCAACACCGTAGAGCTTCGTGGAGTTGCGGTACCCTGCTGCAGGAAGAAATATGAAGTTGCCTTCGTAGCCGGATATCTTGCTCACTACCTTGTAACCCTTAACGCCGTTCAAGGTCGTCCATGTCCAAGTGCAGTTGCCGGTGTTATGGAGCTCGTTCTGTTCGGCTGTTGTCGGCATGCGCCAGCTGC
>JAKSIR010000022.1 GCA_024398695.1 Bacteroidaceae bacterium | reverse complement strand
CAGCGCGTTATCCAGATACTGCAGCGCTACAATGAATTGCAGGATATCATATCCATTCTGGGTATGGACGAACTGTCCGATGAGGACAAACTGACAGTGGCGCGTGCCCGTCGTGTACAGCGTTTCCTGTCACAGCCATTCCACGTTGCGGAACAGTTTACAGGCGTTCCGGGCGTTATGGTGGGCATCGAGGATACGATACGCGGTTTCAACATGATTCTTGACGGTGAATGTGACGATCTGCCCGAGCAGGTGTTCCTGAATGTCGGAACCATTGAAGAGGCCATTGAGAAGGGACGCAAACTGCTTGGTGAAGTTTCAAAATAACCGCTCATGCTCAGTGTCCGCATAATAACCCCGTCGCAGCTGCTTTTTGAAGGGCAGGCCGAAAGTGTCACACTTCCCGGCAGCGTGGGCAGTTTTACCGTGCTGAACGGTCATGCGCCCATAATATCATCTTTATGTAAGGGTAAGGTGGTATGCAAAAATGCGGAAGGCATACAGGAATTTGAAGCGAATGGCGGATTTGCTGAAGTTAAGGACAATGTCGTTTCAATATGCATAGAATAATATGATTCTGGACAAGCGTTATTCAGTCATTTATCTGGCATTGGTTTTATTTCTGACAGCCATTTCAGTGACTGTCATGAGATTCTTTGCTCCGGACAGCTATTCGCCCACGCTGTTTCTGATACCGGCTTATTTCTGTCTGATGCTTGTCCTGATGAACGTTCTGTACCATTTGGGCGAAAAGAAGAAACGCGACAGGTCATTTTTCTTTATGGAATACAGAATGATCAAGATGCTGGTGTCAATAGTCTTTCTGTTTGTGATATTGAAGGTTGCAGAATTTGAATCACTGTCATTTGTCATTGTGTTTGTTGCGTTCTACCTTATACTTATGTCGTTTGAAACCGTTCATTTCATTAAAGGAGAAAAGAAGTCTTGAAAAAACTGCTTGCCATATTGACCATGCTTCTGGCTTTCGTTCCTGCGATGGCCCAGGAGGACAGTGAACTTGATGTCCAGGAGATAATCTTCGGACATCTGAAGGACTCATACGAATGGCATGTCTTCAGCACCAACAACAGGGATTTCATAATTCACCTGCCGGTAATGCTGTACAGCAGGACAACAGGCTGGCATTTCTTCATGTCTGACAAACTTGAAGAAGACGGCAGTTATGACGGCTTCCATATTACTCATGAAGGTCCGTTTGCAGGCAAACTCATTGAGACTCTTCCTGACGGAACTGAAGTGAAGCCCCTGGACCTTTCACTGACGAAGGTGGCACTTGGAATCATTTTCAACTGTATTCTTCTATGTGTCATAATCATGTGCACTTCACGCTGGTACAGAAACCGCAAGGAGACAGATGCTGCACCGCGCGGTTTCGTGGGGCTGATTGAATATGTGGTAGCCATGATTGTCGATGACGTGATCAAGCCGTCAATAGGAAAGGATTACAGGCGTTATGCACCCTTGCTGCTGACGATATTCTTCTTTATACTTCTAAGCAATATCATGGGACTGATTCCCATATTCCCTGCAGGAGCCAACGTGACAGGCAACATAGCGGTAACGCTTTTCCTTGCACTCATCACGTTCTTTACGGTGAATGTGTTCGGTAACCGTGAATACTGGAAGGAAATTCTGTGGCCCGATGTTCCAATATTCCTGAAGGCTCCGGTTCCTTTGCTTCCGCTCATTGAACTGGTTGGCATTTTTACGAAGCCTTTTGCACTGACGGTACGTCTTTTTGCCAACATAACGGCTGGACACTGCATAATACTGGCATTGACTTGTGTCATTTATATCACAGCGAACATGGGGCCTGTCATTGGGGCTTCAATGACGGGAATATCAATATTCTTCATGGTCTTCATGAACTGTCTGGAACTGCTTGTGGCATTCATCCAGGCTTATGTGTTTACAATGCTTTCTGCCGTGTTCATAGGACTGTCAAGACCGGAACATCATAATGAAAACCAAAAAGTTACCAACAAATAAATTTTTCCACTATGTTATTAGCAACATTTTTACAGGCTGCCGCAGGTGCAGCATTAGGTAATGCAGGCGCAGCTCTTGGAGCAGCCATTGCAGTAATCGGTGCAGCTATTGGACTTGGCAAGATCGGTCAGTCGGCAATGGAGTCAATTGCACGCCAGCCGGAAGCAGCAGGTGATATCCGTACATCCATGATCCTGATCGGTGCCTTCATGGAAGGTGTGTCACTTCTTGCAGTCGTTGTCTGTCTGATGGCAATTCCAAAATAAATGGACCTGCTGATTCCTGAAGTCGGAACGCTGATCTGGATGCTCATTGCAGTCGGAATTGTGTTCTTCATACTGGTGAAATGGGGATTCCCCATGATTACCGATATGGTGGACAAGCGCAGTGACTTCATTGACAAGTCGCTAGATGCGGCCAAAAAGGCTGCTGAGCGTCTTGAAGGCATTCAGGATGAGTGTGACGCCCTTCTCAAGGAGACACGTGCAGAGAAGGCACGTATCCTGAAGGAGGCCTCGGACCGTCGTGACGAAATTATTGCTGAAGCTGAAAACCGGGCAAAGGAGGCTGGTGAAAAAATCATCTCCGATGCACGGGAGCAGATTCGTCAGGAGAAGGAGGAGGCCCTGCGCGGCCTTCGCCGTCAAGTGGCGGAACTTTCAGTTCAGGTGGCTGAAAAGGTCGTCATGAAACAGCTTGAGTCCGATGAAGACCAGCTGCAGATGATTGACCGCTTGATTGACGACGTGAAAACGGGCAAATAAGGTATGAACACAGGTACGGTATCAGTGCGTTATGCCAAAGCTCTGCTGCAGTATGCGGCTGAACTTGGGCAGGACGGAAAAGTGTATGCTGAAATGCAGACTCTTTCCCGGCGGCTGACTCATGTACATGCCATACATGAACGCCTGTCTGACCCTACAGTATCGGATGAGGCAAAGTGCCGCCTGCTTGAGACTGCCGTGACTGACGGAAAGACTCAGCCCAGTGAAGCTTTGTCCAAGTTCCTGAAACTTGTGATTGAAGCGGGCAGGGGTGACATGCTGGTTTTCATGGCAACAAGCTACATGGACCTGTACCGAAAACGTAATGATATTGTGCCGGTCCAGCTTATTACGGCCGCTCCTGTGGGTGATGAACGCCGTGATCGTCTGAAAAGACTGGTTGAGACAGTTGAGCATGGAACCCTGGAATGGGAACATTCCGTTGACGGACGTCTTGAAGGAGGTTTTGTGCTTCAGATTGACGGATACCGCCTTGATGCCAGTGTGGCTACAAGGCTGCAGCGTATCCGCAAGGAACTTATTGAAAAGAACAACAGAATCATATAATGGCTAACTCAGTAAAGGCAAGCGAAGTGTCGGATGTGCTTCTGGAGCAGTTGCGTGGAATTGACACGTCAGCCAGTTTCCAGGAAGTTGGAACCGTGCTCCAAGTGAGCGACGGCGTGGTCCGCGTATACGGATTGCGTAACGCACAGGCCGATGAACTCCTTGAGTTTGACAATGGCATACGTGCAATAGTGATGAACCTTGAGGAGGATAACGTAGGTGCCATACTTCTAGGACCTACAGACCTTATCAAGGAGGGAATGACAGTGCACCGTACCGGCCGTATTGCATCGATCAATGTCAGCGACGGGATGTTGGGCAGGGTGGTCAACCCTCTAGGCCAGCCTCTTGACGGAAAAGAGCCGATTGAAGGACCTTTCTTTGAGATGCCTCTTGAACGCAAGGCCCCGGGCGTAGTCTTCCGTGAACCGGTAAAACAGCCGCTGCAGACGGGTCTGCGTGCCATTGATGCAATGATTCCGATAGGACGCGGCCAGCGTGAGCTTATTATCGGTGACCGTCAGACCGGCAAGACTGCCATTGCCATTGATACCATAATCAACCAGCGTGCCAACTACGAGGCCGGAGATCCTGTCTATTGCATATATGTTGCCGTAGGACAGAAAGGTTCTACCGTTGCGACCATCGTCAACACGTTGCGTCAGCATGGTGCCCTTGACTATACTATTGTAGTCACGGCTACTGCGGCTGACCCTGCTGCCATGCAGTATTACGCACCGTTGGCCGGTGCTGCCATAGGCGAATATTTCCGTGATACCGGCCGTCATGCGCTGGTCGTTTATGATGACCTGTCAAAACAGGCTGTGGCATACCGTGAAGTGTCTCTTATCCTGCGCCGTCCCTCGGGCCGTGAGGCATATCCGGGCGATATATTCTATCTGCATTCACGTCTTCTTGAACGTGCAGCCAAGATTATCGGTCAGCAGGAGGTTGCGGAAAAGATGAATGATCTGCCTGAGTCGCTTGCCGGTCATGTCAAAGGTGGAGGCTCGCTTACCGCACTGCCTATCATCGAGACTCAGGCCGGTGACGTGTCTGCCTATATTCCGACCAATGTGATTTCAATTACAGACGGTCAGATTTACCTGGAGTCAAGTCTGTTCAACCAGGGCTTCCGTCCGGCGGTGAATGTGGGCATTTCCGTGTCGCGTGTAGGCGGCAACGCCCAGATCAAATCAATGAAGAAGGTAGCCGGTACCCTTAAGATAGACCAGGCCCAGTTCCGCGAGCTTGAGGCCTTCTCAAAGTTCAGCAGCGATATGGATCCCGTTACAGCCATGGTGCTTGACAAGGGCCGCAAGAACAACAGGCTTCTGGTTCAGCCCCAATATGAACCGATGCCGGTCGGCGAGCAGATTGCCGTGCTGTACTGCGGTATTCACGGTCTTCTGAAACAGGTTCCTCTTGAGCGTGTCACCGAATTCCAGGAACGTTTTCTGGAACTGGCAAGAAGCAAATATGTCAAGACTGTTCTTGAACCGCTCGGCTCAGGTACGATAAATGCCGATGTCGAGGCTGCAATTCAGGAACTTGCTCAGAAAGCCATATTGGAATTAGGCCTGTAACGCTATGTCACTGAAGGAGATAAAGACCAGAATAGCATCGGTGGCCGGTACAAGGAAAACCACATCGGCCATGAAGATGGTGTCAAGCGTGAAACTGCGCAAGGCACAGCAGAGCATCCAGTACGCACTGCCGTATGTGGAGCAGCTTGACCATATTCTGGAAAGTCTTTCATCAATGCCGCAGACCGGACAGATTTCGCCTTTTGTGATGGAAAGACCGGTCAGAAACATTGCGCTGGTGTTCTTTTCTTCCGATACCAGCCTGTGCGGCGGTTTCAATGCCAATATGATACGTCACAGCCATGTCGTTATTGAAGAGGCATGCATGACCGACGACAAACCGCACATATACTGCATAGGCCAGAAGATAACGGACGCGCTTGGCAAACAGGGTTATGACATTTCCCGCGCATACAGCGACATTATGGGAAAACGGCAGTACAGCGATGCTGCATCGCTGGCCGATGACCTTATGGACATGTATCTGAACGGGCATCTTGACAGGGTGGTGCTTTCATACACCCATTTCGTGAGCCCCGGATGTCAGCGCATAGTCGATGAGCAGCTTTTGCCGGTGTCGGTTCCGCAGGCTGATGGCCGCCCGGAGACTGACTACATTCTGGAACCGTCGGCCGCAGTGCTTGTCCATGAACTGCTTCCAAAGGTTATAAGAATGAAGGTCTATTCCGCAATGCTCGATTCGTATGCGAGCGAACAGGCTGCGCGTGTCGTTGCCATGCAGGCCGCTACCGAGAATGCTGACAACCTTACCAGCGAACTTACACTGCAATATAACAAACTGCGCCAGCAGGCCGTCACCAACGAACTTCTGGATTTGGCCGGCGGTCTGCAGGAACAATAACACTACCTTTCGTATGGCTGAACCTAGAATAGACAGCATGGCACTGCACTATGTCGGCAACCAGGCCAATGAAGAGCCCATGGTGCTGTCAGACAAGCTTTTCGCCCTGTCAGAAGATATGAATTCACTGCTTACGGACTATTTTATCGGTTCGTTCAAAAGCGAAGCGCGTTTCCATTTCCATGATGACATGGGACTTGAAAACAACCGCGTTTACAGGCTTGTATCTGACATATTCGACAATCCGGGCATGTTACTGGATTTTTCGCGTGACATTGCCACTCACCTGTATGAGAACTGCCAGCATCAGAATATCAAGGGCGGCGATTTTTATGTGGTTCAGTTTTCCGGAATAGGAGTGGGGACCGATGTCTCCCGTGCCATAGGTCTGTTCAAGACTGAAAACAAGGAACTGTTCCTTCAGGTCGAACACGATGAAAACGGTTTTGACATAAGTCCTGTCGAGGGCGTGAACCTCAAGAAAATGGACAAGGGATGCCTTATTCTTGAATTCGAGCGCGAGAAGGGCTACATGGTATCGGTCGTTGACAAGACCAACAGCCAGAACGCCAGCTACTGGGTCGATGATTTCCTGCATCTGTCACGCCGTCAGGATGCATATTTCCAGACGGAGAACATTATGGATCTGACACGCAACTTTGTTGCACAGGAACTCCCGAAGCAGTTTGAGGTTACCCGGGCCGATCAGGCAGATTTGCTGAACCGCTCAATGAACTATTTCAAGAATACCCCGCGTTTTGACTTGCAGGGCTTCTCACAGCAGATTATAGGACAGCCTCAAGTTGCACAGATGTTCGATGACTACCGCCAGCGTTATGAGCAGGAACGCCAGCTGGAACTTGAAGAACAGTTCGAGGTGAATCCTACGGCGGTAAAAAAACAGAACCGCCTGTATAAATCGGTCATAAAGCTGGACAAGAACTTCCACATATATGTTCACGGAAGCCGTGACCTTATCCAGCAGGGACAGGACGAAAGCGGAAAGTTCTACAAGATTTACTTCAACGAGGAATCCTGACCTGGAAAACGGCGTTTCAGCTCTTCGGTGAACAGGTATTGCCACCATGCCTGTCTGGAGGCAATTGAATTGTCAAAAGCCCGGGAATCGACTTTTCCTCCACGTTTGCGGATTGCGTTTACAAGTGACGGGTAGTAGTTGAAATGCTCAATCTCTTCCTGTGCGCTCCAGCATATGCGGTATTCTACAGGCGATGACAGCAGACCGAATTCCGAAAGGTCCGCTTCCGACGGTGAAAAGCACCAGTATTCACTGAACAGCGTGTCATTCTGCATGCTCAATGTCAGGCACCTGTCAGCACTGGCTGAAGCTCCGAAACATATCCTGTCGCCGGCAGTCAGTCCGACATTCCATTTTTCCTGGACATAGGGGATGAAAGTGTTGACAAAGAAGTCTGTCCTTTCGGCTCCATCGGCCTTTCCGTCCAGGCATACAACGGCAACGGAGCCGGTAGCGCCGTATTCTTCAAGAGAGTCGACGGCAGCCCAGAATTCCTGTCCGTTATCCGTAAGGAACCCTCCGTCTTCAATGAAAACTGCAGGAAGCGGTTTCTTTGATGAATGGCTGGAAGGCAGATGCATGACAGCACTGTATTTATGCCCGGCGGAATCTTCCATGTCAAAACAGATATTTCCCGATGTGTTGTCCGAACTGCCGCACGAAGTGAATATGACTGACGAAAGCAAAAGTGCCCTGATTGCTGTTTTCATAAGTAACCTGTCTGTTTTTTCGTTGGGCAAAGGTAGAAAAAAGGCATGACGCTTAAACGAAAAGCCGTTTTTTTTGTCCAAAAGCCGATATTGTCGTTAATTTGGCGCTTTGTCGATTTAACCATTCGGCCTGACTTATATAGTAAAGGTGAGTTTTTTTAGGATTAGCATTAAATAAACCATTATAACAACCAACAAATGAAAAGATTTGCCACTCTGCTAGCGCTTCTGGTGACATCGGCCACACTTGCCTTTTCCCAGAGCTTTTCAATCAAGGGTTCAGTCTATGACTTTGACACAGCCGAAGAACTGTTCCCTGCAAACGTACAGGTCTATCAGATCTCGGGAGACGAAGAAACTTACGTCAAGGGTAACACTACCGATGACGAAGGCAAGTTTGTCATTGACAACCTCAAGGCAGGCAATTATGTTGCCAAGGTGTCTTACCTGGGATACGTTGATGCGACAAAGGAATTCACTATCAAGGCCGGTACGTCAGTGACTGATCTCGGCAAGATCACTATGAAGTCCGATGCGAAGCTGCTTACCGATGTGACCATTTCGGCAGCCGTTGCAAAGGTTCAGATGGTCAATGATACCGTCATGTTCAACAGCGCAGCCTTCAAGCTTCCCGAAGGTTCTTCAGTCGAAGACCTGCTCCGCAAGCTCCCGGGCCTCAAGATCGATTCTGACGGAAACATCATAGTAAACGGCAAGGAGGTTTCAAGAGTCCTTGTAAACGGTAAGGAATTCTTCGGCAATGACAAGAGCGTTGCCCTTACCCAGCTTACAGCCGAGATGATCGAAAAGGTAAAGACCTACGAAAAGCAGAGTGACCTGGCTCGCCAGACCGGTATCGATGACGGTGAGGAGGAATTCGTCCTTGACCTTCAGGTACAGAAAGGCATGGCCAAGGGATGGTTCGGTAACCTGACTCTCGGTGGCGGCCGTCCTATGGACAAGGAAGACTTCGATGCCAACACTCTCTACCAGGTCAACGCTTCAGTCAACCGCTTTGATGAGGACAAGCAGATTACTCTTACCGGTTCAGCCAGCCAGTCATCGGGCGGCATGAGCGGCATGCGCGGCGGCATGGGCATGCGTATGGGCGGCGGAGTAGGCGGCTTCGGCGGCATGGGCGGCTTCGGCGGCATGGGCGGTGGTGGCGGTGTCAGCACCAACTATCAGGGCGGTGCCAACTTTGCCATCAACCTCGGTGATGAAGTGTCAAATGACAACTATGAATATGAACTTGGCGGTAGCGTTACATGGAGCAAGAGTAACAATGAGTCAAGTTCAAAGTCATCAAACGAAAACTGGTATGTATCAAATCCGTTGCAGCCTGATCATACATGGGGTAATAATGAAGGAAAGAACGGAAGCGGCAGCGAAAGCATAAACGGACAGCTGCGCATAGAGTGGAACAAAGACAACTATACAAGCCTTCTTTTCCAGCCTCAGTTCTCATACAGCAAGTCTGACAGTTGGAACAATAACAATTCACGCACCTTCACAGATGATCCGTACAAATACATGTCGAATCCTCTTGATACCACAACATATTACACCAGTTTCTCTCAGATTCCTGAAAGATTCGGCAAACTGTTTGATATCGATGAGACATCTGCCGATGCTGTCGGTGATCTGATGGATTCACTTTCTTACTACTACAACCAGTCAATCTGGAACAGTCAGAAGAGTAATTCAAAGTCTGTCAGCACCAGCAAGTCCGCAAGCGGTAACCTTCAGTTTGTAAGACGTTTCGGTAACCGTGGTCGTAACGTATCTGTCAGGGGAACATACAATCTGAGTCACTCAAACAGCGAACAGTACTCACGCAGCGACCAGACTTCAACCAATGTCATGACGAAGAAAAAGCAGAACCAGCTGTTGAACCGTTACAATGATAATCCTCAGGACAGAAACAGCTGGAGCATACAGTCAACTTATTCGGAGCCTATTTCTACCGGCACATACCTGCAGTTGAGCTATCAGTTCTCATACAGTGCTCAGGAAAGCGACCGTGCTACATACAATATGGATGAAGCACTGCAGGCTACATGGGGCAATCCTGACTGGATTTACGAAGACAATCAGATGGTCCGTGACGATTCTCTCAGCCGCAGGTCATTCTATTACAACTATGACCAGACTGTTCAGCTGCAGTTCCGTAAGAACAGCACCGACAATACCTACAACTTCACTGCCGGTCTGTCTATACTGCCTCAGCACTCCAAGATGAACTACACAGGCATGGGACTTACTGATACTCTTCTTGAGCGCACGGTGTTCAACTGGACTCCTACACTGCAGTTCCGTTACAGGGTATCAAGTCAGGAACAGATAAACATCCGATACAACGGTCGTTCGAGCCAGCCTTCTATGGAACAGCTGCTTCCTATACGTGATAATACCAATCCGTTGCGTGTATCAAGCGGTAATCCTAACCTGAGACCTTCATTCAGCAACCAGTTGAGCCTTGGCTACCAGAAGTATAATCCTGTTACAATGGGAAGCTTCAATATCAATGCAGGATTGAACAATAATATGAACTCAATCCAGAACAGATCGATACTTCTTGACAACGGTGGTACTGAGAGCAAGCCGGAGAACATGAACGAGCATGGTTTCTGGACAAACTGGAGCTCGAATGCCAGCATCATGTACAACTACACATTCCCGGATGACCGTTACTCAATCATGTCTAATACATCGGGTAACTTCAACCATCAGGAAAGTTGGGGACAGGTTGGAATGACATCACAGTTGCGTACATCAAAGACGACAAGTGCAAATGAACAGTTGAGCGCTGAATACCGTGACGACTACCTGTCAGCTGAACTGCAGGGCAGCCTGAACTATTCACACTCTACAAATGACCTGCAGCCTGACCGTAACATGGATACCTACAGCTTCAACTACGGCGCAAGCTTCACTTCAATCCTTCCCTGGAGGAACGCACGCCTGGCATCGGATATCCAGATGCAGAGCCGTCGCGGTTATGACTCGGATGCAATGAATACAGATGAACTTATCTGGAACGCATCGTTCTCATTCTCATTCCTGAAGGGTAACAAGGCAAGTCTGACTCTGTCGGCATACGATATCCTGCACCAGCGCAGCACAGTAAACCGTTCAATGACAGCTACTTCACGTACTGATACTGAGACCAAGAACATTACCAGCTACTTCATGGCAAGTCTGAACTACCGTCTGTCAGTATTCGGCAACCGTGATGCACGTCAGATGATGCGCGGTCGCGGCGGCTTCGGCGGCGGCATGGGCGGCTTCGGTGGCGGCATGGGCGGCTTCGGCGGCGGCATGGGCGGCTTCGGCGGCGGCATGGGAATGGGCGGCGGTATGGGTCGATTCTGATCAGTCAGCTCGCTAATAAAAAGGTCGGTTTCCAATTGGAGGCCGACCCTTTTTATGTTTGAACTGCTATTCTTTTCAATAAATTATAATTATATTTGTGTGGCTTATGGTGGGCAATATCGTTTTCATACCTCATTGGCTGAATAAGTACGAATGTGGATATATTTCTCCGACAAAAATGATTCTAGCCAATTTCTATGATGTCTAAAGATAAACTGGCGGAATAGGTGATGATAGTTTCCAATATTTATCTTAAATACTTTCAGAAAGACCATTGTGCTGACATCATGGAAAAGAAAAATCAGATATGACGGTAATACGTAAATATGGCAAATAAAAATATTATAGCAAAGAATACCCTTGCGCTTTACTTTCGTACTGCCGTACTTCTGCTTGTATCTCTATATGTTACAAGAGCCTTGCTTCGTATTCTTGGAGAAACAGACTATGATATTTTCAATGTCGTGGGAAGCGTCGTGGTTTTTTTTACATTTCTAAATAGCAGTATAACTCAGGCAATTCAGCGTTTTTTTTCGTATGAAATAGGGCAAGGTGATGAACGATGCCTGAACAGAGTATTCAATTCTAGTTTGATACTGCAGATGCTCATTGCTCTTTGCCTGATAATATTGTGTGAAACAGTTGGACTTTGGTTTCTTAATCACCGTTTGACAATACCTGAGGAAAGGTTGGAAATTGCCAATCTGGTTTTCCAGATGTCAATTCTCACGTTTTCAGTAGGTATTATGCGCTCTCCGTTCGAAGCATTGGTTGTTGCTTACGAAAAGATGAGTTTCTTTGCATGGACTAGCATAATTGAGGCTGCATTGAAGCTATTGACTGTTCTTGTGCTATACAAGTCTTCTGCTGACAAATTGGGACTTTATTCCATCATGCTTGTTTTGTGCGCTATTGTGATACTATGTTGCTATATATTGTTTTGTAAAAAGACATTTTCACACATAAAGGCTGCTTTTGTGTTTGATAGTTCCTCTTTAGCATCGTTGGCTTCATACTTTGGGTGGAACACTCTTGGTAATGCATCGAATGTAATATCCCAACAATGTTTTATATTTTGTCTAAACATATTCAAGGGGGTGGGTGTCAATGCGGCCATGGGACTGGCAAATGGTGTGTATAGTGCAGTAAGTTCTTTTGTGGCAGGGTTCCAGGCAGCATTTAGGCCGCAAATAGTTCAAACATATTCGACTGGCAATAGGGAAGAATTGAACAAACTGATATATTCAACATCAAGACTGTCATTTGCCTTGGTATTCATTCCGGCAATAATTGTAATTGTCAACACTCCGTTGATCCTGAATGTTTGGTTGCCGGAAGTACCTAGATATACAGTTGATTTCTGTCGGTTGATATTATCATGTTGTATAATTGATGCAGTTTCAGGTCCATATAATTGTGCTGTAATGGCCGATGCCAACATTCGTAACTATCAAATTACTATATCGTCGGTTTTCTTTCTGGACCTTGCCATAAGTTATTGCCTCTTTAGAGTATCTTTCCCGGTTCAGTACATTCTCTATAGTAGAGTTCTAACCCGTGGCGTTATCAATCTCTTTGTAGGGTTGCACTTTATGAAGAAGAACTTCAGCTTTGACATAAGTGAATATTTAATGAAAGGGCTGCTTCCCATACTGGTTTTCGTATGCATCGCTTCTGTATCATGTCTCTTTATGCTGCATTATTTCGATTCATGGATTTTATTGATTGTCAGCACTGCCTTTTTCATGACGGCTGGAGTTGCGGGGATTTTCTTTATTGTACTTTCTGCACATGAAAGAGAAATCATATTGTCATTTATTAAAATTAGAAAGACAGATGAAGTTGGATGAACGATATGAGTTTGTTTTCTTTGCTGCTAAGTACGACTATAATAGGGTTATGTATGGTGGCTTGGATTCTTGCAGCAATGCTACATTTACTGATGGCCCTGGAAAACACGGTTCCATACTGCGCTTCCTTCATAGAATACATACGGCACCCAAGATCAATAGGGTGTTGCCACTACCATTTAGAGAATACTGGTTCAAAAAGTATTTCATTCCACACAGGAAAGTATTGACGCCGTATTGTTTTGTGTTTCAAGCCGGATATTTGAATATGATTCATGATTTTCGTGGATATATTGAATATCTTAAGAAGCGTTTTCCTTCATCGCGGTTTGTGCTATTCTATGAAGACCGCATAGCGACTATGAACATGCCATTGACACCAGTTGGAATGCGTGATTATTTTAATCTTCAAATATCGTATGACCCTGGTGAGGCCGAGAGTTATGGCTTACTATATCATCATACAGCAGCATCAACCTGTAACATTGAAGTTCATGATAATATTCCTGAATCGGACGTATTTCTTCTTGCTAGTGCAAAGGACAGGCTGGCTGCATATCAGCAGATTTATGATAACCTTGTGTCAAATGGAATCAAGTGCGAGTTCTATATCTCAAGGGCCCCAAAGGAACTGAGGCGCAGTAATGATGGAATTCATTATATTGACAAGGATATGCCCTATAAACGTAGTCTGGAATATATTTGCAAATGTAAGTGTATCCTGGACATTCAGCAGGGGCACGCTGTAGGTTTTACACAACGTCTATGGGAGGCTGTTCTGTATGATAAGAAACTTCTGACTGATAATGATGCGATAATTAACAGCGATTATTACGATTGTAGATATGTCTCAAAGGTGGAAAATGGTTGTTGTGATCTGGAATTTATCCGTTCCAATCAGGTATTTATAAATCCGTTCAAGGATCGTGTATCTCCAATATCTCTTTTGAATTTTATTGCTGACAATTTGATGTAGTATGTCATATTTATTAAGTGTAATAGTTCCAGTATACGGCGTTGAAAAGTATATAGAACGATGTGCCCGCAGTCTATTTGAACAGACGTTGGACGATATTGAGTATATATTTGTGGATGATTGCAGTCCTGATAATTCCATTGCTATTCTGAAAAGGATTATTGAAGATTATCCATGTAGAAAGAGTCATGTGCGTATTCTTAGGCACACGGAAAACAAAGGGCTGCCAATTACGCGTCAGACTGGTATGCGTGCTGCAACAGGTAAATGGATTGCAAACTGCGACAGCGATGATTGGGTTGAGAAGGAAATGTATGAACAACTTGTGGCAAAAGGTGAAGAGCTGAATGCTGATATTGCCATTTGTGATTTCTATTTTGATTACCAGTCTGGGAAACAGGTCATACGGAATGGCTTTAATAAACGTTTGCAGGATTCAGGCAATTGTCTTGAGCGTTTTTTCTGTCAGGTTTTCCCGATTTCTGTATGGAATAAGGTGCTTCGCAAATCACTGCTTGATTCACAAGGCGTTATATGGCCAGTTGATACTCATGGAGAGGATATGGCACTGATGTTGCAATTGCTCTATTATGTAAAAAAGATATCCTATGTTCCTGTACCGTACTATCATTATATTGTTGCATCCGATACTTTGACTCATAGTAATGATGATGATGCAATAATCAGACGACATTCAGCCATGCTTAATAATCTTTCAAAGGTTGAATCATTTTACTCTACTCATTCTCATCCAGTCCAGATTGATGCATTGATGGATTACTTGCGTTTTCAGGTTCGTGAGACATTGGCTCCTTTCCTTTCTGAGAAAAAGTATTTTTATATGTGGAAAAACACTTTCCCAAATTTGGAAAAATCAATAATACTGAACTTCAGAATTCCGCTCAAAGTCAAAGCCAAAATGATTTTGCAGGCTCTTAGACTAGTGAGAAAATAGTTGTAATTATTCAATCCATAGCAACAAAGAATAGCTGTGTGGTATTTGAAGTTATTCTATTGTGCGAATATTATTTCCTTCGTCTTCAATTGATGTGGCCTCGCCGTGTGCTTGTATACGATACTCTACATCACGCGGATCAGTTCCGACTGTTGTGTACGGATACCATAGCTCAAAATAGTATGTATCGGATTTGGGCCAGTATACTCCATATGTCCATATGACAAAGGCAAATATTGCTATTGCATTACCCAAACGGATGATAAGGTGCTCTTTATGCTTAAAGAGATTATAGAGATAATTTGAAAGAAATGTCAGATAGAATATGACGCAATAATTGTTGAATCTGCTCAAACCAACAAACGTAGTTGCAATAAAACCTAATACCATCTGATAGGAATACAATCTCAACATTTTTTCCTTTGATTCAGTATTCTTCTCCCATTTAATGGTAAAGTAATACACAATGAATGGGAATACCAGAAATAACAACAAACTGCGTAGCCATCCGAAAAATGATGTAGTTTGTATGCCATAGGAAACAATCTTTTGAGCAAAACTGCCAATGCTTCCTAGGGCTGCCAGAATTATTTTCCCCATAACAATGTCACATGTTGTCCATACTCCCAAACTTATTGCGGAAATCCAAAGAATGGCCCTGTTACTATATTTTATGCGTACAATGGGGAACAGCAGTGCGATTAGTGCCGATATGTGAAATGTTAGGCCGATAGAGACAAGCAGCAGGTATCGGATTTTCCTATTTTCCATCCAGGCATCAAATGCGGGAAGGCATAGCGACAGAGCAAAGGCTTCACGCATAATCTCTGTATTGAACATGAAATAGGTAAACGTGAAGAAATACACTATAAGGAATAAAAAATGCCTGTGGGTGTATTTCTGGGCGATATGACACACGGAGCAGTTAATGAATACAGCCTCAATAAACTGAACTGCATAGAAAGAGTCGAATAACTTCTTGCACAACAGGTTTATGATTGTCCACAACGGCATTTGACCATATAGCAATATCCTAAGACTGATGTATTCCTTCAGGTTCCCAACTTTTTCAGGGTAATTGTCAAATTCTTCCATGTAGGTGAATTTGTCACCTCCAAGACCGTAACTGAATGCGGCAAGGCAGATGAGATATATGCACATGAGCCAAAATCGGTGTGATTTGTGTGCATCATGCCCCTCTATTCCGTCATATTTATATGAATAATAACAGCAAAGAGCAACGAATATGACGTAAACTATCGACATTGAGTTAGAACCATTTCATCAATTCCTTGCGCCAATTATATGCTATGGTCCCCAGTGTAGATAAAATAAGCATGACTGTAACAAAAACCATTCGCTTTGGTCCCGATGGCTTAACCGGTACTGTTGCGTTGCGAAGTGTAGTAAAGGCTGGGGTCGCTTCCTGAAGTTTGGCCATTGAAGCCTGAAGTTGGGTCGTGATTGCAGTAAGTATGTTGTATTTGAGCTGCATGTCATTCTCCATGGCGTCAATTTTGGTAAGTATGCTTTGTTGGTTAGCCGCACGGTTGGCATCGCAGAATTTTGCGTACTCAAGTCTGGATTGTTCGTAATTTATCAATGCTTCATCGGCCAGTTTTCTATAGTGCTCGTAATCAATACGTGCCTTCTGAGTGCGGTATGCGGTAAGAAATGCCTGTAAATGCGACATTACACTGTCAGCAAGTTGTGCGCAAACCAGTGGATCTTGATCGGTTACAGATATCGTGACTATGCCGGTTGTCTTGCTGTAGGAACACTTGACTTTTTCTTGAACAACCTTCATGATTTTTGTCTCAGTTTTGCTGAGCCTGAACGAGTCGAAAGCCTTTGCTGAATTGCTAAGATTGGCATCGCCACTCTTTTCTAATAGTTTCTTTATGCGATTCGCCAATTTGAATATAGGTGCAAGCAACCAGTTGGCTTTCTGGTGCTTCTTCAGATATGTATAATAATCAGTTCTGATATTCTCCTTCTTAAGTGATGTTTCCACCTGGACATCAAAAAGTCCCACAGAAAAGTTAGTTGATTTTAGCAGGTCAGGATACAGATCAGGACTGATTGCATCGTTACCACCCATGCCGATATTCAGACCAAAGTTGGAAGCAAGTGATGCAAGCCCTTCACCACTACTTCCTTCACTGCTTTCTGGCGCTAATGAGACGTCACATGAATAGGTTCGTGGTTGTGGCAATATCCACAAGCATGATAAGGCAAATGTTATTACCCAAACTTTAATAAAGAGCCATCTTTTACTCCACAAGGCAGATGCAATTTCATTTATTGAAATCACGTTGTGCTTCTCAATATTCGTTTCTTCCATTATACAGTCCTTTGTTTGATTTGTCGTGCAGGTACTTTTTACTTTGCTCTTGCAAGGTTACAAATTTACCGTTAAAATACCAAATATTCTGTTTTGCCAATTGCGCTCGCATTGTATGTCAAACAACTATTTTGCCTGAACCTGAACGCGAAGCTCGCGCAGAGGACGGGTGGGGTCGGTGGTAGTCAGAAAGATTGAGCCTGTAGCGCTTTCACCGGACACGGAAGGCGATTTGATAGAGACTGTGACTTTCTTTTCCTGTCCTGGCCTGATGGTACTGTTTTCGTTGAGACCGTTGACCGAGCATCCTATGATTTCAATATTGCGGAACAGCAGGTCGCTTTTGCCTGTATTGCCTATGACCACCGTCTGTTTGCATGTCTTTTTGGCCGGCTGTTTGTCAAAGTCAACATACGATGGCTCGATGCGCATTACCGGCTGAGGCAGATTTGCAGTTCCTTCAAAGTTATCAACCCGCAGGGCGCTGATTATGATGGGCTGTTCAGACTTTTGTCCGTTTGCCATAATCCATATTGTGTCACGCGCATTTCCGTAATACTGCATTCCCTTTGGTATGGTGTAGGTTATGCTTACTTTGGCCGTCTCTTCAGGGCCCAGTTTCTCAGGGGCCTGAAAAGTCATTCCATAGCGGTTGCCGGTGGATTTTGCTTCAATTGCGGTCTCTTCCTTACCTATGTTGACAATACTTACCGTCTTGGTGACAGTCTGCCCCTGTGCTATATAGCCGAAATTACAGCGATTGGTATTGGTCCTGACCATACTGGAAAGCTGATGCGGATTAAGCTGTTCAAGGCCCATAGGCATAGGAATAACGTTTGCAATGATTGTAAGGCGGTTATACCATTCACGGTTGTCTGTGAAGACCTCTACTTCGCGGTACAGCTGTCCTTCGGTGCGTGCCGGACTGAAATGTATTGTT
The DNA here is from genome assembly GCA_024398695.1 of Bacteroidaceae bacterium. Lineage (GTDB taxonomy): Bacteria > Bacteroidota > Bacteroidia > Bacteroidales > Bacteroidaceae > Colenecus. Next base: position 2,410 of record JAKSIR010000022.1, on the reverse strand, counting down.
ATTTCCCCAAAGTCACCAGACGCTACCGGCTCGGTCGAGAAGGCGGCATTTGTACAGCCGCAACTTGTTGAAACGCTGATTATCCTTATAGGTTTGTCCGATACGTTTGCAAATCGGAATACATGGGTTACTATGCCATCCTCCTCGTTGATTGTGCCGAAGTCCCATTCGTCGCTGTCAAAAACCAGCGGTGCGGTACCATTGACGGTTTCATCGGCCCATAATGGGGGGCACAGTACCATCATGGCCAGAAACGATGTGAATATTCTTTTCATAAAAACGATCTTTTTTCCTGCCCTATTGTAGTGGCCGGACCATGTCCCGGAAATACCGTGGTGTACGGGTCAAGTGTCATAAGTTTTGTCCTGATGCCTTTCAGAAGTGCCGGACCGTCACCGTCAGGGAAATCGGTGCGTCCCATACCGTTCTGGAACAGCACGTCACCTGAAAACAGAACGTTCTCTTTCCTGTTCAGGAATACCAGGCTGCCGGGAGAATGCCCGGGAATGTGTAGCACGTGCAGTTCTGTGTTGCCGAACCGGATAACGTCGCCTTCATTGAGAACATTTTCAGGAAGAATGGGGTTGACTTTGCCGTCATAATGCAGTCCGAAAGCGGACAGACGCTGCTGCAGGTTCTCAATCCATGGGTTGTCTGCATCATTGGCACGTGCCTTCAGACCATATGTCTGTTCCACGAACATATTTCCAAAAACGTGGTCGAAATGAAGATGGGTGTTCAGCAGCAGCTTGACTTCAAGTCCGTTTGTGCTGATGAATTCCGCCAGTTTTTCGTTCTCTCCCTTATAGAAACATCCCGGGTCAATGACTGCACATTCTTTAGTCTCGTCCCAAAGAACGTATGTGTTGACCGGCAGGAAATTGAATTCCAGACACTTTACATTCATGATATCTGCACGTAAACCACTTTCTTGTCCTTGAAGAATTCATCATCGAAGAACGTGTTTATTTCCGTCTGTTCGAACGAATGGCGGAACATCTGTGTTTCGGCACTCAGGTCTCCGCCTTTCAGACAGATTACTCCGTTCGGATAGGCGTTTCGCTGTGTCCTGCGGTCTATGAGCTTCTGTGCTATGGAACAGAGGTCGGGCAGGGGCATGACACCGCGTGACAGGACGAATTCGTATTTGTCCGGGTCCTCCTGTGCACGCTCGTGACGGCATTCCACGTTCGTAAGTCCAATCTGACGGGCTACATCGGCAGCTACTGTCATGACTTTCTTTCCTATACTGTCAATCAGTGTGAAACGGCATTCGGGAAACATTATGGCCAGCGGTATGCCGGGGAATCCTCCTCCGGTCCCAACGTCGGCCAGCCGGGTACCGTCGGTGAATTTCATGGCTTTGGCTATTGCCAGCGAATGAAGAATGTGGTGACAGTACAGATTGTCAATGTCCTTGCGGGAAATGACATTGATTTTGCCGTTCCAGTCGGTGTATATCGGACCGAGCGCCTCAAACTGTTCAAACTGGCGCTTTGTAAGTTCCGGAAAGTATTTTCTTATGGAATCCATCATTTCAGATAATATGTGACTGATGTTACAACCCTGACAATTTTAATCCATGGAGTGTTGGAATCACGGTCACTTATTGAAAACTGTCCCTGCGATGCGGTCTGGATCTTTCCCAAACGTGAGCCTGAATCATTGGCGAACTTCTGTGCAACTTCGCGGGCATTGCGGGTGGCTGTTTCCACCATCTGCGGTTTCAGTCCGTTCAGTCCGTTGTATTCGAAACTGACCTGATAGTCATAATCGGTAGTCGTGGCAATTCCTTTGGCCAACAGTTCGCCCTGACGTGACATAAGTGCACGGACCTGGTCTATGTCGTTGGAACTGACGGTGATAACCTGCTGCATCTGGTAACGTGAGGCAATATGCTCGTTGGAGTATTCGTATGCTTTGCGGTCGGTGACCGTTGGGGCGGTGATGCTGATATCATCATCTTCAATGCCGTTTGACTTGAGAAATCCAACGACACTGCCGGTCTTTTCGTTTATTGACGCATACAGACTTTGCAGGTCATTGTCAATGTCTCTGATAACGATAGGCCAAATGACATGGTCTGCCATAACTTCCTGGGTTGCAAGCCCCTTCACGTTGACCGTACGTTTTGACCCTGTGAATTTCCCGACTGACAGGATGATGCACACGCCAAGGGCCAGCAGACCCCAGAAATTCCATGAATTCTTCATTGTCTCAAATATGTTATATTCGAGTGTAAAGGTGGCAAAAATTAATGGAATAAAAAAACTTCGCCAATACTTGTCACATAAAGGGGAATAGAGTACCTTTGCGCTCGGAAAGATGCCAGAGTGATCGAATGGACCGGACTCGAAATCCGGCGTACGGCCTAGCCGTACCGTGGGTTTGAATCCCACTCTTTCCGCAA
>JAKSIR010000021.1 GCA_024398695.1 Bacteroidaceae bacterium | reverse complement strand
CAACCATTGGCCGAAGCCCCGGATTCGAGAGAAATATGATCCCGACAGGGTTGAGCTGACACTGATGATAGGAGGTAAAAATCAGGTTAGTACTACCCCAAAAACTAGCCCAAAGACTAACCCAAAAACTAACCCAAAAACTAGCCTGAAAAACGGGAAAGCAACCCGTGAGGAAATCATAAAGATTATAAAGAGAAATCCTACTGTTTCTGCATCTGAAATAGCTGTGTCTTGTAAACTCACCAAGGCAGGTATTAAATATCATTTAGCAATACTCCGTGAGCAGGGTATTCTCAGCCATTCACCAGAGAAGAAAGGTGGATATTGGATAGTCAACGAATAAGTTTCAAAGAACAATGTCAGTTGCGGGGTGTGTCAAAATCGGCATCCCGCGGAAGTGGTCAAATTACGCTTATAATACACTGTCCATTAGCTCGTTATAATGTACGCAGTACGTTAAAATCGTTGATACAAACGGATGAATGTTAATCGGGGCTCGTTTCACAATCCCTTAATCTCCGTGTCGGCGGGCAGAGATATACGTTGCTCTCGAAAAAGTTGACACAGAGAGTAGAAAAATGATTGAGGGCAATTCGATAATCTATCGCAAGGAATTTAAGGGGAATTCGGAATTATCTATAGATTGATTTGCGGGGAAATGTAAAATAATGCTATCTTTGCGAAAAGATTTTCAACATGGACGGCAGGATTTTCAAGAGAAAGATATATGATGAGCTTCTTGAATGGAAGAAGAACAGCAACGGCAGCACGGCCCTTCTCATCGAGGGGGCGCGTCGAGTCGGAAAGTCGACCGTAGCCGAGCAGTTCGCGAAAAACGAGTATGATTCCTACATACTCGTCGACTTCAACAAGGTCTCGTCTTCAATCAAGAAACTGTTCGATGACCTTACAGACCTTAACTACATATTCATCACATTGCAGACTCAGTTCCATGTGTCTCTGCATACCCGCAAGTCCCTGATAATCTTCGATGAGGTTCAGAAGTGCCCTATGGCCAGGCAGGCTATCAAATATCTTGTGCAGGACGGCCGCTATGATTATCTGGAAACAGGCTCGCTTATAAGCATCAAGCAGAACACGAAGGGTATCACCATCCCGAGCGAAGAGGAAAGGATCTCCATGTACCCGATGGATTATGAGGAATTCCGGTGGGCTCTTGGGGATACTGCAACGCTCCCTCTGTTGAGACAGTTATGGGAGTTGCAGAGGCCCATCGGATCCTCTCACCGTGTGCTTTTCCGCGATTTCAGGCTGTATATGCTAGTGGGCGGTATGCCTCAGGCCGTCAATGCTTATATCGATACTAATGACCTGAGCAAGGTCGATGCTGTCAAGCGTAACATAATCACACTGTATAATGACGACTTCAAGAAAATCGATCCGTCAGGGCGTGCCGGAAAGATGTTCATGTCGATTCCCGGGCAGCTGAGTAGGAACATGGTTAGATATGTACCGTATTCAGTGGTCGGCGAAGTGGAGGAATCAGTGATGTCAACCTTACTGACGGATCTAGAGGACAGCCGTACGGTACTGTTCGCGCATCATGTGGATGACCCGAACATCGGCATGGGGCTGACCGAGAACCTGACCCAGTACAAGATGTTTACTTGTGACACCGGCCTGTTCATCACATTGGCGTTCTGGGAGAAGTCGTTTGTTGAGAATACGATATACCAGAAGCTGCTTATGGACAAGCTGCCTGCTAATTTAGGCTATGTGTATGAGAATATGGTCGCCCAGATTCTGGTGACGGGAGGAGACAAGCTGTTCTACCACACCTGGCCAAAGGATGACAAGCATTACTATGAGATAGATTTCCTGTTGTCAAGGGGTTCAAAACTGTGCCCTCTGGAGGTCAAATCATCGACAAACAAGTCTCATGCTTCACTTGACGAGTTCTGCCGGAAATACTCTTCACGTATTTCAAGAAGGTATCTCATATGCTCGAAGGATTTCCAGAAAGATGCTCAGACGTCCATCGTTCCGATATACATGACGGAGTGTTTGTAGCCCATTTTTATACAGCTATTTACACCTGCGGCGCTACATTTCATCCGTACAGACAATTGAATCGATTACGTTGGCAACCTGCGGAAGAAGTACCGACGTAAGGTCGCGTGAAACCAGTTCGTGACCGAACTGACCGTAAACGCGGGCTGCATCTATGAATTCAACGTCTTCAATAATCTGACTGGCTGCCTTTGAAACGGTCATATTGATTTTCTCAGAAATGCCGGAACCGCTCTGCTGTGTTCCCCCTTCTGATTCTGCTCAGATCAAAATGAAGTACGCCGTTCTCGAAGTCCGGCCTTACCGCATTGCCTATCTGTGGAATCACAACTGTGGCGTAGTCGCGTGTAAGGATTTCACGTGCAAAAGAAGCGTAGAGTCCGGCTGTTTCAAAGAAGTTGCTGTCATCATATCCGGAAATCGTTCTGCTGACAACATCGTCGAACTTCTGGGAGAAATCCCGGGTGTCCTGCTGCGGGATGTATTCGGAACTGTCAAACTGCAGATCAGAACTGCATGATACCGCTAAAAACTGCGGCCATCGAAACTAATGCAATCTTACGCATATCGTTGACTGTTTTATAGGTTAGTTAGTCGAAATTATACATTATAACTTACAATCCAAATAATTCTGATAAAAAACGAATTTGCGTTGCACGTCTGCGGCCGAAGTTACTGGGCGGGCACGACGGCTGTCAGGTACACCTCGCCGTCACTGTCGTTCACCAGTGAATGGGAATGGCCTTTTGGGCAGTAGAGCACGTCGCCTGCAGTGAAACCGGTACTCCTGCCGTCAAAGATGTGCGTTCCCGAACCGCCTGTAATGAATATGACTTCGGAACTGTCGCTGTGGGTGTGCATGCCTATAGACGCACCGGGACCCATATGCGCCTTCATTACCTTGTTCAGTCCGTCATTGAACATTCTGGCGTAAAACACTTTTTCTCCGCCCTTGAAGTTTTCTGTCCCGATTTCACTTATTGACTCGAAGTCAATCCTGTCAGTCAGTTCTGCTGTCATTTCCTTGTTCTTTTCCGGCAAATGTAACGTTTTTCCTGCAATTTGAACTTATTTTTCATATCTTTGCGGTCCGACTGAAATAACAAAGAAAGTGGACAAGAGAAGCTATTTAGGACTCCTGTTGATCGGAGTGGCAATGGTGCTGGTTTTTGCGTGGCAGAACAGTTCCATGAAGAAGAGTGCCGCACAGAAGGCCAGGTATGAACAGGAAAACCGTCTTGGCGATAATGCCGACGCTGATACTGCAGTGTATGATGTTGCCGCCGTCATTGAAGAGAAGGCTGACTCGCTGTCGCCTCTGTTCCCGGCTCTGACCGGTGAAAGGCACACCGTGACCCTTCACAATGATCTGGTGAGCATTGACATCTCAACAAAGGGTGCGGCACCTTCAAAGGCTGTGCTGTCCGGATACAATGACCAGCAGGGTCAGCCCGTGTGTCTGTTTGACGAGAATGAGATAAGCCTGAACTTCAAGTTTGACGGCAAACTGGTGAATATACTTAGCCGTGACCTGTATTTTGATATTGTAGATTTTAGCCCGACTTCCGTAATCATGCGCCTCGTGACAAACGGATACGGTTACATGGATTTCGTGTATGAACTGCTGCCCGACAGCTATATGCTGAATCTTGACATCAGGGCGGTAGGCATGTCAGACTTTTTCAGCACAAGCACCGAAACGCTTGCCGTTGACTGGATTCAGAATCTGCGCCAGCAGGAGAAGGGCTTTGACTTTGAACAGCGCTACACCGAACTGACATACAAGCGTGCCGACAAGGCAAAGGCCAAGCTGCTTGGCACTCCGCTGCCAAACAGAAAGAGCAATGCCATGCTGTCATCGGCCCGCAAGAAGACCATTGAGGAGAATCTCGACTGGGTGGCTTTCAAAAACCAGTTCTTTTCCTGCATAATGATTTCAAACGGCACGTTCAATGCCGACACCAGACTTGCCGGACAGTCTTACAAACAGGGTAAGGGGTATCTGAAAAAACTCATGATGCAGGCTCAGGCTCAGTTTGACCCGAGCGGCGCCAGTACAAGCATGTTCCAGTTCTACATCGGCCCGAATGACTACAAGGTCCTGAAGAACAACAGTAAACTGTCACGCGGCGAAGACAGGATACGCCTGAACCGTGTGATTAATCTGGGCTGGCCGATTGTACGCGAGGTTAACCGTTTCCTCCTTATTCCGCTGTTTAATCTGCTCTCGCACTGGGGGCTTAACATGGGACTGGTAATTCTGCTCATGACGGTGATTGTCAAACTTATTGTCATGCCTGCGCAGGTCAAGTCATACATGTCAAGCGCCAAAATGCGTGCGCTCAAGCCATACGCCGACCAGATAGCGGCACAGTATCCGAAACCTGAGGACGCAATGAAGAAGCAGCAGGAAACCATGACCATGTACAGCAAGTACGGCGTCAGTCCTATGGGCGGCTGCCTGCCCGCACTGGTGCAGATGCCTGTATGGATGGCTTTCTTCTTCCTGGTGCCCAATGCCATAGAGCTGCGCCAGCAGAGCTTCCTCTGGGCGACTGACCTTACCGGATTCGATGACATTCTGAGCTGGGAGGCCAACATACCGCTTATTGGTAACCATCTGAGCATTTTCTGCGTGCTGTTCTGCGCAACTAACATCATCAACACCATATACTCCATGCAGCAGCAACAGACCGCTCCCGGGCAGGAGGACTCCATGAAGGCCATGAAGTGGATGATGTACATCATGCCGGTAATATTCTTCTTCTCGTTCAACAATTATTCGTCGGGCCTGTGCTACTACTATTTCGTTTCAGGCCTTATTGGCATAATTACAATGATTTGGTTGAGGAAATCGACCGATGAAAAGAAAATTTTAGCTAAACTTGAAGCCGATTACGCTGCAAGCCGCAATGATCCGTCCAAGGCAAAGAAGGCCTCAGGCATGATGGCACGTCTGGAAGCCCTGCAGAAGGAACAGGAACGCCTGCAGCAGCAACAGCGCAAGTAGAACTGAAATTTTCTTATATGAACGACATTGTCCTTTCCAGTCTGACCAACCTGTTCGCGCTGTTCGCATCGGGCAATGGCGTTGACAGCGAACAGACTCAGAAAATCATTGCGAACTATCTGATGCGTCATTTCGGCATCCGTTCGCCCCGGTCTTATCTGAATCTGTACGATGATTTGCGCGGTTTCTACGACGAGACTCCCGATTTGGACAAGGAAACGGTCGTTGCCGGCATCTGCCAGAAACTGCAGGCGCACATAACGCAGATGGAGCAGCTGCTCATGTTGCTCAGACTCATGGAATTCTGCAAAATGGCGTCGAACCGGAGCGATGCTCTGCAGGATCCGCTTTTCAGGACTGTTGCCGACAACTTCAACATTACCGCCGACCTGTTCGATGCATGCCGCGACTACGCTGACTGTCACCCGGGCAGCCGTGAGGCGGGTGTCCCTGACGCTCACGGTGTGATGCTGCACAACTACGGCCCGGAGGCCCGGCCCGTGCTCAAGACTCTGTGGCTGAGCGAATACAACCGTCTGCTGTTTACGTATATGGGTTCCGATGAGGTACTCATGGAGGATGTGCCGGTTCTGGCCGGAGCTTTTCAGATATGGCAGAAATGCGGTGTCCTGAAATGCGCCCGCTGTGCTCCGGCCTACTATTCTTCAATAATGTCGGCCTACGGCGATGCCGATGACCGCAATGCCATTGAAATGTGCGGCCGTGACCTGAACTTCAGGTTCGCCAACAATCCCGGCTTCGGACTGCACAATTTCAGTTTCTCGATGAAGAGCGGCCAGCTGGTGGCAATCATGGGAGGCAGCGGTACGGGCAAATCGACTCTGTTGAATATTCTGAACGGAAGCATCATTCCGCAGGAAGGGACAATCACAATAAACGGTCATGAGATTCACGAACCTGCAGCAAAGGCGCTGATTGGATTCGTGCCGCAGGACGACCTGCTCATTGAGGAACTTACCGTATATCAGAACCTGTGGTTCACGGCGAAACTCTGTTTCAACGGCATGAGTGACCGGGAACTGGACGACAAGGTTATGTCCACGCTGGTCGATCTGGGTCTGGATCAGGCCAAGGACCTTAAGGTGGGCTCACCCATGAACAAATACATTTCCGGAGGCCAGCGCAAGAGGCTGAACATTGCATTGGAGCTGATACGCCAGCCGGCCGTGCTCTTCCTGGATGAACCTACATCGGGCCTGTCATCGACCGATACCGAGAAGGTCATGAACCTGCTCAAGGAACAGACCTACAAGGGCAGGCTCATTGTGGTTAACATACACCAGCCGTCAAGCGACGTGTATAAGCTTTTTGACCGTCTGTGGCTGCTTGACAAGGGCGGTTATCCGGTGTTTGACGGCAATCCCATTGAGGCTGTGTCATATTTCAAGAATGCGGCGCACTATGCCGATGCCGATGTGACGACCTGTCCCGTATGCGGTAACGTGAATCCTGAGATTGTTCTCAATATAATTGACGAAAAGTCACTTGACGACAGCGGCAACCAGACCGAAAAGCGCAAGGTGGAGCCTGACGAGTGGCACAGGCTGTATCTGGAAAACCGCCAGCAGTTTGCGGCTCCGGCTGTAAGTGACGTGCCTGTGAACCGGCAGAAACGTCCTGATGCTCTGCATCAGATGGTCATATTCCTGAAGCGGAACCTTTCCGCAAAACTTACGGATGTGCAGTACATGCTCATAACCTTGCTTGAGGCTCCGCTTCTGGCACTGATATGCGCTGTGCTTACCAGATATGCGCCTGCCGAAGGCGGCTATTCGGTTATGGACAACCGTAACCTGGTGTCGTATTTCTTCATGGCGATAATCGTGTCCACGTTCATTGGCATGAGCGGCAGTGCCGAGGAGATAATAAAGGACCGCGTCATTCTGAAGCGCGAAAAATTCCTGAACCTTTCGTACGGCAGCTATATCTGGTCGAAGATACTTTTTGTTGCTTTTGTCACGCTTGTCCAGACATTGCTGTTTGTTCTGGTCGGCAACAGCATAATGAAGCTCGATGGCCTGTTCACCGTATGGTGGGGCATCCTGTTCGCATCGGCCTTCCTGGCGGGTCTTACAGGTCTGGTGCTTTCGCAGTGCCTGAATTCCATCGTCTCGATATACATTACCATTCCGCTGCTGCTCATTCCTCAGATTCTGCTCTGCGGTCTGGTGGTCGATTTCGGCGACCTGAATCCCCGGAGCAAGACGGGCAATGTGCCTGTAATAGGCAATGTGGTGCCGTCGCGCTGGGCTTACGAGGCTCTTGCCGTGACTTCGTTCACAGACAATCCGTTCGAAAGGGAAATTGCTGAATATGAGCAGCAGAAATATACGGCGCAGTACTATGACTACGCGTTCCGCGATGAGCTGAACAGCCAGTTGGAGACGTACCGCGACGAGGTTGGAAAAGGCGAGGTTCCCGATGCTTCGCGTCTGCAGCTTATTGCCGGTGAAATGCCTCAGCTGGCTGCTGTGACCGGCATTGAACCCTACCAAGGCGAGATTTCGGCCGATGCCTGGAACGATGACCTGTACAACGGCCTGTCGGAATGGCTTGACAGGGCCGGCCTTGCTCTTGACGAAATTGGCAATCGTGCAGTCCTGAGTTCTGACCGCATAATCAACGGCATGGTCAGGGAACTTGGCGGCACTCAGGCGGTGAAACAGCTTAAGAGGGACAATTTCAACACCAAGCTGGAGTCGCTGGTTCTGAACGGGCAGGCTCAGTCGCTGTGCAAAGTCGTTGACGGTCACATAGTCCCTCAGGCAGGTTTCGTGTTCGTGGAGCCGCGTTCACATAACGGCGGCGCTCCGTTCTACAGCGGTGTGAAGATTCTTGGCGAGACACGCATCAAGACACTCTGGTTCAATCTTGGCGTCATGGCGCTGATGGCGGTTCTGGTTGCTCTGGCGCTGTTCCTCGATTTCCCCGGACGCTACATGCGCAAGGAGCAGAACTGACATTCGGTCATGTTACGAACAATAAAGGCGGCCCCGGAAATGGGGCCGCCTTTATTGTTCGTGAAGTGCTTAATCAGTCAAGAAGAGTGTTGCGGATAATCTCGAGCTGTCCCTTCATTTCTGCAAGCTGCTGCTTGAATTCAGCCATGCTCATTGCATTCAGGACATCCAGAGGAGCAAGTGCCTTTGACAGTGACTCCATTTCAGGATAGAAGGCGACAAGCTGGTCCGTGCAGTACTTTGCAAGGAACAGACGGTAGGTCAGGCTTTCTGCATCGGCATCGGTCATGCCTTCGGTGAACTTGTCAATGTTCTGTGACATTACGTAAAGCGATTCAATGGTGAATGCGCCGGCCATTTCCCAGAACAGGCAGACGCGGCCGTTCTTGACTTCGTCGTCATACAGACCGTTCAGTGCCTCGCTGGCAATGCCGTCAATGTCCTTGACGAACTTCTTTAGAGCCGGGTCGTTGATGTCAATGGCAAGCTTGTCTCTGTAAGAGTTGTATGATTCCTTCGACATGCCGTACAGTCCGGCAACTTCAGCGTCAAACTGCAGCATTGCAATGGCACGGTATTTCTGTGCAAGAGTGGTCAGCCCGGCTGTTGTCTCGGGGTCGATGAGATAAGCGGGCTTGATTTCCTTCTCGGCTTCGGAAAGAACGACGCTACCGTTCTTCAGTGATGCAACCAGGGGGTTACTGGTGTTGTTGTACAAGTTTGCAATACTGTCGAGCTGAGCCTGAAGATTGGCTTCAAGCTGCTGGATTTCAAATGATTCTTCCGTACCGGCTGCAGGAGCTGCAGATTTCTTTCTGTTTCCGCACGATGACAGTGCAACCATTACACAGGCCATCAGGACTAAAGTGATTTTCTTCATAATCGGTTATTGTTATGCTTTGAATATTTCCAAGGTTTTCGCAAAAGTACAAAAAAAAGAATACGGACTCCAATTACTTGCCATTATTATTGGAATTGCCGTCTTTCCCGTTTCTCAGAGCCTCAAGCTTGAACATCTCGTCACGGTACTGCGCGGCTTCCAGAAAGTCCATGCGGGCCGATGCCTGGTTCATGAGCTTGCGGGTGCGGGCTATTGCGGCATCCAGCTGGTTCGGCGTCATCTTCTCTATTATGGGGTCACAGGCCTCGCGGGCAATATCCTTCATGGCGTATTCTCTGGCTGTTTCCTGTTCCTTGGACGATGACTGTCCGACCAGCGGCGACTGTGCAATGGCCTTCTCGATCTGCTGCGGGGTAATGCCATGCTCCTCGTTGTAGCGCATCTGCTTCTCTCGGCGCCGGTTGGTCTCGTTCATGGTGAGCTGCATGCTCTGGGTTATCCTGTCGGCGTACAGGATGACCTTGCCGTTCACGTTGCGCGCCGCGCGTCCCGCTGTCTGCGTCAGTGACCGGTGGTCACGCAGAAAACCCTCCTTGTCGGCATCGATTATGGCTACCAGCGACACTTCCGGAAGGTCCAGTCCTTCGCGAAGAAGATTTACACCTATCAGCACGTCGTATATTCCGGCACGCAGGTCGTTCATGATCTGGATACGCTCCAGAGTCTCCACGTCGGAATGTATGTAATTGCAGCGCACGCCGTTCTTCAGCAGGTAGTCGTTCAGTTCCTCGGCCATGCGTTTTGTCAGTGTCGTCACCAGAACACGCTCGTCGTTTTCGGCACGGGTGGCAATCTCCTCCATCAGGTCATCAATCTGCCCCTTGCTTGGACGGACCTCGATTATCGGGTCCAGAAGTCCTGTGGGACGTATCACCTGGTCGACAATCACACCCCCGCTTTCAGCAAGCTCAAAGTCGGCCGGCGTGGCGCTCACGTATATTGTCTGATTTGTCAGCTCCTGGAACTCCTCGAATTTCAGGGGGCGGTTGTCAAGCGCGGCGGGCAGGCGGAAGCCGTAGTCCACAAGGTTGATCTTGCGTGCGCGGTCGCCTCCGTACATGGCGTGAATCTGCGGCACGCTTACATGGCTTTCGTCTATTACAAGCAGAAAGTCCTTTGGGAAAAAATCCAACAGGCAGTATGGCCTTGTGCCTTCCGCGCGGCCGTCAAAGTAGCGTGAATAGTTCTCGATTCCCGAACAGTGCCCAAGTTCGCGTATCATCTCGATGTCATACTCGACACGCTCCTTCAGACGTTTGGCCTCGAGTGTCTTGCCAATCTCCTCGAAGAACGCCAGCTGCTTTACAAGGTCGTCCTGTATGGCGCGTATGGCGCGTTCCTGACTTTCCTTTGTGGTCATGAACAGGTTGGCCGGGAATATGCGGTAGAATTCGTACCGGTCAATGCGCTCGCCTGTCAGCACGTCGAATTCCTCGATCGAGTCAATCTCGTCGTCCCAGAACTGGATGCGCACGGCGGTGTCGCTGTAGGCCAGGTTCACGTCGACGTTGTCGCCCTTGACACGGAAGTTGCCTCGCCCCAGCTCAAGGTCGTTGCGCACGTACAGGCTGTCAACCAGCTTGCGCAGCAGCACGTTGCGGTCAATGCGCTGCCCCTTTCTGACTTCAATCACGTTGTTGTAGAAATCGGCCGGGTTGCCCATGCCGTATATGCACGAGACCGATGACACCACAATGACATCGTTCCTTCCCGATAGCAGGGCCGATGTCGCCGCCAGCCTGAGCTTGTCAATCTCGTCGTTTATGGCAAGGTCTTTCTCGATGTATGTGTCGGTCGACGGCAGATACGCCTCGGGCTGGTAGTAGTCGTAGTATGAGACGTAGTACTCGACCGCATTCTCCGGGAAAAAGGCCTTGAACTCGCTGTAGAGCTGGGCGGCAAGGGTCTTGTTGTGACTGAGCACCAGGGTGGGGCGCCCCACGTTCTTTATGACGTTGGCAATTGTGAAAGTCTTGCCCGAACCGGTAACACCAAGCAGGGTTTGCGCCTTCGTGCCGTCAAGAACGCCGTCGGTGAGCTGACGGATGGCCTGGGGTTGGTCGCCGGTAGGCTGGAAAGGTGATGCCAGTTTGAAATCCATGTGCGGAGCGGATTAAATCGCGCAAAGTTAGTAATTTTACGGGCATATTATACCGGCCCCCGGGATTTGGGCCTGGAAGAAATAATCGCTATGACTGTAGATGAAAGGGAAAAACGTGCGCTGGAGCTGTTCCAGCAGGGATACAACTGCTGTCAGGCTGTGGCAATGACCTTCAGTGACGTGCTGGGTATGGATCCGCAGCAGGTGGCAAGACTGGCGTCGGGTTTCGGCGGAGGCATGGGACGGATGCGCGAGGTGTGCGGAACGGTGTCGGGCATGACCATGGTGGCAGGGGCTCTGATTCCGGCTGACAATGTGTCCGACAAGTCGGCCAAGACTGCGAACTATGCTCTGGTTCAGGACTTCGCGGACAAGTTCAGGACACGTAACGGAAGCATAATATGCCGGGAACTGCTTGGACTGTCGAAACCCGAAGGCACGCCGGTGCCGCAGGACCGCACTCCGGAATATTACAGGAAACGTCCGTGCGGTGAATTGTGTGCCATTGCCGCAGGTATCGTGGCACGTTACATGGAATCGCAGAAGTAATGCATTTTTTCTTGCAAAGTCCGGTCCAAAGCAGTACCTTTGCCGATTGAAATTGTACACGTATGCGTAAAAGCGTTCTACATACGGTTCTGGTTTGCCTCGTGGCGCTGACTGTCGTTTCATGCTCGGGGTATAACAAGATTGCCAAGGCATCGGACTACAACACCAAGTTCAGCCTTGCCAAGGACCTTTTCGCACAGGGACGCTTTACCACTGCCGGCACTCTCCTCGAGGAATGCGTGGCTTATCAGCGCGGAACCGACCAGGCTGAAGAGTCGATGTTCCTGCTGGCAACGTGCTACTTCAACCTGAAAGACTACGTTTCGGCTTCGCAGTACTACATGACATGCTACAGGTCGTATCCCGGAAGCGCATATTCTGACGAGAGCCTGTTCCGTTCCGGTTACAGCCTTTTCCTTGACATGCCCGATCCGCGTCTTGACCCGACCAGCACGCAGAACGCCATCGTACAGCTGCAGAATTTCGTCGAGACCTGTCCGTACAGCAGGTTCCGTCCAAGAGCCGAAGAGCTCATAGCCATAATGTATGACCGTCTTGTCGAAAAGGAACTGAAGTCGGCCGATCTCTACTACAACATGGGCAACTATCTGGGCAACAACTTCCGTTCGGCAATAATCGTCGCCGAGAATGCCCTGAGGGACTATCCGTTTACGAAATACCGCGAAGACCTTTCGCTGATAATACTCAAGGCAAAATTCGAAATGGCTCAGGAAAGCGTGCTTGAGAAGCGTGATGACCGCTATCGCGACGCCATTGACGAATATTACGCTTTCAAGAACGAATACCCTGAAAGCGGCCACATGAAGGAGGCTGACAGGATTTTCCGGCTTGCAAGCAGAAATTTGAATCAAAAGGAAATAATTACTGAAGAAGACTAATATGGATTTCAAGAAGACAAACGCTCCTACCAACACCGTCACACGTGACATGGTGAATTTCGTTCAGGAAACTGGCAATGTTTATGAAAGCGTAGCCATCATGGGCAAGCGCGCCAATCAGATTTCAGTTGAGATGAAGGATGAACTCAAACAGAAGCTTGAAGAGTTCAGCACTTCGACTGACAATCTCGAGGAAATGTTCGAGAACAGGGAGCAGATAGAAATTTCACGCTATTATGAGCGTCTGCCCAAACCGACTCTCATTGCAGCAAAGGAATTCGAAGACGGCAAGATCTATCACCGCAATCCGGCAACAGACAAGGACAATCTCTAACTGGCTGTTTCCAGGATGAAGATAGAATTCTACCTGCATCAAATCTGGCTGGCAATCATCTGTGCACTGATGCTTGCCAGCCTTATTCTGCCCATCGGCCAGCTGATCAATGCCGAAGGGGCATCGGCCACGCTTACCAATTTCCGGGTGAACTTCATTGAGGGAGACAGCAGCGGAGCTCTCTGGGCACTTGGCGTATTTCTGATCATTATTCTTGCAGTAGGGCTTTTCGAACTGCTGCTTTCCGGCTTCCGCAATTTCATTCTGCAGAAACGTCTGCTTGTTTTCATGATGCTCATGACGGTAGGCTATTACATTGTAATGGCGGTCTACATTCTGCTCATGAAAGGGGATGCCCGGTTCGTTCCGGCTTTGTGGATAGCTTTCCCGTTTGTGTCGCTTGTCCTTGAGTTTATGACGATTAGAGGCGTTTCCGGGGCTGAAGCGGCAATCCTGGCCAGGGCCAACGGATTCAGACTGCGCGACTGACAGCCGCGAATCAGAGCGAGAACAGGTAGTGCGCTCTGAGCGATATGGTGCTGTTGGCGCAGCGGGCAAAATAGTCCTTCTTGGTGATGCCGAAAATGTTGCCCAATCCGAAATAGTACCGTCCCTCGAAACCCAGTATTCCAAGATCGGTATGCATTTCAAGTCCCAAACCTGCCGTGATACCGTAGTCAAAGCGGTTTTCGGTCGGGTGGTCATATTGGGCCGTGACGTTGTTCGGACGGTTCAGTGTGTTCCAGTGTCCTCCCTTATACTGCTTTTCACCCGTCATGTACGCTATCTGGGGACCCATGTTGATGTAGGTCTGGAATCCGCGTACTTCACGTCCTATTCCCAGGTGGGCAAAGAACGGCACTTCAATGTAATATGATGTACGGGTGTACTCGTTGTCGGTTCCGTCTTCAATGAGTTCGGTCCAGCCTCGTGTCGCCATGTTGCATTCAATCTGGGTTCCGCAAATCAGGAAGAAGTATTTCTCCGATATGTGGCGATAGGTGACACCGAAGGTGGGGCCAAGACTGAGGTCCTGCTTGATTTTGGGTATGAAGGACACCTGGCTGGTCCCCATGCCGCCGTTGATGCCGAAGGACTTCATGTTGCGCGGGCTTCCCACCTGTGCACTGGCGGTTTGGGTCAGAAAACCGGCGAACAGCGCACTGAGTACCACTATGGCTGATGCTCTTTTCATTTGTCGAAGTCTATTTTTTCAACTTTGTATTCAGGTGAGAAATGCACGAAGAACACCTTGTGGTTTATGTAGCCTCCCCACTGGCTTATGCGCTGGAACTTGAATTCCATCTGGACGGACTTGGTCCTGAAATCTGTCAGATGCCTGCTGAAGTCGCGGCCGTAAATTGCAATTCCCCTGAGGAAATAGTATCCGGAGTCATATCCGTATGGCGCGTAGCTGGGGTAGCTGACCATCATCTGGCGGTTGAACGACTTTATGAAGTCCAGCCCGAATTTGACCGATTCCCTCAGCGTGTTGTTGGTGAAGAACCATGAGTAGAACCATGTGTCGCATTCGCTCATCTCATCCAGACGCTTTGAAGCGTAAATCTGGTATTCGGGGTAGCCGAACAGGCTGGTCCTGATATTCTCGTCCTTGGTCCTGTTGACAATCTGGAGTATGGGCAGCATGGTAATGAGCGGTCCTTCGTCCGGATTGTTGATTATGAAGACATTATGGCGTTCCGGGTCCAGACTTTCCATGATCATGCTTCTGGCGGCAGTGTCGGCCGGTATGGTGATGACGGGGAAATTCATATCCCTGGCCATACGCTTCAGACCGTCAAGCATTTCGTTACTCTTCATGTCGCCGTCATCCAGAATGATGATGTTCGGGTTGCGGAACTGCTGTACGAAATGATCGTAGATTTCCTGATGGAAATATGACTGTGGCGTATTGAGCTGATATACGTACGGGTTGTTGTAGACCGGTCTGTCGTCTGAATTGAACGGCAGTACAAGCGGAACCTCATGCTGCGTTGACCACTTGGCCACCTGCTCTATCTGACCGTTGTATTTCGGGCCGAAAACCACGTCCGCTTCATCAAGGTCTCCGCGGTCTATGATGCTGCTGACAGTCTGGTCGCCTGTGCCGGTATCCAGCACCTTGAGATTGACTGAAATGCCTTCGTCCTTCAGTTTGCTTACCGCCATCAGCATGCCGCGCGTGAATTCCGTCATCTTGGGACGGTCTGCAGACAGGCTGTCGTCAAGTGAAAGCGGCAGAAGCATCACGGCATTGACGGTGTTGGGTCTGGAGACGGTCTTCCGTCCGTTTGCGGCGTCACGTAACAGCTGCGATTCGGCTCTGTTCCTGTCAACCTGGGACTGTTTCATCGCCTCACGTTCCTTGCGTGTGTAGGGAATGTTGACGGTGTCGCCTGCTTGAAGACGTGTGTGGCGATACTGTGGGTTGGCATTCAGAAAGTCCTCTTCGTTTATGTCGAAGTCATTGCAGATGCGGTATATGGTGACGCGTTTCATGACTACGATACGTGTCTTGTATGCGCTCCCGTTTCCGGTCTGAGCCGATGCCTGGGGTTCGGCCTGAGCCGGTGCGGAAACGGCTTCTTCGGCAGTGTCGTGGTCGGTGACCGGCGGGATGGCCAGTATCATGCCTGTCTTCAGTGTCTCGGATGAAAGTCCCGGGTTGATGTCGCAGATTTCCTTGATGGAGACACGGTATTTCTTTGACAGGCTGTACAGAGTCTCTCCTTGTCCGACTGTGTGGAAGCTGTTCTCCTGCTGACCTTTTTTCTGTGGAATGCGCAGCTCCTGTCCTGTCTTTATGACTTTTTCAGCACCGGGGTTGAGCCTGATGATTTCGTCTTCACTTATTCCGTAGATTCTTGATATGGAATAGAGACCCTGTCCTTTGGTAACCGTGTGGATGAAGAAGTCCTGGGCGTGCAGCGCCGGTGACTGTATCAGTGCCATCATTGCCGCAAGGAACAGTATGGTTCTTTTTCTTGCCATGAATTGATGCGTGTCTGTTTGTGTTTGTGCAAAATTACAAAATTACCCGCATAGTCAGGTTTCGGCATGCGAATGTTTTCACTACTTTTGTACTTCGCAATGAAAAGGGTATTCAATTCGGCGTTTATACTGGTTCTGAGCCTTTTGGCAGTCCCGGCAGCCATGGCGCAGGAGCCTTCGGTGAATGTCAGGGCCGTGCTTGTATCGGCCTTGAACGATACTGTGTTTCTGGTGCCGGGCGGTGAGGCTGATGTCAGGAACGCACCTCTTCAGGTCCTGTTCGAATCGGCCATCGTGTCGGGTGACGGCCGGGATTACGTATTGTTTCCGCAGTGGGTCGTGACCAGACAGACCGGTACCGACGCTCCAATGCAGTACCTGAAACGTCAGGACGCGAATTCCAGTTTTGTCTTCGAGGATTTTGGAGAGTTCCAGATAAATTTCAGCTGGTCATACAGGGACAGGGATTCCGTCGAAACCGTTCCCGGTACCGATGTCGAACCCATGAAGTTCTCCATTGACGATTCGGACATCAAGACATATAATGCGTTTTCGCCCAACGGTGACGGCATAAATGACGTGTACTGCATCTACATGCAGTCGATTGTCCGGGCCGACATTGCCATTTTCAACCGCTGGGGCCAGACAATCCGGTCATATTCCGGCAGCATGGATGAACTCATTTCCATGACAGGCGGTCAGGAGGACGGTGACGGCTATGTCCTTGAGCTTTGGGACGGCATGTTCAACGGCGAGACCGTGAAGGACGGAGTGTATTTCATCAACGTGAAGGCGACAGGTGCCGGAGGCCGCAAATATGAAAAGAAGGAAAGCATCAACGTCCTTAAGGGGCTTGGTGAAATGAGATGATATGGAAAAGGGCAGGATTGAGGTCATAGGGGCCAGGTCAAACAACCTGAAGAACATTGATGTGGAGATTCCGCACCGTTCGCTTGCGGTCGTGACCGGACTGAGCGGAAGCGGCAAGTCTTCGCTTGCCTTTGACACCATATACGCTGAAGGCCAGCGCCGTTATCTTGAGACCTTTTCTGCCTATGCCAGAAATTTCCTTGGCGGGTTGCAAAGGCCCGATGTGGACAGAATAAGCGGCCTCAGTCCGGTCATTTCAATTGAGCAGAAGACCACAAACCGCAACCCGCGTTCCACAGTGGGCACCGTTACCGAGGTGTATGACTATCTGCGACTTCTGTTTGCACGTGCGGCCGATGCCTATTCGTATGAGACGGGCGAGAAGATGGTGCGCTTCACTGAAGAGCAGATAGTTGACCTTATCCTCAAGGATTATGACGGCCAGAAGATCTACGTGCTGGCACCGCTTGTCAAGGCACGCAAGGGTCATTACCGCGAACTGTTCGAAAGCATACGCCGCAAGGGGTATCTGACAGTGCGTGTTGACGGTGAAATACGTGAGGTACGTCCCGGCATGAAACTGGACAGATACCGCAACCATGACATAGAGGTGGTCATTGAGAAACTGGTTGTAAATGGAAAATATGCAAAACGCCTGACAGACAGTGTGGAACTGGCAATGAAGCAGGGCGACGGCATAATGATGGTGCTTTCGCAACCCGAAGAAACCATACCCGGACGTCCCGAGCCTGGGGTGCTTCGCCATTACAGCCGCCGTCTGATGTGCCCCACCACAGGCATAGCATACAGGGAACCTGCTCCGCATAACTTTTCGTTCAATTCGCCGCAGGGATTCTGCCCTCACTGCAAGGGTCTGGGCTATGTTTCGATGGTCAGCGTAGACAAGGTGCTCCCGGACCGCAGCCTTTCGGTGAAGCAGGGGGCCATTGCGCCACTTGGACCATATAAGAATACCCTTATTTTCAGACAGATAACAGCACTGCTTGCCAAGTATGACTATACGCTTGACACGCCGGTCGAACAGATGTCGGACGATGTGATTGACGAACTGCTGAACGGCTGTGACGAACGTATAAAGGTCCAGATAACCGGTATCAACAGCGAAGCCGATGCAGTGTTCATGGAGTTTGACGGAATATGCAAGTATGTGCGCTCGCTGCAGCAGCAGGATTTGAGCACCGCCGAACAGAAGTGGGTGGAGCAGTTTGCAGTGACGGGCGAATGCCCCCTGTGTCACGGAGCACGTCTGAACCGCGAGGCCCTGAACTTCCGTATTGACGGAAAGAACATATACGAACTGGCTTCAATGGACCTGAAGGATCTGTATGAGTGGTCATGTACAGTTGCAGACCGCCTTACGGACCGTCAGCGCAGCATTGCACAGGAAATACTCAAGGAAATACGGGCACGTCTGGGCTTCATGCTTGAAGTGGGTCTGGACTACCTGTCGCTTAACCGTCCGTCGGAGTCGTTGTCGGGAGGCGAAGAGCAGCGCATACGCCTGGCTACCCAGATCGGCTCAAAGCTTGTGAATGTGCTCTACATACTGGACGAACCCAGCATAGGCCTTCATCAGCGTGACAACTGCCGTCTCATTGAATCGCTCCGCACCCTGCGTGATGCCGGCAATACCGTACTGGTGGTCGAGCATGACCGTGACATGATGATGGCTGCCGACTGGATAATAGACCTCGGGCCCTTTGCAGGACGCAAGGGAGGCGAGGTGGTGTTCCAGGGAACGCCAAAGCAGCTGCTTGAAAAGGACACAATGACCGCAAGATACCTTTGCGGCCGTCAGGATACCTGCGATGCGCATCTGCGGCCGCGTGAAGGCAATGGCAAATTCATATCTCTGCGCGGCTGTCAGGGAAACAACCTGAAGAATGTTGACGTGGATTTTCCGCTTGGAAAACTGGTCTGCGTGACCGGCGTGTCGGGCAGCGGCAAGTCGAGTCTTGTCAACGAGACGCTCCAGCCCATTCTTTCACAGAAGTTCTACCGTTCGCTCAAACAGCCTCTGCCGTACCGCGAGGTGCTGGGCATTGAAAACATAGACAAGGTGGTCGATGTTGACCAGTCGCCGCTGGGCCGTTCTCCGCGTTCCAACCCGGCTACATATACCGGAGTCTTCTCGGACATACGCCAACTGTTCGTGGAACTGCCCGAATCGAAGATGCGTGCCTACAAGGCCGGCCGTTTTTCGTTCAATGTGTCCGGCGGCCGATGCGAAGCCTGTGGCGGCTGCGGCTACCGCACCATCGAAATGAACTTCCTGCCCGATGTCATGGTTTCGTGCGAACAGTGCTCCGGCAAACGCTACAACCGCGAGACGCTTGAGGTCCGGTACAAGGGCAAGTCCATAGCCGATGTTCTCGACATGACCATAAACATGGCAGTCGAATTCTTTGAGAATGTCCCGTCGATATTGAACAAGATAAAGGTTCTGCAGGAAGTGGGACTGGGCTACCTGAAGCTCGGACAGCCGTCAACCACCATTTCCGGCGGTGAGAGCCAGCGCGTGAAACTGGCAGCCGAACTGGCCAAGCGCGATACCGGGCGCACGCTCTACATACTTGACGAGCCCACAACCGGGCTTCACTTTGAAGATATCCGCGTTCTCATGAACGTGCTTGGGCGCCTGGTTGACAAAGGCAACACCGTGGTCGTGATAGAACACAATCTTGACGTCATCAAACAGGCTGACTGGATTATTGACGTAGGTCCGGAAGGCGGCCGCGGCGGCGGTCAGATAGTGGCGTGCGGCACACCGCGCGATGTCGCGCTGAGCGGCAGGGGATTCACGTCGGGCTTCCTCAAGGCAGAGCTGGAACGCAGCGGAATGCTGTAAGGGGCAGGCCGGTCAGAACTGGTATGCTATCGAGAATGACATGCGGCCTATTTCCAGTCCGCCTATGTTCCTCAGATGTCCGTAACCTGTAGATATTCCGCATTCCCATTTGTCGCCGACAGTGAACCCTATGGTAGGATACAGCCGGATTGTCTTCTCCAGTTTTGATGCCTGGTCTGTCTCATAACCGGCACCTCCGAAAAAGGCGTTTCCGCCAAGCCACGTCCGGGCATTGGCGGAAACGCATATCAGAAGCAATGTCAGAATGACTCCTGCTTTCTTTATTTGAATTATCAGAATCTGTATATCAGACCGAAAGAAAGAGCGCCCGATACTGAGAGTGACAGTATCGAAGACTCGTCCTTGTAGCTGTCAAAGCCAATGTAGCCGAACTCTGAAAGGAGTGACAGGTGGTCGGTCATGGCAAATTCAAGCACCGGCGCAAGACCCAGGCCGAAAGAGCTGTATTTGTGCGATTCCTTTTTTTTGCCGTCCGGTTCTCCCAAAGCATTATACATGGGCTTTGAGTGTTCTTCAGTAGATGTGTAATATGTGAACGCAGCCTTTCCGTAGAAGCTGATCTTGTCGGAGTTCCACAGTTTGTACATTGCAAAAGGACTGATGCTGAAGGTGGTCTGTTTGTAATCAGGCCAATATTCAAATCCCCTTTCGATTCCGAGAGTTGCTGATGCACCGACAATCAACTTGTCGTTGAGCTGGTAGCCGACAAGCGGAGAAATTTTGAAGATGTTTTCGTTGTCAGCATCTTTCTGTTCGAATGATTCAGTTGACAGTTCCAGACTCCCACCGGCTATGAACTGTGCATTCATACCTACGCATGCCAACATAGCGGCAATTGAAATAAGTACTTTCTTCATGACTTTCGTTTTTAAAGTTAGTATATGTGCAAATATATGTAAATTATTGCAAACGGCAAAAGTCGGACTTTATTTCAGTACTGCTCCTTTTCGTTGGGAAAGTCACATGACTTCACGTCCTCTATGTATCGGCCCACTGCCGTGGTAATCACTTCGTGCAGGTTGGCGTAACGGCGCAGGAAGCGGGGCGAAAAGCCGTTGTTCATGCCAAGCATGTCGGCCACCACAAGAACCTGTCCGTCAACACCTCCGCCGGCTCCGATGCC
>JAKSIR010000020.1 GCA_024398695.1 Bacteroidaceae bacterium | reverse complement strand
TTTTCATTCTTGCAAGATGAGTTCGACTCTCATACACGCTACAAATAGAAACAAATAACAGAAAAGATAATGGCAAATCACAAGTCAGCCTTGAAGGCAATGAGAAAGAGCGAGAAGAACAGACTTCACAACCGCTACTACGCAAAGACAATGCGTAACGCAGTCCGTTCACTTCGCGCCATGACCAACAAGGAAGAGGCATCGGCTGCTTATCCGAAAGTACAGAAGATGCTTGACAAGATGGCAAAGACCAAGCTCATCCACAAGAACAAGGCTGCCAATCTGAAGTCAAAGCTCTGCGCTTACATAGCAAAGCTGGCCTGACAGGTCCTTTCTTATTCGTGTCGCTTAGGTTGGAGTTTTCCAACCTTTTTTTGTCCCTTGTCAAACCGGGGGGGGTCAAACAAAAAAGTCCGCTGCATGCGGACTTTTTTGTTTGACGTGGCTGGAAGCCACCAAGCGGAGCGTATTTGTCGAAGACAAATTAAAATAAGGCTTATGCAACTTGGAAAGCATTGGCGCTGACGCGTCAATGCTTGCATAAGTTGCCTCAGGCATCTATGTTTGCATAAGTTGCGTTGCGTTCAATGAATTCGCGGCGGGTGCCGACATCCTCGCCCATCAGCATGGAGAATATGTGGTCGGCTTCGGCGGCGTCCTGGATGTGGACCTGCTTGAGCAGGCGGTTTTCGGGATTCATTGTGGTTTCCCAAAGCTGTTCCGGGTTCATTTCACCCAGACCTTTGTATCGCTGGGTGACGATGTTCTGCTCGAGGCCGCCGCCGTAGGTGTCGATAAAGCGCTGGCGCTGTACGTCATCGTAACAGAATTCCTTGATCTTGCCCTTTGTGCACAGGTAGAGCGGCGGAGTGGCAATGTACAGATGTCCCTGCTCGATGAGCTCCGGCATGTAGCGGAAGAACAGTGTCATGATAAGGGTGTCGATGTGTGAACCGTCGACATCGGCATCGGTCATTATTATTACCTTATAGTAACGCAGCTTGTCGTAGTTGGCGGCCTTTGAGTCTGTGGGGTCAAGCCCGAAGCGAACGCCCAGAGCCTGTATTATGTTGTTGACCTCTTCATGCTCGAAGGCTTTGTGCCACATGACACGCTCAACGTTGAAAATCTTACCGCGGATGGGCAGGATGGCCTGGGTGTGGCGGTCGCGTCCCTGCTTTGCTGAACCGCCTGCAGAATCACCCTCGACAATGAACAGCTCGCAGTTTGCGGGATCCTTGTCGGAGCAGTCGGCAAGCTTGCCGGGAAGTCCGCTTCCAGACAGCGGACTCTTGCGCTGTACGCTTTCACGTGCCTTGCGCGCTGCAACGCGTGCCTGGGCGGCAAGAATGACCTTGTCGACAATCATCTTGGCTTCCTTGGGATGCTCCTCCAGGTAGTATGTAAGAGCCTCGCCGACGGCCTGCTGGACAGCACCGGCAATTTCGCTGTTGCCGAGCTTGGTCTTTGTCTGACCTTCGAACTGCGGTTCTGCAACCTTTACGGAAATGACTGCCGACAGACCTTCGCGGAAGTCTTCGCCTTCAATTTCAACCTTTGCCTTTTCCAGGAACTTGTTGTCGTCGGCGTACTTCTTGAGGGTGCGCGTCAGTGCGGTGCGGAAACCTACAACATGCGTGCCGCCTTCAATGGTGTTGATGTTGTTCACGAACGAACGTATGGTCTCCTTGTATTCGGTGTTGTAGAGAATGGCCACTTCAATGGGCACTCCCTGCTTTTCGGTGTTCAGGTAGATGGGTTCAGTGATGAGGTGCACGCGGTTCTCGTCAATGTAGCTGACGAATTCCTTGAGGCCTTCGGTCGAATAGTAGATGTCATGCTTGGGCTGGCCTTCCTCCAGGACACGGTAGTCGGTAAGGGTGATCTTCAGGCCTGCGTTCAGGAATGCAAGCTCGTGCAGACGGGCTGCAAGAATGTCATACTTGTATTCCGTCGTATTGAAGATCGAACCGTCGGGCCAGAATGTCTGGCGCGTACCGTTGAGTTCCGTGTCGCCGACAATCTCGACGGCGGTGACGGGCTTGCCGCAGCTGTATTCCTGACGGTAGATCTTTCCCTGACGGAAGACCTCCGTGACCATTTTTGTAGAAAGCGCGTTCACGCAAGACACACCGACACCGTGCAGACCGCCCGATACCTTATACGAGCCCTTGTCGAACTTGCCGCCCGCATGGAGCACGGTCATGACGACTTCAAGCGCCGACTTGTGTTCTTTGGGGTGCATGTCAACCGGTATGCCTCTACCGTTGTCCTGTACCGATACCGAACCGTCAGCGTTGATTGACACTTCGATGTGCGTGCAGTAGCCGGCCATCGATTCGTCAATCGAATTGTCCACTACCTCATATACCAGGTGGTGCAGACCCTTTTCGCTGATGTCTCCAATATACATTGCAGGGCGCTTGCGCACTGCTTCAAGGCCTTCGAGCACCTGGATGTTGGATGCTGAATAATTGTTCTGGCCGATGTTTTCTGAATCGTTCATCTTGTTTGGTGTGTATAGCACACAAAGATAACAAAAATATCGGCACATTATTTAAAAATTATATTTTTAAGTATTTTGGCTGCCCATTATGTGATTTTGCCAATAATCGTTGTAATTTTGCAACCCGTAAAAGAATTTACCCATAATTTCACAGGAAACCAGTATGAGCGAAAAGGTACAGGTAGGGAAGAAGATTCGTGCCATCCGTGAGTCGAAGTCCATGGAACTGGATGTGTTGGCAGAGAGGACACAGTTGTCGGTTGAACAGATAAAGGCCATTGAAGACGGCTGTCCGCTACCGGGACTGGCGCCTCTTATCAAGATTGCACGCGTACTGGGAGTCAGACTGGGTACCTTCCTTGATGACCAGCAGAGCGTAGGCGCTGTAGTGACAAGACATGAGGAGGAACGTGAAAGCGTACGCTTCTCGAACCATGCATCGGCCGGTCACGAGAGCATGATATACCATTCGCTGTCAGAGGGCAAGGAAAACCGTCATCTGGAACCGTTCGTCATTGACATTCTTCCTGCCAATGGAAGTCAGTTTGACCTTTCCAGTCACGAGGGCGAGGAATTCATATTCGTTCTTGATGGTATGGTGGAAATCAACTACGGCAAGCACAACTACGTGCTTGAAAAGGGTGACAGCATATATTATGATTCAATCGTGAAGCATCACGTCCATGGTTATGACGGCCAGAAGGCAAAGATTCTTGCTGTCATTTACACACCAATCTGATAGGTCCCATGTCATACCAGCTTTCAGAAAAGACTCTTGGCGATTACCTTGAACATTGGGCTAAGGTTACGCCAGACAAGGAATACATAGTATATTCTGACCGCGATCTGCGCTTCACATGGAGCCAGTTCAACAGCCGTGTCGATGACATGGCGCGCGGTCTGGTCGCCATAGGTGTCACAAAAGGCACTCATGTGGGACTCTGGGCACAGAACGTGCCTGACTGGCTGACGTTCCTTTATGCCTGCGCCAAGATAGGCGCCGTATGCATAACGGTCAATACCAATTACAAGCAGAACGAACTGGAATATTTGTGCAAGGATTCCGACATGCATACCCTGTGCCTGACTGACGGCACATGGGAGAGCAACTACGTTGACATGGCATACGCCATGCTGCCCGAACTGCGTGAATGTGAACGCGGACATCTGAAAAGCAAGAAATTCCCCAAACTGAAGAATGTCGTCTATATAGGCCAGGAAAAGTATCGAGGCATGTACAACACCGCCGAGATTCTGCTGCTGGGCGAAAATACCGAAGATGACGAGTTCCAGCGTCTGCGCAAGTCCGTTACATGCCATGACGTCGTGAACATGCAGTACACTTCGGGCACTACAGGCTTCCCGAAAGGTGTGATGCTTACCCATTACGGCATAGCCAACGACGGTTTCCTTACCGGCGAGCACATGCATTTCACGCAGAATGACAAATTGTGCGTATGTGTGCCGCTGTTCCACTGCTTCGGAGTGGTTCTTGCCACAATGAACTGTCTGACACACGGATGCACGGAGGTGCTGGTCGAGCGGTTTGACCCGCTGGTGACGTTGGCATCGGTCCACAAGGAAAGATGTACGGCTCTGTACGGTGTGCCCACCATGTTCATCGCAGAATTGAACCATCCCATGTTCGACATGTTTGACCTGACCTGTCTGCGTACCGGCATCATGGCAGGCTCGCTTTGCCCCATTGAACTGATGCGCAAGGTCGAGGACAAGATGCATTTGCGTGTCACCAGCGTTTACGGTCTTACGGAATCGTCGCCTGGAATGAGCCAGACCCGCATTGATGACCCCGACGAGGTGAGATATACCACCGTGGGACGTGACTATGAGTTTGTCGATGTCAAGGTCCTTGATCCTGAAACCGGTGCCGAGGTTCCTGTCGGCACGCAGGGTGAAATGTGCTGCAAGGGCTTCAATGTCATGAAGGGCTATTACAAGAATCCGCAGGCTACGGCCGAAACCATTGACGCAAACGGATACCTGCATTCAGGTGACCTCGGCGTCAAGGATGAGAACGGCAATTACCGTATTACCGGCCGTATCAAGGATATGATAATACGTGGAGGCGAGAATATCTATCCGCGTGAAATAGAGGAGTTCCTGTACCATCTGGACGGCGTGCGCGATGTTCAGGTTGCAGGTGTGCCTTCAAAGAAATACGGTGAGGAAGTGGGCGCGTTCATCATCTTGAACGAAGGGGCGCAGCTTACCGTTGAAGACGTGCGTGACTACTGCCGCGGCAGGATTGCACGCTACAAGATTCCGAAATATGTGTTTTTCGTCAAGGAATACCCGCTTACGGGCAGCGGCAAGATTCAGAA
Source organism: Bacteroidaceae bacterium (assembly GCA_024398695.1). Taxonomy (GTDB): domain Bacteria; phylum Bacteroidota; class Bacteroidia; order Bacteroidales; family Bacteroidaceae; genus Colenecus. The sequence continues at coordinate 16,205 of JAKSIR010000020.1, read as the reverse complement.
GTTCAAGCTTCGTGAATTGAGCTTGAAACTGTGCGCAGAGCAGGGGATAGAAGTCATTTGATATGGAAATAAACGAACAGATCAGACAAATGGCCATGCGTCTTCGCGGACTCCGCGAGGACATGGAGATGACTCCGCAGGAAGTGGCTGACAGATGCGGTGTGTCGGTTGCCGACCTTGAGAGATATGAATCGGGCGAATGTGACATTCCCATGAATTTCCTGTGCAATGCCGCATCGGTTCTTGGTGTCGAGCCGCTTGAACTGTTTGCCGGCGACGCTCCCAACATGTCCAGCTACTGGCTGGTACGCAAGGGTAAGGGACCTGTGATTGAGCGTCAGAAGGCTTACAAGTATCAGGCTCTGGCAATGGGCTTCAAACATGCAAAGGCTTCGCCTTTCATTGTCACGGTCGATCCGAAGATGGAGGATGAAATGCACTTGAATTCCCATGACGGTCAGGAGTTCAATCTTGTTCTGAAAGGCTCGTTGTTCCTGAGCATTGCAGGAAAGGAGATAGTTCTGAATCCCGGTGACAGCGTATATTTTGATGCTACCCAGCCGCATGGAATGAGGGCTCTGAACGGTGAGCCTGCAAGATTCCTGGCAATAATAATCTGACGCATCATGCTTGAAAAATTTTTAAGGAAGATAGAATTCGATTCTCTGGAGGATTTCCGGAAGAATTTTGAGATAATTGTCCCGGACAACTTCAATTTCGCATACGATGTCGTCGATGAATGGGCAGTGCAGCAGCCTGACAAACTGGCTCTGCTGTGGACCAACGATGAGGGCGCCGAGGAACGTTACACTTTTGCCGATATAAAGCGCAAATCCGATGAGGTTGCATCGTTCTACCAGTCTCTTGGCATTGGCAAGGGCGATTGTGTAATGATGATGCTTAAACGCCGTGTAGAGTTCTGGTTTTCAATCATAGCTCTTCACAAGATTGGTGCCGTTGCCATTCCTGCAACCCATCTGCTTACTGCAAAGGATCTGATATACAGAGCCAATTCGGCGCAGATCAAGATGATTGTATGTGCCAGCGAGCCGATAATGCTGCAGCATGTAAATGAATGTCTCAAGGATTCTCCGTCGGTCAAATATCTGGTAGCTACCGGCGATTACAAGGATGAACGCTGGCTCAGCATGAACGAGGGTATGGCCAACGCAGCCCCGTTTGTGCGTCCGCAGCATGTCAATGACAATCACGACATCATGCTGCTGTACTTCACTTCCGGTTCGAGCGGCAATCCGAAGATGGTCGCGCATAATTTCCTTTATCCTCTCGGACACATCGTTACCGGCAAATACTGGCATAATGTGAATGAGAACAGTCTGCATCTGACTGTGGCCGATACAGGCTGGGGAAAGGCCGTATGGGGCAAGTTGTACGGACAATGGATTTCGGGTGCCGCCGTGTTCGTGTATGACCACGAAAAGTTCACTCCGGCCGATATTCTTTCGAAGATGGCGCAGTACCATGTCACTTCATTCTGCGCACCCCCGACCATATACCGCTATCTCATCAGGGAGGATCTGTCACAGTACGATCTCAGTGCTCTGGAATACTGCACCACTGCCGGTGAACCGCTCAATCCGAGCGTGTTTGACTTCTGGAAGCAGCATACGGGTCTTGACATTCACGAGGGCTTCGGCCAGACCGAGACGACAATGACTATCGGCACTTTTCCGTGGATGAAGCCGAAGCCAGGTTCGCTGGGTGTTCCGAATCCCGCATTCGATATGGATCTGCTCACGTCGGACGGGCGTTCGGCCGAAGACGGAGAGAGCGGCGAGATTATCCTGCATACTGACAAGAGGGTCCCTCTTGGCCTGTTCGAGGAATATTACCACAATCCGGAACTGACCAAGACCGTCCATTATGACGGCATATATCATACGGGCGACGTAGCATGGCGTGACCCGGACGGTTACTACTGGTTTGTCGGCCGCACTGACGATGTTATCAAGAGTTCCGGCTACCGCATAGGTCCGTTTGAGGTGGAAAGCGCTTTGATGACGCACCCTGCCGTCGTTGAATGTGCCGTTACCGGCGTCCCGGATGAAGTGCGCGGCCAGGTTGTCAAGGCTACAATCATCCTGTCAAAGGAGTACCGTGACTGTCCCGACAAGGAGGCTCTCATCAAGGAGATTCAGAACCATGTCAAGAAAGTTTCGGCTCCATACAAATACCCGCGTGTGGTTGAATTTGTCGATGAACTGCCAAAGACCATCAGCGGAAAAATAAAGCGTGTGGAAATACGTCAGAAGGACGCATCCAAGTAAGCGGCTACGGTTTCTTGAACGACATGTAGATGGTGTTCTGACCATACATGTAGTTGTATGTCAGTTCCTGGCACAGCTTGTTGACCAGGCGGAGTGACAGGTCTGCGTCATCTCCCGCATTGATGGCATCGGCTGCGGTGTCGTTGTATCTGCGTATGGGGTTGAACGGGTAGCCCGCGTCCTTGATTGTAATCTTCACATCGTTGTCATCATCAAGAATGATGACGTCAAAGAAATAGTCCTGGTCCTTGCCGTCGTTGTGCTCGACTATGCTCAGCATCATTTCCTCGCAGGCAAGGTTTACATTGATGCATAGTGCAGGTGACAGTTCGCATCGGTCAAGAAAGACCTCAAGCTTGTGTAGCGCATTGTTCAAACCGTCTCTGGAATATGGCACTGACTGGTACATGAGCACCTGCTCGCCGTATGACGGTATGAGGAAATAGTATGAATAATTCTTGTTTAGCCTGAATATTATGCCACAGACAATGGCATCCAGAATCATGGCTGCGATGCCGGCGACAGGCATGATGGGAAAGATCCATTCGGGGCGGAAGACGGAACATGCCAGAACGGCTGCTATCGTTATTATGAAAAAGCCTGTCAGCTGTATGGTTGAACCGGTCTCGCGCCCGAGGGCCTGATTGAGATATGACTTTATGCAGCATATGCAGTAGGGTATGCCGAACAATGCAATGCAGGATATCCATTTGGCTATGGGAAGGTCCGATCCGTTCAGATTGAAACCGAAGATTGATGCGGCTCCGATGGGGAACAGCAGAACGGGTATGATTATGATGCCCACCATGCTTATGGTTATTATGCTGCAGTTCCGGATAAGAATCTTGAGTCCGCTGACATCCTGACAGCCGGCCAGCATACTTCCCATGGTTACCAGAATCGTGCCGCCCACGCAGTCCATGATGACTATTATGATTGAAAGAATCTGATATCCGGCACTCCAGACGTAAAGCGCATCACTGCCCAGCTTTTTCAGGACCAGAGAGTTTATGAGCAGGGTGATAAGACACATTATTATGTAGGGCAGCGAATACGGAAAGCCTGCCTTCGTGTTTTCCTTAAGCATTTTCATTATCCCTGATTCCGGCCATGTGAACTTGAACGAGCACTTTTTGCTGCCTATGAATGGAAGCAGGATGGACAATGGTATGAGGTATGATATGACGGTTGACAGGGCAAGACCTGCCACCCCCATGTCCATGCCAAGCATGAATACCAGATTCAGGACTATGTCTCCCACGCAGCCGGCCAGTACTGCGTACAATGCTATCTGCGGCTTGCCGTCAATATTGACGATAAGGTTGACAATCGTATAGAATGCCATAGCCGGCAGTCCGGCCATATAGATGGGCAGGTATTCCTTCAGGTATGGTCTGAGCAACATGTCGGGGCAGAGTGCCGATGTTATGCGGTCAAGTCCGGCCAGTACGGCTGCTGAAAAGACTGCGGCTGTCAGGCATACCGATACTGCCGATACCGTCAGAATCTGATTCGCTTTGCGGAAGCTCTGGTCGCCGATAAGCCTGGAGGCCAGAATGCCGGCACCGCCGGTCATAAGCATGAAGATGCCGGTTGAAACGGTTTCCAGAGGTATGACCAGGTCAAGTGCGGAGAACGCATCGGCATTTACCATATTGCCCACCATAATCATGTCAATGGTGGTACAGGTCTGTTCTGCCACCATGAACAGAATGGTGAACAGAAAATAGTTCCTGAACCCCTTGGATATTATGTATGTGTTTCTTTCTGCCATCAGCTTATTCGGGGATGACGTCTATGAACCGGTCCTCATCGTCGGGTTCGATGGGGGTTCCCTTGATGAAACTGATATAGTTCTTTGAGAAATCCACGCTCATTTCCCAGCGTGACGGAAATTCCGTCTGTCCGAGGCGCAGCGAGTAGCGGCAGATGAATTCCAGCAGCAGGGTCATTATGGTGTTGCCCTTGCTTGAATGTTCGTGCCGGAGTATGTTCTCCCATATGAGAAGTATGGACATTCTGCGCATGTATTCGGACTTGTCTTTGTCAAGGATTATGTCCGGTATGCTGACACCGCATTCGAAAAGGCTGTCAATCTGCCTGAGGCAGTCTGAAAGACTTGCGCTTTCATCTGACAGCATGTGCATGGCGGAATTGCGCTTTGCCGTCAGCGAACCGGCCTCGGGAGTGTCGCATGGAGGGCCTTCTGTTATGAATGTTCCTGTATTCCAGTTCCATACGGACGCTGCCACCACAGGGCAGCAGGCGTCAAGGGCATATTCCATGCGGTCCGGATATCCGGTGACGACACGCGGGTATGTCCTGCATACCGACGGCATTGCGCCGGCCCCGAATTTTTTCTGTACTTCGCACAGGCCGTCGCTGCCCCAGAATGTGCAGGCGCCCTTGCTGCTGTCCTTGCAGAACCAGCCTTCCGCGTCATGACCAAGGTATTCTCTTATGCTGCTGCCATTGCCGTCAAAGTCCTTCCATTCCGGTTTCGTGTCGAACAGTTTTTCTTCCCATTTGAAAAATGAAATCCGGAAATATTTGCAGCAGCACATTGGACAACTGTCAGCAATGCATCTGTAGTATCGGTAGTAAGGATAATATACTTTCGTCAACATATATGGCAAATATATAGTTTTTTAACGGGAAACATATATTTTTGGTCTGTATTCAAGATTTGACAGAACTATGGCTAACCGTTCATTTGCCTACAGGGCGTCTTTCAAGACTGTGCTTCTTGCTGCGGTCTTGTTTGTCATAACAATCATTCTGATAGCAGTCGGCGGCGGAAAAATAGTGGAGCATGGTGCCGTTGACTATACGCGCCAGAGCCTTGGCACATCGATGCGCGATGTACAGTCGGTGATATACGAAACGGAGTATACGGCGGCAGCCATTGCCATGTCGGCCGAAGAATCCTATCGCAATGGCGCTTTTCTTGATTCGCTCAGGGGATTCAGCCTGCTGGACAAGACACTTGTAAACAATCCCGGTTTTCTGGGATGTGGCTTTTACTTCGAACCTTACAGATATGATGGAATCAACTGCCATTCATATATGTATGCCAACCGTGAGCCGGGGAGCAATGAAATTTCGCACGAATGGGGCGACGAGGAAGAGTTCCTGAGCGACGGTTGGGAGTGCTATACACGTGACTGGTATTACACTGCAGTAAATACAGGCAAGCCTTCATGGAAGTCTCCTTTCCTTGAATATTTTGAAATCAGCGATGAGGACAAGCTGGTTTCCACATATTCCTATCCCATGACCGATGCAGACGGCGTCGTGTTCGGTATTTTCGCCATTGACCTGTATCTTGACTGGATATATGACAAGCTTGTCGAGATGCGGCCTTACAGCAAATCGAATGTCGTTATTGCCGACAGTTCGTTGAACGTAATATGTAATCCTCTCGCTGAAAAACCGTTTGAAGGCTCTCTCTACGATGTGCCGTTCATTCCGCAAATGAGTCTGACAGCCGTTCGCGAATCCGGACCGATGAACATCAAGGAACTGGCCGGGAATTCCGGCAGTGTAAGTGTCCACAGCGGCGGGCACGGTGCCCTTCTCGTGGCCGATGTGATGGATAACGGCTGGATAATCTGCGTATCCTCCCTGTTCGAGGACGTGTTTGCCGATCTGATAAGCCTGTGGCTCATTATCATAGCTTTGGCATTTGTCACTCTGATACTTCTGTTCTTCCTGAACAGGCATACCATAAGAAAACTGGCTGCACCTATCAAGGACTTCGCAACGGCGGCTTCCAAGATTACTGACGGAAGGTTTGACATCCCGATTCCGGAGGTCAACACCGGCGACGAGCTTACGGAACTTGGCAATGCACTGTCGTTCATGCAGAAGTCAGTGACTGACTATATTGAGCAGTTGAAGTCAACAACAGCCGAAAAGGAACGTCTGAAGAGCGAACTTGATGTGGCACGCAACATTCAGAGTCAGATGCTTAACCGCCAGTTCCCGAAACTGGAAAAGGCGGGAATCTATGCAGACAGCATTCCTGCCCGCGAAGTCGGCGGTGACCTGTTCGACTTCTTTGTCAATGACAACGAACTCTATTTCATAATAGGTGACGTGTCCGGCAAGGGCGTTCCTGCAGCGCTGCTCATGGCGATTACCATTGCTGCGTTCCGCGCTACAGGTAAGAAGGGCCATTCTCCGGTGGATATCGTTTCGCTTATCAATGACACGTTCTGCCGCAGCAATGACGACATGATGTTCGTGACGGCGGTGGTCGGAAAGATAGACATGAATACGGGCCTGATGGAATTCTGCAATGCAGGACACAATCCGATGCTTGTCATATCTCCTGACGGTCATTCGCAGTATATTCATGCCAAGCGCAATCTTGTCTGCGGTGTGATGGAGGGCTTTGCTTATGAAGGCGAAACATACCAGCTGCAGACAGGCGGAAGCCGTCTTATCATCTATACCGACGGCATTACCGAGGCTGAAGATCGGAACAAGGCACTGTATGGCGAGGACCGTCTTATGGAGTGGGCCAATTCCCAGATGCCATCATCCCAGAATGACCTTCAGGCCGTTGACGGCATAGTGGCATCGGTCCGCAAGTTCACTGACGGCGCAGTGCAGAATGACGACATAACGCTTATGTCCATATCAATCTGACCGCAGTGTCCCATTGGATATGAAAAGGGCCGGTTGGAAAACAGCCGGCCCTTTTCGTCTGTGCGGATATGCTTCCGCTTATTTCTGCTGATTCTGAAGCTCGTCAACGAGTTCCATTCCGCGGCGGATAGCCTGTTCGTTAAGCGGCAGGTATTTCCAGTTGCGTTCTGAAACGGAATGCTTGATGGCTCTCATGACCCAGTTGAGGTCAAGCATGGGACGTATCTTCATGAATGCACCGAGAAGCAGCATGTTGGCTACCTTTGATGCGTTCATCTTCTGAGCCTCTTCGATGGCCCTGATGGGATATATCGTGATATCCGTACGTGTGGGCTTGCGTGAAATGGTGCTCGGGGTGTAGAGCAGGACGCCGCCGGGCTTCACGGTCTCTTCGAACTTGTCAAGTGACTGCTGGTTCAGAATGATGGCAGTCGAATAGTTCTGAAGAATAGGCGAGCTGATTGGCTTGTCGCTCAGAATGACTGTGACGTTTGCTGTACCTCCACGGATTTCAGGACCGTAAGAAGGAATCCAAGTGGTTTCAAGTCCCTGTACAAAACCTGAATATGCCATAATCTTGCCCATGGACAGGACTCCCTGTCCACCGAATCCGGCAATAATAATCTCTTCTGTCATGATACTGGTTTCTGTTTATCGCGGTGCATTCATGTCCATGACAATCTTGCCATCGACCTTCATGTCTCCAAGTGGATACTTCTTGAACATATTCTCAACCATCCATTCGTTGGCCTGCTTCGGAGTCATGCCCCAGCCTGAGTTGCAGTTGGAAACGACTTCAACGATTGAGGTTCCCTTCTTGTCACGCTGGTTTTCGAATGCCGTGCGCAGGGCTTTCTTGAGCTTGCGCACGTTACCCGGTGTGTGAACCGAATGGCGGGTAACATAGCATACACCCGGCAGCTGGGCAAGCAGCGGAGTGATGTTGAGCGGGTAACCCATGGTCTTCACGTCACGGCCGCGCGGACAGGTCGTGGTCTTCATGCCCTCCAGTGTGGTCGGGGCCATCTGACCGCCGGTCATTCCGTATATGCCGTTGTTGATGAATACAATTACGATATTCTCGCCGCGGTTGCATGTGTGCATGGTTTCGGCAGTGCCGATGGCTGCAAGGTCACCGTCACCCTGGTATGTGAACACGTATTTTGAAGGCTGGACCCTCTTGATGCCTGTCGCTACCGCGCAAGCACGTCCGTGGGCTGCTTCGACTACATCGAAATTGTAAAAATCGTACAGGAACACCGAGCAGCCTACAGGCGAGATGCCAATCACGTCATGCTCAATGCCCATTTCTTCAATTACCTCGGCTATGGTGCGTACAACAACGCCGTGACCGCAGCCCGGGCAGAAATTGAAGGTCTTTTCTCTCATGAGCCTGCTCTTCTGATAGACCAGGTTCTCAGGTTTGATGATATCTTTTGCTTCCATGCTGCTTATTTGATATTGAACTGCTTGTAAAGGGCTTCTTCAACTTCGCCCGGAGTGGGAACCATGCCGCCCTGACGGCCGAAGAATCCTACCGGCTTGCGTCCTTCAACGGCAAGACGTATGTCTTCAATCATCTGTCCTGCGCTCAATTCAACTGACAGGAAACCCTTGATGCGCGGGTTCTCGGCCAGCGCCTTGATCTGGTCCATCGGGAAAGGATACAGGGAGATGGGACGGAACAGTCCTATCTTGTGACCTTTCTCACGCGCAATCTCAATTGCCTTCTGCGCAATACGTGCAATGATGCCGAAAGCGACGATGACGTACTCGGCATCGTCACACATAAATTCCTGATAGCGGACTTCGTTCTTCTCCATTTCGCGGTACTTGGCCTGCAGGCGTATGTTCACCAGTTCGTGCTCCTTCGGGAGAAGGTTCAGCGAGGTGATATACCTGCGTTCCTTGCCGCGCGGAGTTCCGTTGGTTGCCCAGTCGGGGTAATCTGCAAGTCTTGGACGCTGTGGAGCAAGAGCTACCTTCTCCATCATCTGGCCCAGAGCACCGTCGGCCAGAATCATGGTCGGGTTGCGGTACTTGAATGCCAGGTCAATGCCGAGCGGAATGAAATCGGTCAGTTCCTGAACTGACGACGGGGCAAGGGTAAGCAGCTTGTAGTCACCGTGACCGCCGCCCTTGACAGTCTGGAAATAGTCTGCCTGGCTCGGCTGGATGGTACCCAGTCCTGGACCTCCACGTGATACGTTGATGAGCAGACAGGGCAGTTCCGCACCTGCAATGTATGAAATGCCTTCGGCCATCAGGCTTATGCCGGGGCTCGAAGACGATGTCATTACTCTGTGTCCTGTTGATGCGCCACCGTAAACCATGTTGATGGCAGACACTTCACTCTCGGCCTGGAGGACCGCCATGCCGGTACGGGCTGTGGCGTCGGTCTCCATGAGATATTCCATGACCTCCGTCTGCGGAGTTATGGGATATCCGTAAAAGGCATCGAATCCGGCGCGGATTGCTGCTTCTGCAATGGCGTCGTTGCCTTTCATCAGTCTCAATTCTCTTTCTTCTTCCATAATCACTCTTCTACTTTTACCCTATAGACGGAAATTACTCCGTCAGGGCAGATTACACCACAGTTTGTACAGCCTATGCAGGCTTCGGGCTTTTCCATGTAAGCATAATGGTAGCCCTTGCTGTTCACTGCCTGCGACATGCCGATGACATGCTTGTCACACGTGCTTACGCACAGTTCGCAGCCTTTGCAGCGCTCGTTGTCCACTGTGATGGCACCTTGGAATTTTGCCATGATGATAATTGTTTATGTGTTTGTTATGTTCTCTTTTATCTTGGTGGAAGGTTGTTCCCGATTCTGGCGAACTGTGTGAGGTTTATTTCAAACATCAGTGCCGAATGCTTGGGAATACTGTTCTTGCTGTTCGAGCCATATGCCATCTCCTGGGGAATATACAGAATCCAATGGTCTCCGGTATGCATGTACAGAAGTGCGGTGACCACTCCGTCGACCAGGCCGTTGACCTGGAACGATGACGGAACGTTGACCGTAGGGTCGAGACGGTCGGTCCTGTAGGAATGGTCAACGATTTCCCCCTCAGGGTAATTGACGGTGGGAATGAGTCTTGCGCGATAGTTGATGCGTACGCTGTCTGTGATGTAAGGTGATTCCGTGCCGTCACCTTTTGCAATGACACGACAGTATATGTATCCGGACGACCTGCCCCATTCCTTTGACGGATCCAGCTTGAAGGATGTCAGCCTGAACATCTGGCCTGCAGTTGCGTTCGTGACGTCTACACCCTTGCTGATGTATGTGTCGCAGCTGTCGGCCATGCTTTCAATGAAGGCACGGTTGCGGTTCTTCCAGTCTGCGTGGTCGTCGAATTCTTCGGTTTCGCTGCAGGAGACGAGTGCGAGGAACTGTACCGCCGAAAGCAATATGGCCAGATATTTTTTCATCTTGTCAGAGGCTCTTGAGTACGCTGGTAATTGAAACCTTGTCCTGAAGTATTCCGCACAGGTCTTCAATCCTGACACGCTGCTGCTCCATGGTGTCGCGGTTGCGCAGCGTCACGGTCTTGTCTTCGAGCGACTGATGGTCGACGGTTACGCAGTAGGGAGTGCCGATGGCATCCTGACGGCGGTAACGCTTTCCTATGGAATCCTTTTCATCATACTGACAGTTGAAGTGGAACTTCAGGTCGTTCTGTATGCTGTGTGCAAGTTCGGGCAGTCCGTCCTTCTTTACAAGGGGCAGGATGGCCAGCTTTACCGGAGCCAGCGGAGCCGGCAGGTGCAGTACGGTACGGGTATCGCCGCCTTCCAGAGCCTGTTCCTCGTATGATGCGCACATTATGCTCAGGAACATGCGGTCAACGCCGATCGATGTCTCGATGACATACGGAGTGTAGCTCTCGTTGGTCTCAGGATCAAAGTACTTGATGTTCTTGCCGCTGTACTTTTCGTGCTGCGACAGGTCAAAGTTGGTGCGTGAATGTATGCCTTCGACCTCCTTGAATCCGAATGGCATGAGGAATTCTATGTCCGTTGCGGCGTTTGCGTAGTGGGCCAGCTTGTCGTGGTCATGGAAACGGTAGTGGTCGGCTCCGAAACCAAGTGCCTGATGCCATGCCATACGTGTCTTCTTCCATTTTGCGAACCAGTCGAGCTCTGTGCCGGGCTTGATGAAGAACTGCATTTCCATCTGTTCGAATTCGCGCATGCGGAATATGAACTGACGGGCAACGATCTCGTTGCGGAAAGCCTTTCCTATCTGTGCAATGCCGAAAGGAATCTTCATGCGGCCTGTCTTCTGCACGTTCAGGTAGTTTACGAAAATGCCCTGAGCCGTTTCGGGACGCAGGTAAATCTTCATGTTGCTGTCGGCGGTCGAACCCATTTCGGTCGAGAACATCAGGTTGAACTGACGTACATCGGTCCAGTTGCGTGTGCCGCTTATGGGGCATACAATCTCTTCGTCCAGAATGATCTGCTTGAGTTCGTCAAGGTTGTTGTCATTCATGGCCTTCTTGAAACGCTCATGAAGGGCGTCGCGCTTTGCCACGTGCTCAAGGACGTTTGCGCTGGTAGCGCGGTATTTGGCCTCGTCAAAAGAGTCGCCGAAACGCTTGCGTGCCTTTGCGACCTCCTTTTCTATCTTCTCGTCGTACTTGGCAATCTGGTCCTCGATGAGAACGTCGGCTCTGTAACGCTTCTTTGAGTCGCGGTTGTCAATGAGAGGGTCGTTGAATGCGTCAACGTGGCCCGATGCCTTCCAGATGGTGGGGTGCATGAAAATTGAAGAGTCGATTCCTACAATGTTGTCATGCAGCAGAACCATGCTCTGCCACCAGTAGGTCTTGATATTGTTCTTCATTTCAACTCCCAGCTGGCCGTAGTCGTATACTGCGCCCAGACCGTCGTAGATTTCACTTGACGGGAAAACGAAACCGTATTCCTTGCAGTGTGCCACGATCTTCTTGAAAACATCTTCCTGTGCCATTTCTGCTATTCTGTGTTATAAGTTTACCTTGTTTTTGAAAAGTTCCGCAAAGGTACTTCTTTTATTTAAAAAAGGTACATAAACAAGTGCTAAAATTCCCCAATAACCACTGCTCCGGCCATGGCCCGCAAACAGGCCGGCAACCGGCGGGATGCGAGTGATGCGGCTGTTTGGTAAATTCGGCGGGAATTCGTATTTTTGCTTTCCGTATAAGTACGTCAACAACATGAGCGAAGAATTCGATTCCGAGATTTCAGAAGGTACGCAGGAGGAACTGCATTCGTCATATAAACCGCAGACAGATGATGCCACAGGCATGGTACGCCACCGCTTGTCGGGCATGTATCAGGGCTGGTTCCTGGATTATGCGTCATATGTGATTCTCGAGCGTGCCGTTCCGCATTTTTCAGACGGACTGAAACCTGTGCAGCGCCGAATCCTCCATTCCATGAAGAGACTTGACGACGGCCGGTTCAACAAGGTTGCCAACATTGTGGGACACACCATGCAGTTCCACCCTCATGGCGATGCTTCAATAGGCGATGCCCTAGTTCAGCTCGGCCAGAAGGACTTGCTCATAGAGTGTCAGGGCAACTGGGGAAATATCCTTACAGGTCATCGCGCTGCAGCTCCGCGTTACATTGAAGCGCGTCTGTCAAAGTTCGCCCTTGAAACATTGTTCAACCCCAAGACTACAGACTGGAAGGCATCGTATGACGGACGTAACAGGGAACCTGTCACATTGCCGGTCAAGTTCCCGCTGCTGCTTGCTCAGGGAGCCGAAGGAATTGCCGTAGGACTGTCCTGCAAGATACTTCCGCATAATTTCAACGAGTTGTGTGAAGCTGCCGTGTCATATCTGAAAGGAGAAGAGTTCCACCTTTATCCCGATTTCCAGACCGGCGGCATGATTGATGTGTCGCGTTACAATGACGGCGAACGTGGCGGCATGGTCAGAATCCGTGCCAAGATTTCAAAAGAAGCCGACAACAAGACGCTTGTCATAAACGAGATTCCGTACGGTGAGAATGTCACCACATTGTGCGAATCGATAGTCAAGGCCGGCGAGAAGGGAAAAATCAAGATACGCAAGGTTGAGAACCTTACGGCCGACAAGGTGGAGATACGCATTGCTCTGGCTCCGGGCGTTTCAAGCGACAAGACGATAGACGCGCTGTACGCATTCACCGAATGTGAGGTCAGCATATCTCCGAACTGCTGTGTCATTGATGACAACAAGCCGCATTTCCTGACCGTCAGCGACGTGCTCCGCAAATCGGTTGACAATACAAAGGACCTCCTGAGGCGCGAACTTGAAATAGAACGCGGCGAACTGCTGGAACAGCTGCATTTCGCGTCGCTGGAAGAGATATTTATAGAGGAACGCATATACAAGGACAGGGAGTTTGAAGAGGCTCCCGATATGGATGCTGCCTGTGAACACATTGACGAGCGCCTGACTCCGTTCTATCCGCAGATGGTGCGTGAAGTCACCAAGGACGACATCCTGCGCCTCATGGAGATAAAGATGGGCCGTATCCTGAAATTCAACAAGGAGAAGGCCGAGGAGGCGATGGCCAGGATGAAGGACGACATAGCCCGTATTGACAGGGACCTGGCCGATATGACAGGCGTCACAATAAAGTGGTTCAGGATGCTTGAAACCAAGTATGGTCCAGCCTATCCGCGCCGCACTGAAATCAGAGGGTTCGACACTATTGTCGCCACCAAGGTGATAGAAGCCAATCAGAAGCTGTACATCAACCGCGCAGACGGATTCATAGGCATGGACCTGAAGAAGGACGAATACGTGTGCAACTGTTCAGAAATCGATGACATCATAATATTCTACAAGAACGGAAAGTTCAAGGTCGTGAAGGTGGCCGACAAGCTGTTCGTGGGCAAGGACGTGCTGTTCCTTGATGTCTACAAGAAGAACGACCGGCGTACAATATACAATGCGGTATACCGTGACGGCCGTACCGGCCCGTATTTCATGAAGCGCTTTGCCGCAACCGGCATAACGCGCGACAGGGAATACGATCTGACCCAGGGCAAGGACGGTTCGAAGGTCGTTTACTTTACAGCCAACCGCAACGGTGAGGCCGAAGTCATCAAGGTCACCTTGAAACCTAACCCGAAACTCAAGAAACCCGTCTTTGACAAGGACTTCAGCGAACTGCTCATCAAAGGACGTCAGTCCATGGGCAATCTGCTGACAAGGAACGAGGTCCTGAGAATAGGATTGAAGTCGCAGGGCGTATCGACCCTGGGTGCCAGAAAGGTATGGCTTGACCGCGACATAATGCGCCTTGACTTTGAAGGCCATGGCGAACTGCTGGGCGAGTTTGAAAAGGACGACCGTCTGCTGGTGGTACTCAAAAACGGAGAATACTATACCACCGAAATTGACCCGAACTGTCACTTTGACAATGACATACAGCTCATTGAACGCCACATCCCCGGCAAGGTCTGGACTGCCGTGCTTTTCGATGCGGGCCAGAACGGCTATCTGTATCTGAAGCGCTTCACCTTCGACGAAAGCCAGAAACGTATCAATTATCTGGGCGATGACGACCGGAGCAGGCTGGCACTTCTGACCGATACGGCGTATCCGCGTCTTCTTGTCACGATGGGCGGAGCCGACAGTTTCCGTGAGCCGATGGAAGTCGACGCCGAGCAGTTCGTGGGAGTGAAGGGAGTCAAGGCGAAAGGCCGCAGAGTCACCTCCTGGAACGTGCAGAGCGTTCAGGAACTGGAACCGGTAAGGCTGCCCGAGCCGGACGATACCCAGGCGCCCGCTGTTTCCGAGACAGATGGAATGCAAACTGAAGACAATGAACAACCGGAAGACACCCAGCTGTCGCTTTTCTGATCAGGTAGGCCGCATTCTGGCTGTCGTGATGCTGTCGCTTGTCTGTGCTGTCACCAGCGCACAGGGACGGTTGGAACTGTTGCCCGTACAGAACCGGTCGGTGAGCGCCTTCTCGCTCGGCATAGGCAGTGCCGCATCGCTTGATACCTATCTGTCACCCTGCGAGTATTCCGGAGCATATCTTGCATGTGACTATGATTGCATGTCATTGGGTTCCGGAGGCGGGTTCTTTCCATACAGACATCTGTATCTTAATCTTGGCTACGGCTTTTTGAAGAACCATTCCGGTTCGATGAACGCATCGGATGTCATGGTGCACGCATACGGCTCTTGGTCGCATGAACTGGTGTCGTCCGGAATATGGGAAAGTCTTCTGGGCATATCGGCCCTCGGCGATTTGGGCGCCGTAATGAATATGGCCAATACCAACAACCCGGTCAATGCCAAATTTCAGATGTCTTCAGGTGCCACGTTTGACAATATTGTCCATTTCAGGGTGAAGAACAGGCCGATGGCCGTAAAGGGAACGCTGTATCTGCCGCTGCTGGGCGTTTCGTTCGCGCCGGACCATGACCAGTTCTATTGGAATATGCAGGCAGAAGGCGGCCTGTCCGGTGATTTTCATATTGTCACTCCTTTCAACGCCCAGACAATGTCGGCCCAGTTCGCATTGGATATTCCTGTGTGCGGCAGGGTTGTCCAGATTGGATACGGCATGTATCTGATGCGTCACAGGCTGGGAGGCAATTTTTCCGGTCTGTGGCATTCGTATGCGACAGTAGGTTTCGTGCACCGCTTTGAAAGGCTCAAATGGAAATGAATAATCTGTTCCGATTATGAAACTGAGAACGGTCATATGTGCGATTGCCATTCTTCTGACGGCTTCCTGCAGCCCGTTCGAAGATTACGAAGGCGGCTACCCTGATACTCCGACGGGTAATTTTGAAGCGTTATGGCATATTATGGACACCCGCTACTGCTTTTTCACCGTAAAGCGGCAGCAGCTGGGAGTCGACTGGAACGAGGTGCATGACAGATACCGTCCGTCGGTTTCGGACGACATGAGCCGTTACAATCTGTTCGAAGTGCTTTCATCAATGATTGGCGAACTGCAGGACGGACATGTCAACCTTTACGGTCCATATGACATCTCAAGGAATTACCATTGGAAATCGGATTCCCTCGAAAACTTTTCGTCCAAGGTACAGAGCCTGTATCTGGGTGACAGCTACAAGCTCATAACATCGGGCTACAGCTATACCATCCTGAATGACAATGTGGGGTATCTTTACATAAGCAGTTTCAGCAACAGGATTTCGGACTCCCAGCTTGATGCGATACTGTCGTATTTCATGCTTTGCAACGGTCTGATAATTGACATACGCAATAACGGCGGCGGAATGGTTTCTGT
>JAKSIR010000002.1 GCA_024398695.1 Bacteroidaceae bacterium | reverse complement strand
CGGAAAAGGGAACGACATCGCTGAAGATAGCCCCCGAAAGGATATCGGGCTTCAAGGGCGAATTCGTGGGAGCCTGGCGTGTGCTTATGGTGGGAAAAACACCCGGAGATCTGGTTGACTCACACCTGCTGGAACTTCTCAACCCCGATGCCGAAGGCGACTTCAGCTGGGTAAAACCAGGTGTCGATCTGTGGGACTGGCGCATTGACGGTGCCGTTTCACCCGCTGACGGATACCTGTACAGGATGGACTACCCCTCGTGGGTCAGGATGATAGACTTCGCAGCAGAGCATGGTTTCAGCAATCTGGTGCTTGACGCCAACTGGTACGGTCCGGAATTTGAAAAGGACTCGGACCCCACAAAGGGCGACAAGGCACGCGACGTACAGCGCATCATCCGGTACGGCAAGGAGAAGGGTGTCGGTGTCTGGCTTTATCTGAACGACGTGGCCGGAACGAACTATCCCATCGAGGAGACCCTGGCACAGTATGAAGAATGGGGTGCCAGCGGTGTCAAGTACGGATTCATGAACGGCAACCCGCAGGAAAAGAACCGCAAGACCCAGGACATAACCCGTCTGTGCGCCAAACATCACCTCATGGTCGATTATCACGACTACCCCGTTCACCCTTACGGACAGATGCGCACTTGGCCGAACGCCGTTACGCGCGAATACTGCAAGGCCCAGCTTGACGGGCGCCAGATTTTCCAGCCCAAGACGTTCGTGACATCGGTCTTCGTGAACATGGTGGCTGGGCCCATTGACATGAACAACGGCTTCATGGAACTGCATCAGGGACGCACCACACGCAAGGACAACAACCAGGAAGTGCCATCGACCGCATGCGCCGAGATTGCACGCACACTTGTCACATGGTCGGGCGCAACCGTAATCCCGGACATTCCGGAATATTATGAGAAGTACCCCGAACTGCTTGAATTCCTCAGCGCCGAGAAACAGCCCTGGCAGGAAAGCCGCACCCTGGACGGCAGCATCGGGGAATACATTGTCATGGCACGCCGGAATGCCCAAGGCGACTGGCTCGTGGCAGCCGCCACGAACGAGGAGGGACGTACCATTGACGTTGACCTGTCATTCCTTGGCAGAGGCAAATGGAACGCCACGCTGACTCAGGATGCCGGGGACACGCACTACAGGACCAACCGCGAGACTTACAGCAGCAGCGCCATGACACTGACCCGCAAGGACAAGATTCAAATGACCCTGGCCCCGGGTGGCGGTGCAGTCCTGCTGCTCACCCGATAAATCCGCGTTCAGAAATAGTAGCGGGCCACAAAGCTGACGCTGGTCTTTACCAGCGGGTAGACGGTGTCAATCGTCTGGCCTGAGGAATATTTCTGGTCGGTAACCTTGCCGGAAAGCGGGCACGACAGTATTCCCTCAAGACTGAAACCGTCCAGATCCTTGCTTATGGCAAACTGCGTGTGGACAAGTTTTCCCATTGAGCTGGAACTCATGAATATGGGACTGTTGAAATAGAGTCCCAGACCTGTTCCCCAGCCGTCACCGAATTCCACGGACTGGTTCATGCCCAGATTGCAGTAGGTGTAATGGTCCGATGCGGCATTCCTGCGGTCACCTATGTTGTAGAACATGTTTGCAGTGACCGATGCCGTATATCCGCGCTGTTTGAGCAGAAACATGGAATTTACCTTGGCAATGTTGTTGGAGCCGGCATTGTCATAAGTGATGCCGTCATATTCTGCCAGTCCCTGATATATGGTCAGCGGACTAGCTGCAATGACATCCGAGACCTTCATGTACCCGAGTCCCATATTGATGACAATCTGCCTGTCGCCCACCTGAGACTGCGATATG
Organism: Bacteroidaceae bacterium; assembly: GCA_024398695.1. Taxonomy (GTDB): domain Bacteria; phylum Bacteroidota; class Bacteroidia; order Bacteroidales; family Bacteroidaceae; genus Colenecus. Next base: position 53,756 of record JAKSIR010000002.1, on the reverse strand, counting down.
AAATCGCCCGACAGTTCATCGGTCCTGACGGGTCTGAGCGCACCGTTTCCCTGGACAAAGGCATAATTTTCCGGATCAAAGACGGGGAACGGATATGTCCGTACAGGCGACGGACTCTGGACGCTGCGGTCATACATTATGCGCAGTTTCTGACCTGGAACAAACTCCCAGGCAGAGACAACCATACCGGAAAGACTCCCCATCCTGAGATTGAACGAACGGCCCTGTTCTCTGGTAATGCGGCTGCGGTACATTCTGTAGTTCACATAGCCACTCAGGGACAGGTCATCCATTGCCGCACGGAACGTCACATACGGCATGATGTACGATGTGCGTCCCCTGGTCTCAAGTTCACTCAGGCCGATGCCTCCCAGCTCTGCACGGCGGTCCGTCTGCAGCTTGCCGTTACCGGCGACATTGGCATTCACGCCGGCCGACACCATGCCATTCAGCCTTTCGTCCAGCAGGTGGAACGGATATCCGTATTCAGCCTTTCCCGCAACGCTCATGCTTCTGACAGTGTCACCGTACATGACTGACATCTGCCGCAGCTCCATCTTCTGAGGGCCGTTACCGTAGTGTCCCGACAGACGCAGTATGCTTCCGTCATCAAAGACGTGCCTGTAATTGGCCGTAAGGTCAAATGAGCAGCCACGGCGGTCAAGTGACGAGAACTGGTCTTCGGTGCATGTCGACGTTTCGGCAATGTCCCGGTTTCCTCCGGCTGCCATGACGGCGACCGACATGTTCAGTCTGTCACTGGCCGAAGGTGCGTATTCGCCCCATACAACATTCATGGTGCTGTAGGTTTTCTCGTCGGTGTACTGTCTGACCGTCTCTTCAGGCTGCGGAATCCCGGTAGTCCTGACCAGAGTCATGGGGTTGTAATGTTCATACAGCGAGAGTCCGCGAAGACGGAATCTGTCTGCCACATAGTCAACCTGTATCTTCGGAATTATGTCAGACAGACGGGAATCCAGCCCGCTGGATTCAGACCCGTACATATTCGAGACACGCAGCGCTCCGTTTCCCGACAGTCCCTTCCCCGCTTTCTTCAGGCTGATTTCAATGGAACCGCTCTGTCCGTTGCTCTGATAGCTGGCAATGGAGTTCTGTGAAACCGTTATGCTTTCTATGTCGGCAACGGTGAGCTGGCTCAGAACGGCATCGTTGCTGTAGCCTGCCGACAGGCCGTCAACAATCACGTCATAATTCTGAATCAGACGGTCGCCGGGCCTTGTCATCAGTTCGGGCAGCACTTCAAGCACTCTTGATGCCTGCGTACTGGACGGAAGACCAAGGTCAGCCACATTTATCACTTTGACATCGCCCTGAATGTCAATCAAAGGGCTGTTCTGGCCCGATACGGCCGGAACGGCAAGCATGAGCATCAACGACAGTGCAGTACTTTTTCTCATGACAGATGACATTGTTCGTGCACAAAGATAATTCATTTCAGACAAAAGCCTTGGCAGCCCACTTGCGGCTTTTCCATCGTTGCAGGAAAATGCAGCCTCGTGTCAGTTCATCCAGGCCCAAGGCAATCCACAGAGCGGTCAGGCCGCCGCCCAGTGCTATTCCGAACAGATAGCTGAGACCCACCGATACGGTCCAGCACACTGCAATGCCGGTAAGTACCGGGAAATAAATGTCACCGGCGGCACGCAGGCAGTTCACGCCGAAGAAGTTTATTGCACGGCCGTATTCCACAAGGACATCGGCCCACAGAACGGCACAACCCAGCCGGATTATGTCATCATTGTCCGAAAGGAAACCGAAGACAAGCGGTCCGGCCAGGGCTGTTCCAATGGCAATGGCCATAGTAATTATCATTGACAGATGGCCCACGCGCCTGCCAAGACGGTATGCGGCATTGAAGCGGTGCTCGCCTATCAGGTGGCCTATCTCGATGGATCCTCCCTGTGACATTGACAGCGCCGTCATGAATGTGAATATCACAATGTTCGAAACATAACTGCGCACCGCCAGCTGCTCGTTACCCATAAGATTGATGAAATAGGTGATTACCACCTGCGAAAGGCTGTACGACATCTGTTCTCCGGCCGACGGCACGCCTATCTTGAGAACGCGTCCCATCTCACCCCACGGGAACGGCGTGAACAGCCGCTTCGGGAAACGCGGAATCTGCTTCCGCAATAGAAAGACGGACAGCAGGATGACCGATATGCCCCTGCAGATGACCGACGACAGCGCTGCACCGCGTACACCCATGGCAGGCATTCCCAAATGGCCGAAAATGAGCGCCCAGTCCCCGACAATGTTAAGCAGGTTCACCACCCCGGCCACAATCATTGGATATTTGGTCAGTCCGGCGCTGCGCAACGATGCCGAAACTGCAAGCGACATTGCCTGAAGAAACGCAAATGCACCTACCAGACGCATGTACTGACAGCCCTCGGTCATCAGTTCCGGCCTCAGTCCCATGAGCCCCAGTATCTGCGGTGCGAAAAAGAACAGTATGGAACTGAAGAACAGACCGCACAGGAAATTGAATGCAAGCGACACGCCTACAACCTGTACCACCTTGTCATGCAGTCTGGCACCGAAATACTGTGAGCACAGTATGGTGGTGCCCAGCGATATGACCTGAAATATAATGAAAACCAGATTGACCAGCTGGTTGACCATACCCACAGCCGCAACGCTGTAGTCTGACAGGCTGCTGAGCATAAGGGTATCGACCGTACCCAGTGTCATTACCAGGAAATTCTCAATGAGAATCGGCAACGACAGCTGGACCAGCCGGCGTGAAAGCGGTCCGTATCTTAACATCAGCAGCTGTTTTTCTTAGGAACCCGAGGCTTATTTCAGAATCTCTTCAAGACCTTCGGCAATCTGAGCGGCAACCTGCTCCATACCCTTGACTGTAGGATGTCCGTTTTCCATATCAAACGAATCCAATTCAATTACAGGCACACCGTAATGGGTACAAATTGTATTGACCGATTCATCGACCTCGGCCTTCAGATTGTAATTCAGTATGAAGACAATCTTTGATTCCGGATACCTTTCAGCAAGTTTCTGCAGCATGCAGGCCATTGCCGGCCGGAAAGACTTCAGATCCTTTACCGTGATATCATCATACTTGTATTCGCCTATCGGTGAGTCAGCCCATGCGTCGTTCGTTCCGCCAAGAATCAGAATCACATCAGGATGGCCCAAAAGAGCGGTACGGGTAACAAAAGCCTCATGGGTATAGTCATTGCCGCTGTAGCCTGTAGTACAGATTGTCGAACCTGACCAGGAATTGTTGGTGTCCAGTTTCCAACCCATCTTCGTTTCCAGCAGTTTCCACCATGTCTGCTCCAATGACTTTACATCCTTACTGTGATCCGGATAATAGTTTGCATAGCCCTCAGGCATATAACCCTTGAAAGTGGAATATGAATCGCCAAGGACAGAGAACGTGGTCTGAGCCGATGCACTGCCGGCAACAAGAACAAGAATACCGGCCAACAAATAAAAAAACAGCCTCTTCATCGTATCAATAAATAATCCGTTAGAAAATATACTTCACGCCAGCCTGGACAAGTCCTTCCATACCCCAACCTATTTCAGTCGTGCCGCGCCAGTGACCGTTTCCGGCTTCAATGCCTATGAGCGAAAGCTGGAATGCGAATCCGAAATCGTTGCCTGCATCGTGCGTCTCACGATTGCTTTCATCGGCCTGTATGTCAATTCTCTGATTGTGATACCAGATACCTCCTGCATCAGCTTTTGTAAACATGCCGAAATGTTCACGGTTCACCCACTGGAACTTGACACCCGGCATAAGTGAAGTAAAACTCATATTATTCCAGTCGCTTGGCTTGCGCAGTATCTGTCCGTTTTCATCCTTGCCTGCATACTGGTTGAAATTCATCCTGAAATTTTCATAGACCAGATTGCCGCCAACCGAGAACCTTGATGAAAAATGATGCCAGTAACCGGCCGTCAGAGCGCCCGTACTGTGAAATTCCTCAGGAGACAGGTATCCGAAAGTAAGAGCCGTAGTGAAAATCGAAGCGAATGTGTAGGCAAAGCCAGGAATACTTACCCGGCCGTAACTCAAAGTTATTTCATCATTCTGCAACCGGCAGTCCTGAGCCTTCACGCAAGGGGCAAGCATCATGCCAAACGCCAATATCAACGCAATTTTTTTCATAATAATCCATTTATTTGATTGTATCTGCAAAGATACACAAGATTTCAGACTCTATTTCTGCATTCCCCAGAACAGACGGTCCACATGACTTTCAGCATCATTCTCCTGCTCATCCAGAAGTGCCTGGAACAGATCCATGTCCAGCAGCTGCTCCAGTTCATCGACAGTCATGGCACAGTCGGGATATGGCTGCGGTACGCCTGAGTTATGCATGACAAATGCCACAGACCGGTATCCGCCTGAAGCGCTGCGTGTCATAACCGCCTTATAGAATGCATCGGGAACGGGAATATGGTTAAGGCCTATGTATCCGTTCTCATGTTCACCGATTATCGGACCTGTCACGACATACACCGAGCCATACTGTTCAGCCCACTGACGCACGCGGTTCTCCAGTTTGGACCAGCTTCCGCCATTCATCTTGTCCAACTGGGGACAGCAGTTGGTAAACAGGAAAGTCTCTGTCATTGCCTGTTCGCTCCACTTGAAATCGGCCGCAGGCGCCATGTGACCGCGTGACCATCCGGACTTGCGGTAATCGCTGTCCTCGGCTTGGGGAACGCCTGCATTGCGGTCAACCTTGAACGACTTGCCGTCGCGAACAGCGGCATCGGCCGCCACTTCGTCGGCAGTAAGCTCATATGCCACCCATGCCGGCAGTTTGTTTTTCGAGTCAAAGCCTACTGTAAAGCCGGTATAATGCAGAACGGTAAAATCCGGGTTATGTGAAGGCAGTTCCAGCTGTACCGGAGCCGGAACACTGCGACAACAGGTCAGAAGCAGCAAAACCTGCAGAGCTGACAGCAAATAACGCACACGCATTACAAGACAGAATCCTAATGATTTTCGCCTCAAAGATAGAACATTTCAAAACAGATTCGAATCAGTTCTGGGATGTCCGATTAAAAATCTCATGAAAGATTTTCGAGATGAGAATTCGGTTATTTGAAGAAGCGATGGGGTTCCATCGCGACTGAAAACAAACGGATTCTTCAGCCGAAAAGATTTTATTAAAGATTAATTGGAACATTTCAAAACAGATTCTTAGCTTTGCCGGAATTATAGCATCATTTATGAAGACCATAAATTCAATCATCATTGCGGCGTTCATGGCCGCAGCGTGTTCCGGCAACGGCAATAAAATGTCCGTACAGGATATAACCTACTCTGATTCAACAAGTTTCATAAACTTCAACGCCAGCTTCCAACTTCCGGCAGGCAATGACAATGTCAGCCGCACCATAAGACAGCAGCTTGTCCAGATAGCATCGGACCAGCTGAACGGCATGCTGGTATATGAAGATGACATTCCAATTACACCCATTTCGAGTACGGAAGAGCTTATTGAACAGTGCATCAGCACCAAGGACAGTCTGAATGCCCTGTCTAAGGACGACTACGGCATGCGCCGCAGCATAATAATGGAAGATCCGGAACTCAGCAGTCAGGAAAAACAGGAGATGCTGTCGTACATTCCGACGTGGGACGAAGATATGGCAATTTCCCTGCTGGCCGATACCACAGACTACTGCGTGTTCCTCTCGCAGAACTACTTCTACCTTGGCGGAGCACACGGAGGGATAAGCGGTGCCGGATATCTTACTTTCCTGAAATCAGACGGCAGCCTGTTCATGGATTTCCTGACAGGCGACTGCTGCGAAGGCATGCAGCCCCTGCTGCGCAAGGGTATTGCCGATTATCTTTTAGAATGTGGAGAACAGGTCGAACCCGAAGATATTGGCGAATACCTGCTGATATTCGGCGAAGACAGCATAATTCCTCTGCCGCAATACCAGCCATGCCCCGGTCCGGAAGGGCTGACATTCATGTATCAGCAGTACGAAATAACTCCCTACGCCATGGGAATGCCCGAATTCACAATATCATACAGTGACCTGGAGCCTTTCATGACCGAACAGGCCAGGTCTCTGTTCTTCTGATCAGGACAGGCCGTCGTGACCTGTCACTTCTTCGGCAGAAACATATTACGGAAAGAGTTGAAGAACAGAGTGCGGGCCCTGGTATCGTCATGTACATCTTCAAGTTTCAGTTTGTCCTTCTCGGTGTCAAACTGAATGACGAATGTGGTGACTGAATTGGGAACAAGCGACACATTCAGCTGCCAGCCGTCAGTAACGGGAACTGACGATTCGGCCCAATGCTCCCCATCGGCCATCGAACCACAGGTTCTGATCTGACGGGCAGTTCCCTTCAGTTTGAACTGGCTGAGGTCGAAACTCAGGTCATTTGTCCGGTCCGACGAATTTGTGCAGACGATGGTGAGATTACGGCGGTCACGGGCAACCAGAGCCTTGCAGCCGCTGTATTTGCCGGTCTGGCATTTTATGAAGGTGGCACCCGGACGGATGTATCTTGTGAACTGTCCGAAGACGTAATACTTCTGGGTCAGTTCAATGGCATTCCTGTCATGGTCAGCCCAGGCGGTACCCCAGTATCCGCCAGACGTGCGCAACGGACCGGAATCGCGGCGGCCGTTGAATCCGTCTTTTGAAACATGAGTGTCAATCACCTGCCACAGGACCCATGCCGAAGGCTTCAACGACTCGATGTCGGAAATTATCTTTTCGGCCAGCCAGAGTCCGGCGGCCATCTCCCCGGCATTCACACCGGCAGTGCCGTTTCCGTCAACTTCACTCATCCACAGGGGCATCTTCATGTCCTTTGCCATCTGTCCCATCTCCACGATTCCGTTCGTTCCGTAAGTATGGACATTTATCCTGCGTATTGCAGCGCGGGCATCAGGAGAAAGAGCCTTGATTTCCTCTATCTGTTTGCCGGGGTTTGTCTCATCGCTGGCCACAAGTATCAGATTGTCAAGATCGTATCTGTGAAGAGCCTTCGACATTTCCGACAACAGTCTTGACTGGGCCTGCCCGGCATCAAAGTGACAGCCTTCCTGCTTGCGGCTCATTGCAGACCAGTAGTCGGTATTCGGTTCGTTCATAGGTGACACGCTGCGGACCTTCAAGCCCATAGTACGCGTCATATAATTCGCCACATGAGCCATGTATTCGGCGAAATTCGCGTATTCGCTATCCTTCAGGTTGTTTTCATCGGCCTTGGAATTGCCTGACGAACATCCGCTGACAGTCATGAAATAAGGAGCGGAATTTGAAAATATCTCCAGCCAGGCGTCCTGTCCGGCTGCCTTCATGGCCGCCTTTACCACGTTGAGCTGACGGGCATCGGCCCTATAATTCCAGACACGCCTGCCTCTGGCGTTCAGCACCATCCAACCGGGAACGTCGCTGTCGGTACGCGTTATGTGATTATGCGCAGGGTCATCTCCGCCTCCCACATTGTACCTCATTATGTTCAGTCCCAGGCCCTTCTCCTTGTCAAAGAAAAGCTCGGCAGCTTTCTGCGTCAGAGAATCGCAGTATCCTATGCGGTTCGCCCACCAGCACAGACTGGTGCCCCAGCCTTCCCATCTTTCGCCATTGATGCTGACAGCATTGTTGGGCGATATGACAATACTTTTACTCTCGGCATGAATTCCCGTAAAAGGAAGAGCCATCAACAGAAACGCTGCAATCTTTCTCATAATGGTTCAAAAATAGCCAAAAAAATCCTACACTTGAACGGCCGTATATTATTTTAATATAAATAAGGTAGGGCCAAATGACTTTTTGACTACTTTTGCACCCCGTAAGAAAAAGCAATACCCTATATATGCAGAAGAACCTTGTAATTGTTGAGTCTCCGGCCAAAGCCAAGACAATCGAGAAGTTTTTAGGTGCCGATTACAAAGTGATGTCCAGTTACGGACACATTTGCGACTTGAAGAAAAAGGACCTCAGCATCAATATCGACACATTCGAACCGATATACGAGATACCGACCGACAAGAAGAAGGTGGTAAGCGAGCTGAAGGCTGCAGCACAGAACGCCGAAATGGTGTGGCTGGCATCCGATGAGGACCGCGAGGGAGAGGCCATCAGCTGGCACCTTTACGACACTCTGGGCCTGAAGCCCGAAAACACCAAGCGCATTGTGTTCCACGAAATCACCAAGAACGCAATCCTGCACGCCATAGAAACCCCGCGCGACATTGACATAAACCTTGTATATGCCCAGCAGGCACGCCGCGTGCTTGACCGCATTGTAGGTTTCAAGCTGTCTCCCATTCTGTGGCGCAAAGTCAAGCCGTCGCTTTCGGCCGGCCGCGTACAGTCTGTTGCAGTAAGACTCATTGTGGAGCGCGAACGTGAAGTCCAGAACTTCAAGTCTGAAGTCTCATACCGCGTAGTCGGAATATTCAAGCTGGACGGCAAGCAGGAGGTCAAGGCCGATTACAACGGCCGATTCAAGACCCGTGAGCAGGCCATGGCGTTCCTCGAGAAGTGCAAAGACGCCGCTTTCCGTGTAAGCGACATCAGCACCAAGCCGTTGAAGAAGGCACCGGCACCTCCTTTCACCACATCGACCATGCAGCAGGAGGCCACCCGCAAGTTCGGCTTCACGGTAATGCAGACCATGATGCTTGCGCAGCGTCTGTATGAATCGGGTAAGATTACTTACATGAGAACCGACAGCGTGAACCTGTCAACCCTCTGCCTTGACTCATGCCGCAAGGCCATAACCGAAGGCATGGGCGAGCAGTATGTAAAGACCCGCCAGTTCACCCAGAAGGCCAAGGGAGCCCAGGAAGCCCACGAAGCCATACGTCCTACATACATGGACAACCAGACCATTGAAGGCACGGCCCCTGAAAAGAGACTGTACGAACTTATATGGAAGCGCACCATAGCCTCGCAGATGGCCGACTGCGAAATGGAGAAAACCACCGTAAGCATCACCTCGCCCGCCTTTGACGGCGAATTCAACGTAACCGGCGAAACCGTAAAGTTTGACGGTTTCCTTAAAGTGTATCGCGAAACCCGCGATGAAGACAGCGAAAGCCAGGAGGAGACCCAGCGTCTGCCCGAAATGCACAGGGGAGACACACTTACATACAGCCAGATTTCGGCAATGGAGCGTTTCACCCAGCATCCGCAGCGCTACAACGAAGCTGCCCTGGTACACAAGCTCGAAGAACTTGGCATAGGACGTCCTTCGACATACGCGCCTACAATAGGCACCATCCAGCAGAGAGAATACGTTGTACGTGAAGACGTTGCCGGCAAGACACGCAACTACGACATGATACGCCTTGAAAACGGCAGCATTGAATCGCAGACCCTGACCGAGACCTACGGATCAGAGAAGGCAAAACTCATTCCGACCGATATAGGCCTGGTGGTCAACGACTTCCTCATGGCCAGCTTCCCCGAAATCATGAACTACAACTTTACCGCGCAGGTCGAGAAGGAGTTCGATGACATTGCCGACGGTGAAAAGCAGTGGAAAGGCGTAATCAGCGACTTCTACGGTACATTCAGCCCGTCGGTCGAAAGTGCCATGACCATCAAGAACGAGCATAAGGTAGGCGAACGCGTACTGGGCACCGATCCCGTATCGGGCAAGCCCGTATCGGTAAAGATTGGCCGTTACGGTCCCATTGTCCAGATTGGAAGTGCCGATGACGAGGAAAAGCCGCGCTTTGCACAGATGAAGAAGGGCCAGACGCTCGAAACGATAACGCTCGAAGAGGCCATGGAACTGTTCCGTCTGCCGCGCACGCTGGGACAGTTTGAAGATGCCGAGGTAAGCGTAGGCACGGGACGTTTCGGCCCGTACGTGCACCACGACAAGATGTACGTCTCACTGACAGGTGTCGCCGACCCGCTCACCATCACTCTCGACGAGGCTGTGCAGCTCATTCTGAACAAGCGTGAATCGGAATCCAAGAAGGTCATCAAATCGTTCCCCGAGCATCCCGAGACCGAAATCATGAACGGCCGCTACGGTGCATACATTGCCAGTGACGGCAGCAACTACAAGATTCCCAAGACCATGGATCCGGCCAGCCTGACATACGAAGAGTGTCAGGAGCTTATACGCAAGCAGATTGAAAAAACCGGCTCTGCCCCCAAGCGCAGAATCTTCAAGACCAGAAAATGACACGCATTTTCCTGACCGGCTTCATGGGAGCCGGAAAGACCACACTGGGAAGGGCCATGGCCAAGGCCGACAATCTTGAGTTCATAGACCTGGACCAGTATATCGAGGGCCGTTACATGAAAACGGTCAGTCAGATTTTCGCTCAGATGGGCGAAAGCAAGTTCAGGGAAATTGAGTCACGCCTGCTGCGTGAAGTCGGTGAATTCGACAATGTGGTCATTGCCACCGGCGGTTCCACGCCGCTTATCGGAGACAATATGGACTACATGCTGCAGCAGGGACAGACCGTATATTTGAAATGTACGCACGAAACCCTGTCAAGACGCCTCAAGGAAGCGCGCAGCAACCGTCCTCTCATTGCAGCGATGGACGATGCGGCACTTGACCGGTACATTGACAGCGAGACCGCGCGCCGTGAGCCCGGTTACCTCAGGTGTCAGTACATCTGCCCGGGCGACCGTCTGGAGTCACGCTCCCAGATAAGCGACACTATAGAGTATCTGAACAGACTGTTGGATTTGAACAATAAGTAATAATTATGGCATTGAAAGAAACCCTTGTAATAGTTAAGGTAGGAGGAAAGATAGTTGAAGAACCCGATACTCTTGAGCGTCTGCTCACCGACTTCAAGGCAATTCCGGGAAAGAAGATACTGGTTCATGGAGGCGGACGCTCCGCAACGGCCATGGCCGCACGGCTCGGCATTGAGAGCAAGATGGTCGACGGCCGCCGCATAACCGATGCCCAGATGCTGGATGTCGTCACAATGGTATATGGAGGCCTGGTAAACAAGAACATAGTGGCCAAGCTGCAGGCACGCGGTCTGAATGCCATAGGCCTGAGCGGAACCGACTGCAACACCATGCTGTCCGACAAACGCCCTGCGGGCCAGGTTGACTACGGATTTGTAGGCGACCCCAAGCAGGTCAACGCACCGTTCCTGAGCAGCCTGCTCGAGCAGGACATCGTTCCGGTACTTGCACCTCTCACCCACGACGGCAAGGGCCAGCTTCTGAACACCAATGCCGACACCATAGCCGGCGAAACCGCAAAGGCTCTTGCCCCGTACTTCAAGGTCACCCTTATCTACTGCTTTGAAAAGCCGGGCGTGATGCTTGACGAGAACGATGACAACAGCGTCATACCGTACCTCTCATATTACGATTTCCCGCGTCTGGTTGAGGACGGCACCATATCGGGCGGCATGATTCCAAAGATTCAGAACGCCTTCAACGCCCTGAATGCCGGTGTCGCATCGGTACTCATCACCAAGGCATCATCGCTGGACACCCTGACCGGAACGACTATTGCCCTTTAACGGGAAGAACACCGGCAACACATATACAATTGCCAGTACCGAGAACAGCATGCCGCTCATGACACCCACGGCAAAGCTGAACCAGAACATGTCGTCACGGCCGTCGAACAGGAACGGAATCAGGCCCAGCACGGTACTCAGAATGGTGAGCAGCGTAGGCACAATCTTCCGGTTATAAGCCTTCACATACTGCCGCAGGCCGGAACGCCCGCTTGCAGCGCATATTGTCCTGTACTCGGCTGTCAGGTATATGCCAGCATTCACCGTAATGCCGCAAAGCATGATCATGGCGGCAAAGGCACCCTGGCCGAACGGTATTTTCAATATGGTGTAGGCCAGGAACATGCCGATAAAGCTGACAGGGATAAGCACTATTATGGACAGAGGTTGCAGCAACGACTCGAACATTGTGGCACATATCATGAATATTATCAGGATGACCACCACAATGAGCACTGACTTCTGCTTCTGCTCGTTCCAACCGTAATAATAATGGTTGCTGTCTACTCTGAAGCCCATAGGCAGAACCTTTTCCAGCCTTCCAATCTGGTCATATATAAACTCCATCTGAATGTCATATGACCCTATGAAATCATACCCGACCGATATCACATATTCCTGATTCTGCCGCTCTATGTCCATTCCGGTACGCCGTTTCTCAATGGAGCCCACATCGCTCAACCTGGTCTGGACACCGTCAATGTCAACCATGTCATTGCGGATGTGCCACAAGTCATAGTAATCGGTCTGGCTGGAACACAGACGCACCGGCACATTCTTCTCGCCATCGAACACCTGGCCTATCTGACCGTTGTAAAGCTGCTCCACAAGATATGAGTAGTACCTGCCGACATTAATGCCTGACCGGACAATCTTCTCACGGTTAAAGTTGAGGCGTAACTCGTTGTCCACATATGAATTGTAACCGGCCGAAAAGCCCGCATCAGGTATCCGGCGGTTGGTCTTGAGCGAGTCAATAAGGTCTTCGGCATACCGGTACAGCAAATCATAACTGTAACCGTACAGATCAATGGTATTGGACCAGCTGGTACGATAGACACTGTTTGACAGGTACTGGTCGTTTTCATCAAGAGCCGGTATGCCCCAGGTGGCTCCGCCATACCGGATGGCCTTTGCCCAAAGACGCTGCTTCAGTTCATACGGGAAACGGGTATGCTGGAACTCGTCCTTGAAATGTATTTCAATACTGCCCGATGTGCCGCCAAGACTTGTGCGGAACATGCTTATCTCATCAAACTGCTGGAGCCAGTTCTCCATCTCGACCACAACATCGTTGAGCTGCTGGACCGTCATTCCCTCGGCCATGTTGGCATAAACATTAAGCACCACCTCACGCGGTTCCTCATCACGGTGCCCCATGTTGAAACCGTCTGAACTGTGTTTTTGATAAATGTGGAACACTCCGCCAAGCGGATACTCAATGAGCGGTCTGAATTTCTGGTACCAGTTGCTTCCTATCGTGCTGTTGTACAGTCCCACCAGACCGCCCTTTAACCGGTCCTTTTCTTTGTCCGCATTCTTGTGGCTGACCGATTCGGGCAGCAGGTGCAAAGGAATGCCGAACACCAGCACAATGGCCACGATATAGGCCCAGCGGTGACGGCGCCCCCACCCAGTGACACGGGTATATCGGCCGGCAGTACCCACAAGCCTGCGCATGCGCTTCATGCTGTTCTTGACAACGCCTTTGTTTTCAAGATGAACCTTTTCCAAAAGGGCAGGAACGAACAGGAACGCAATTATCATGGACAGGGTCAGGTTAATGACAATAACCCAGATAAAGTCAGTAAGGTTGGCACGGGCCTGTTCGGGCAGGAAGAAAATGAGCAGAAGCGCTGCAATGGTAGTGAGCAGGGCTCCGGCTATCGATGCCATTACCTTGCGGTTGCCGTAATAGCTGTAATGGTCGGCAATGACTATGGCCGTATCGATTATAATGCCCAGCGACACCGTTATGCCAGCCATCGAATACAGTTCTATGTCTATCCCGAACAGCACATAGAAAATGAATGCAATAAGCAGGTTGGCAGCAATTGTCAGCCCTATTACCAGCATATAGCGGAAGTTCCGGCTTACCGCAAGCACAAAAAGCAGCAGTATTGCCAATGCCATGACGGCACGCCAGAAGATCTTCTGGATTTCATTGTTCAGGTTCTCCGATGCGTCATATCTGAGCTGGATGGCAAAGTTCTCGGGGAAAGACTCTTCAAGCTCCGCCATGCGCTGCTTGACGGCATCGGTCACTGTAAGCGTGTTGATTCCGTTCTGCGCTTCAACGTAAAGGTCGATGGTGTTCAGACCGTTAATGCGGTTGTACGAATATGGTGTCTGTTCGTGATATTTCACCGTAGCGAAATCGCCCATGTAGTACAGACGGCCTCCAACCTTGCGAATTGGAATACGCTCCAGTTCGCCTTTCAGGTCCTTTGACCTGACACGCACCAGCATCATGTTGTTTTCCACAATCCGGGTGCCGGCAATACTGTTCTGGTAATAGTTGCCCAGAGCCGATACAAGATCGGACGGAGACAGCCCTACCGCGCCCAATGATGCCGGATCGAACGTCAGCACCCACTCGAACGGCATGGCCCCCGAAGTGCTCACATTATATACGCCGTCAATGCGCGAGAGCGGAGTGACCAGATGCTCCTCGGCATAGCGCACAATCTCCGATGCCGGCATATCGGCATTGATGGTATAAGACAGAATCATGTCGGAGCCGCCGCCACGACCGCCAACCGAGCCGCCGAACGCAGGGAGCACACCGGCAGGCAGCTTGCTGCGAATCTGCCTGAGGCGCGTGGCCACCTCGAAACGCGCCGTGTTCATATCGGTCCCGTCCTTGAACGTCACGGTCACATAGCCCCAGCCCTGGCCTGAAGTGGCCCTTATGTCGCTAACTCCGCTGACGGTGTTCATGGCGCCCTCGACGACCGATGTCACCTCGGACTCCACGACACGGGCCGATGCGTCATAACCGAAGCTCACACTCAGGCTCCGGTCGTTTGACACAGGCCGATACTGCACATTGAGCAGAGGGATGCAGGCCGCACCTACCAGCATAAGCACAATTACAATAAGAATTATGCTGAATGCATGGCTCTTATTGCTTTTTGCGGTATATGACATAGTAAGCTATTGGAACGAAGAACACACTTACAAAAGTACCTGCAATCATACCTGCAATGAGAGCAAGCGACATGGGGTACTGCAAATCGCTGCCCATGTTGCCGCGGATAAGGAACGGGGCAATGGCAAGGATGGTGGTGAGCGATGTCATCAGAATGGCTTTGAGACGACGGTTTCCAGCCTCCATGATGGCCCGTTTCAGACTGTATCCGCTTTCGCGCATACGGTTGATGGTATCTACCTTGAGAATGGAGTCATTGATGACAATGCCGCACATGACGACCAGACCGATCATCGACATAAGATTAATGCTCTCGCCGAACAGGAACAGGGTGACCAGAACCGCAAAAATGTCAATGACCAGTTCGCTCATAATGATGACAGGCTGCACAAGACTCTCAAACTGGGCTGCCATGATGAAGAACAGGAGCAGAATGGAAATGAGCAGCACACCGCACAGCTCCTTAATCATCTCGCGGTTCGAGAAATACGAACCTGTATAGCTTACATCAAAATCATGGTCGGCACGGACAATTGAGCTGACGGTCTCCATAGCCTTGCGTGCATCGCGCCCTTTCACATCAAGAACCAGCGGATAGAACTCGCCGTCAATACCCGACGAAATTGATTTCAGGTCACGGTTGCGGGTCTCCTTGAGCAGCGTTTCAAGAGGCACACGCCCACCCGGCGTATTCAGATAGCTGCCCTGAATAAGGTCTCGAGCCTGCTTCTCTCCAACGCCAATCACCACAGGCATTGAAATGTCGCCTCGTGAAATCCTTATCACCGAGTTGTCATTCATTGAATTCTGCAGATAGCCCAGAATCTGTCCAAAGCCTACATCGTACATGGCCAGCTGCTCCGGATCGGCAATCAGTTCAATATATTCGTTCCATTCAACCGGCTGAATCTCAATGCCGGGCAGAGCCTCGCCAATCTTGGACAAAAGACCTCCCAACTGGGCAGGGTCAGGCGTCGAGCCGTCAGCCTTTTTGAGTCGGGCCACAAGAGGCGCCTCCTTCTCGGAGAACAGCATGTCAAAAATGTTGCCGCTTGCCTGATAGCCGTACGTTGCATCGGGCCAGTTGGTCCTGATGAACTGCCCAACGCCACCCTCAATCTCATCAATTTGGCGTGTGCTGCCGGCCTTCATGTAAATGATAGCTTCCGATATGCCCGTCTCTCTGGTGTGTGACAGCACAAACTGCTGTGCACCCGTCATGCAGGTATACTGCTGGACCATCCCGGGGAACTGGGCCACAATCTGCTCACAACGCCTGTTGTTCTCGGTAAGGGGGATACGCTCGTTCCACTCAATGCTGACCAGCGTGTCGCTGTGTGACATGACAGGCAGCTTCTTCTTGTCCAGGCCGGCAAACAGCACGCCTGTCAGCACCAAAGCTGCAGCGAAAATGCCCCACACCACGCCTCTGTGACGGAAGAACCACTTCAACAGACGCTCATAGCCCACAGTCATGTTACCCACGCCAATCTTCTCAATGAAGCGGTTCGGGGTAAAGCAAGCCTGATTACGGTAGAAACGGTAGTAGAACACCGGAATGACAAGAACCGATACCAACAGGGCCGAAAACAGCGTAATGGTAACCGCCATAGCCTCGTCATAGAACAGCGCACCTGCAATGCCGCTCATGAAAATAAGCGGAATGAAAATGGCACAGGTGGTAAGAACCGAACTGAGCATGGGCGTGAACACCTCCTGCGTGCCATACACACAGGCATCGGCCAAAGACTCGCCCTTCTGCCAACGCTGCGTAATGTTGTCAATGGTAATGATGGAGTTGTCAACCATCATGCCAAGACCCATTACCAGGCCCGACAGCGAAATTATGTTGATTGAAATCTTCAGCACATGGAAGAACAGGAACGACAGGATAATGGCCGTCGGAATGGTAATGACCACCAGCAGCGGACTCTTGAAGTCCTGCATGAAGAAGAAAATTATGAGACACGCAAACAGGGCGCCGAAAAGCAGGTTCTGCACCATGTTGCTTATGGAGTAGTCCAACAGCTCCGTCTGGTCACGCGTAAGCTGGAACTGCATCTCGGGGTAATCCTTCTCAAAAGCCTTTACCAGTTCCGATATGCCGTCTCTCAGGTCGGCCATCCGTGCGTCATTGCGCTTTATCACGGCCAGCGTCACGCACTGCTTGCCTTGAGCCGTAATCATGCCCTTGACCTTCTGCTGCTGTTCAACCACCTGTGCCAGATCCTTAATCTGATACACACGGTCCGAAAGCTTCACATACACGTCCTCAACATCCTGACGCGTCATCACGGTATTCTCAAAACGCACGTCAAAGCGGTACTCGCCGTCACGGATGGACAGACTGCCCAGACGCACATTAGTGCCCATAATGGCCTGACTGAGCGTATTCTCATCGGCCCCCAAAGCACGCAGCTTCTCCATATCGGGAATTATGAGCAGCTGAGGGAACACCTGGCCCGATATGTCGGCCATAGCCACCTGAGGCAGCTGTTCCAGCCTGCGTACAATAACCTGACGGGTAAAGTCACTCATCTCTAGGAAACTCTTCCTCCCGTCCCTTAACGAAACATTGATGAAGAAAGCCGGAATGTCGGTAGCGCTGGCCCTTGCAATGATGGGGCGCTCCTCTTCCTGAGGCCATCCGCTCATGGCACGGTCAACACGCTCATTCACGTCAATGAACAGACGGTCGGCATCGGTGCCGTACTCGAAAATCATCTGGATAAGGCCGCTGCCGTCCTTAGCCGTGCAGGTAATGTCCTGCAAGCTGGGAGTCTGCACCAGCTGAGACCTTAGCGGAGAAAGCAGAATCTCGTTCAGTTCACGCGCACTGCGGTCAGGGCTGCTTACCTGCACCGTAATCTGGGGCACGTCAACGTCCGGAACCAGCGATACCGGCAGTTTTCTAATGGCCGCCACGCCCAGCACCATAACGGCAATAAGAACCATTGTCACCGCTATGGGCCTATTTATCAGTCCCTTGAACATGACCGCTACATCATTACAACAGGCGCGTCATCGCCCAGATTCAGATTACCGCTGGTAATAATCAGGTCGCCCTCGTTCAAATCGGCCCCACGGTCCTTGTTGGCCTCGACTGCATGCTGTGTAGTATTTGACATGAGCACATTCACGTACGTCCAGAGACTCTTGCCGTCAACGTAACGGAACAGCACCTCCATGTTGTCACGAATCACAACCGCGCTCTTGGGAACCACAAGCTGGTCCGGAACGGCATTCTCGACCGTAATGCGCACGTTCATGCCGTCCATAAGGGCATCGTGGCCCGGTACCTGTGCAGTGACTGCAATCTGACCGTTCACGTCAACCGTGGGGTTGATTGAAACAATCTGGCCCTTCAAAGTAATGTCACTGTCCATAAAAGGAGAAACCAGCACCTGCTGACCCGCCTTCACAAACTTGTATTCGGTTTCAAGCACACTGAAACGTACCAGATAACGGCTGTCGTCAATAAGCGTGCAAAGCTGGCCTGCCTGTTCGTAGGCCTGGGCCTTCATGCTTGCCACCTTGCCGTCAAAAGGAGCCGTAAGGTCACACTCCCTGTATGTGCGTTCCGCATTCTCAAGCGCCATCTGTGCATCAATGAAACCCGTGTTTATATAGATGACACGTTTCTGGTCGGCCGGAATGCGTGCAGTATCGTCAAGAGCATAGCCGTAATCAAGCAGACGGTCAGCAAGAGACATCTCGGCCTTGTCAAAAGCCAGACGTGCCTGCTTCAACTGACGCAAAGGCTGTTCCTTGTCCAGACTTGCCAGCACCTGGCCCTTCTGAACCTTCTGGCCGTCACGGACATTGATCCGGGCTATAGTACCCTGCACCGCAAACTGGACTGGAACCTTGCTGCAAGCCTCCAGCTTACCGTTGCATACAATCTGCTTATTGAAAACCGTACGCTCCAGAGGCATCACATCGACATAAGTCGATTCAGCATTGTAGCTGCCACGAGCCATCTCCTCATCGGTCTTACCCTGCTGTTCCTTTCCGGCTCCACAAGCGCATACCGCCAACATGAGAACCGATATAGCCACTCCACAAACAACGTGTTTTTTCATATAAGCATCATTTAATAAGGTTTTCGAATTCGGCATCAATGTCGGTGCCGGTAAGATAATCATAAAGCGTGGCCCTGCGAATGCCGAAGTACTGGTTCCAGTAACTGGCCACATTGGCCACATACGAACTCAGCGCATTGTCACGCTTCTCCTTGAGCTGGTCAAGCTGGGTAACCGTCATACTGCCGCTGCCAAAGTTCTGCAAGGCAAGTTCGTAGCTCTCCTCGGCCAAAGCAGCCGCACGTCGTGAAATCTCGCACTGGCCGTGCTGGTTGTTGAATTCCATAACCTGGTTAATCAGATTCTGACGGAAATCAATCATACTCTGCTCAAGCTGGTTGCGGGTAGTCTCGGCCTGAGCCTCGGCCATACGCAGACGTCCCCGTGCCTGACCCCAGTCAAGAATGGGAACGTTAAGTGACAGACCCACGACCTCCTGGTCCTTCAGCTCCACAAACGTCTCGTGGAAGCGGTTTGCCGACCCCGACATACCCAGCCTTGCATTGACCGATGCCTGCACTCCACGGTTAGCTTTGGCCTGGGCAACGCTCTGCTCGGTCTGAATATACTGGATTTCCTGATTGAGCCTGAACGATGAATTGTCCAACGCACGTTCCAGCACATCATTGTAATCAAGCGTAATATCGGGAATGTCATACTCTATTTCAAGTTCCAGTTCCGTATCCTCCTGGCAGCCTATGTACGAACACAGACGGTTAAGCGAGCTGCGCATATTCACCACGCAGGTATTCAGGCTGAGAGAATCGCCCAGCATGCTGACCTCGACCTGCATAAGCTGGTCACGGGTAATGGTGCCCATATCAAAACGTGTCTTCGCAGCGGCAAACAGACGCTTGCTGTCTTCAAAACTCTTCTGTGCACGCTCATAGTCCTCAAGGACCGATGCATAATTCCAAAAGTACATCACAGCCGTCTGGCACACCTGCTCCATGCTCTCAATGTATTCGCGCTTGGCAGCCTCATACTGTTTGGGTTCGGTCTTACGGCTCCACTTGAAGCGGTTGTAGCCCCACAGAGACTGGGCGTAACTCAAATATACAGGCTGAGTATAATAGGTTGTCAGGCGCTCCGGACTGTACTGGTCCAGCCGGCTCAGCGAAGTTGAAAGTGACACCGTACCGCCAGTCCATGGAATGTTCTGGCTGAAATACAGGGTGGCATCGTTTGACAGATTGTAAATGGAACGGTAACTCTTTGCACCGGTATTGTAGTCCTGCAACAGCTCAAGCGAACGGTTAAAGTTGCCCAGACTGGCGCTCAGATTAAGCGAGGGAAGCATCTCGGCCCTGAACGAACGGTAGTTCCAATAGGCCGATGCAAACATGTTGCGGCCGGTCATGGCAGCAATTGAATGGTCCTGTGCCAGACTCACCACATCCTCCATAGTGAGGACTATCTTCGCTTGGGCCGGAAGGCATGCCAGGGCCAAAGCGACAAAAGAGGTTAGAATTGGTATTCTCATAAAACTTCTTAACTGGTATATATGTTTCTCATGGCAAACTCAATTCGTTACGCCGGTCGCAAATATACATTATTTCTTTAATGCCCGTCCCTCAACCCCTAAAGGAATAAAGGCATCACCCCCAAGAATTGTCATATACACAAATTTGTGGAACTCGCCCTGCATGTCCAGCCCTACACGGACTATTAATCGTCAACCTGACTTTGTAATACTGCACTGTATCGAATTATGTAAAAAATCAATTTGCCTATCATTCATCTTCGACTGTAAAGTCACACGGCAGAGATGAAGCAATTCTTTTTTTCGGACATATCACCCATAAAACGAATGTTATTGTCAGACACAATACCATCTTTATTAAAACAACAAGTGTCCGACATAAAACATATTCCTGATATCGATGACGGGAAATTAAACTTGCGAACATCCTTCATATTACGAGGTAATCCGTTTAGCTTCTGAAAATAGATGTCTTACTAGGCTCAGCGGCGCATACGATATAACCATTCTCTTCGACTTCATTCCGATACACTGACCTGAGAAAGTGGTGACCTGAATTGTAAAATATTTCCCTTCGGTTCTTCTCAATTCGCTTATTCTTTGCCTTCTTCTCCGTTTTGTATGGCATGTAATAAAATGCTCAACTCTGGTTGATCTAAAACCTCCTCATCCTCAAAAGTCACTAAATCAACATATAACTCATATCCCAATAACGGCAAATCTATTTTCAGAGGTTCACTAGCTGATGCCTTGAAAAGAACTACCTCCTGATCTATTTCGGTTCCCATTGCATTAATAACGACTTTTCTGTTGTAACACTCTTTTTCAAAAAATAGTACATCCTCATTCCTAATCGTTGCATGTTCGCCATATCGGTCATCGCCCAAAAACAACTTCCTGAAGTAGCGCAGGTTTTCTTAGCGCTCATTTTTATCCGTTACCACGACTTCTGGCAAATCATCATTTGCTTGGAGTCCAATTGTCAGTCCCACGGGATTAGCGTAATATGTGTGGGCTTGAGCATAATAGCCCACATAACTGAATACCACTGTAACTGGGAATGACACATTTTCAAGATTAAACGACCCATCTTCGCCAATAAAGTCATAAATTCGCATTTGAAGACTAACGAAAAAGTCAAATTATGCTTAAGAAGAAGATTCTCATGAAGTTGTAAAAGCTGTGATGTCAGACGTCATAAGACAAATGAAACAGTCTTCAAATCAAACAGACAATTCATTCTAAAAGTATGAGATATTGTTCTATTTTAACTAGATTCGCTATTTTCATTCTATTGTCGCCAATTTCGAACGCATTTGCATCAACAGACTCCGTTACAGTCGTTCTGAATAATGGTTTAGCTACCCGGGGAAAATTGATCAGCAAAAATGGTTCGGTAGTTACCGTTCAGCAGAAGGGAGTGGATTACAATTTTACAGAGTCTTCGGTAAAAGTAATTGTTTCCGACAATGGCAATTATCTGCTTGGAAACATCGAGTCGCAAACAGACTATAACAAGAGAATGACCAATAAGCGTATTAATGATTACAGTAAGTCAAAGCATGGCAATAATTTCATTGAAACATCATTCTTATCTAATAGTCTAAACGGTAATATATTCTCCAAGTATTCATTATCATATATGCGCAGGCATGTGTCAAAACGTACACAATTTGTAATGGATTATGGCCTAAGTATTGGTCTCAATACATCAACATACGAAAACCATACTGACATCTCAAACGCATCTTCTTCAAAAACTTCTATTTTTTCTTGTGAACTTCCGTTTAGATTCCTATATCATAACACCTCTAATGAGAACTGTTTTATGCCATACGTCGGGGTTGTTAGCAAGTATAACTTGATAGACGGAGAAACGCTCTATTACCAAGATCCATACAAAAACACAACCGAAAAGAAATCTTCCTCATATTTAGACGATAACGAAGCAAATCATTTTCAGTTGGCTGCTGAAGTCGGTATATTATACAATTCAGTTAAAGGTTTCACATTTTCAATCTTCTGGCAAAAGGATATAACGAATTTCTTTCAGGACTTGACTACTTTTAGCCAATTTTCTGGTATAGGTCTATCTCTAGGCTGGGCATTATAACGGGTGAGATCTCTAGGCGCATAATAGACTGAATCCCCCTAAAATAATCCCGTCCGTATATTGGAAAAACGGTAGCTTTTGGAGAATGTGTGACAAAATCACGTACACGCAGATGCAGAAGCAAATTATTACAACTGAGCGTATTGCAACTACAATAGGTTGCATCTGCGTGTGTTTGAATGTATGCCTACTTTCCGATGCAAAATTTTCACAAGAAAGAATATTCGCTTCAAAATTATTCGTCAAAATAAAAAGTATATATTTTTTCCGCAAATGTATTAGCCCCGTATAAAATCTTTTTATCTCTGAAATATGCAAATTCATTTATATAGTTGTGCAGAATATATGAGTTCAATAATTCTCCATCCCAATTAAACGCCAGCAGGCGTCCGCAATAATCGGGATCTTGTTCTATCATTTTGTAATAATCTCCAAAATACTGTACAATCAGTTTATCCGGAAGGATGATTGCATCATCTCCAAAACAACGTAATGTATTTGCCGGATCAACATCAGGAATACCATCCTCAAAAGTGCCAGTACCATAAATATGCAATGCTGACTGTTGACATTTTCGGGTATTAAAGAGTATAATATAATTCATATACCCCATGGGCATTGCGACAATATTTCCCTCTGGTTGTTTCCTTAATACTCCCCTATAATAGAAAACGGGCATTTGATTTGGATTTGGGCATTTAAGTCCTCTTTCAAATACCTTGTATTCTTTATCCTTTCCTTTCTCATCTATATAATAAAGTTTGGGTAGTATAATGCGGTTCCTGTACATGTCATCTTCTCTGGCATATGAATATATGAGTTGCTCATTGTTTTTGCCAATCTTGACTGCAGAAGCCACGTCGTCTGGAATGCTTTGAAAAGAACCATCAACAATAGTCGAACCCTTTTTTATTGTTTCTGTAATGTTGATTTCTTTACATATTCCATTATCCATTACAGGCATAATGGCATCACCATCTCTATTATAGATTTGTTTTGTTGAATTTATAGGCCGAGATAAAAATTCATTTCTGCTTCTACCTTTAGTTCCAAAACTTATGATAGAATCCAGATTAGTACTATAGACATTGTAATAATAGTTGTCATATTCACGATGGACAACAATGAACGAATCCACAGAATAAATATGACGAACCCCCTCCATATAGAAATCAACCGGATTTCCTTCTAATACTGAAGAATGTATTGAATCTATGCAAATGTCACGAACTTCATACTTATAGCATAATGAATTGTTACACGAACAAATGGCAAACACTATTACAATAACGATGAGAATCAATGAACGTTTCATATATGAACAAAATGATATCTTATATTAGAAATGCCATTATTCAAAAATAACAAAATTATTTCTGAATAATGGCATAACATTGTTTGAATTAAGTGTTGCTCGTTTTACTTCTTTGGAATAACATAATAGTTCGTTAAAAAAATCGGAATCACAAAACGGCTAATACAGGAATCCAAAGAATTTCTCCTTGTATTCTCCTGCAGGTGAGCCTGTTCCTACATACGTGTCTTAATCTTTCAATAGACATGATATATTGCTTAACTTTTGCACTAAACAGAAAATATCCAAAAGTGTTTTTTGCAAAAAACAGACAACCTCCACAATTGCACCCGATGGGATGTAATATCGACTTTTTTGAAGAAATTACATCTGATATGATGTAATTCATATCAATTTGCTATATTTGCATCCGATATGATATAATTATGAGTAAAAACGTTATCCCTACAACATTGAAATCCCTGCGAAAGGCGCATGGGTTAACGCAGGTCGACTTGGCGATGAAATCAGGCGTTGGCCTCAATTTTGTTCGCGAATTGGAACAGGGCAAGGCTACTGTCCGTATGGACAAGGTTGCCCAAGTATTTGCCTTATTTGAATATGAACTGGTTCCACAAAAGAAGGTGAAATGAACAAAGCATTAATAGAATACAAAGGGAAGCCAGCCGGAGTCTTGAAAGAAACAGATGAAGGTTATGAGTTCACTTATGATAAGGATTACTTGGCCGATGCGACTTCTTTTCCTGTCAGCCTGACTCTTCCTTTATCGGAAAAGCCATACAAGTCTAAATCACTGTTCCCGTTTTTCGACGGGCTCATTCCGGAAGGCTGGCTTTTAGATGTCGCCCTTCGAAATACAGATATCAGCGAACTTGATCGGTTTTCCATTCTGCTTCTTTGTTGCAAGGACTGCATAGGAGCAGTAAGTGTAACCCCAATAAAAGAGGATAATGATGAGTAAGTGTTTGTTCTGTTATAGGGAACTCGGCCCGGGAGAGGTTGGTTTCCACAAATCCTGTTGCCAGAAGTTTTTTGGAACAGATACGGCACCTTCATTGGATTACACCCGTGAAGAAATGGATAAACTGGCCGCACAGGTTATTCAAGCCCAAACTACATTGACAGGGGTTCAGCCCAAATTATCTTTGAATCTTGATAAGCACAAAGACTCCAAAAAACTTACTATTGTGGGGCTATGGGGAGGTTTTATTTTTAAGCCCCAGACGGAAAGTTTTATTATGCTGCCCGAAAACGAGGACTTGACCATGCATCTGGCTGAAATTGCAAAACTGAAGACTGTACCGCATACGCTCATTAGAATGAAAGATGGCAGTGTCGGTTATCTGACCAAACGTATTGACAGGACTGCAAATGGAGAGAAGGTTGCGATGGAGGATATGTGCCAACTGACGGAACGTCAGACAGAAAATAAGTATAGGAGTTCATACGAACAAATAGGGAAAGCCATCAGGAAATACTCTGTCCAGCCTCAACTGGATATGGTGGATTTTTTGGATCTGGTGTTTTTCTCCTGGCTTACTGGGAACAACGATATGCATCTAAAGAATTTCTCCTTGTATTCTCCTGCAGGTGAGCCTGTTCTTACTCCGGCATATGACCTGTTAAGTGGAGTCTTAAGTAATCCAAAAGATAAAGACGAGATGGCTTTGAGTCTCAATGGGAAAAAGAAAAACATCAAAGACTCCGACTTTGTCGCAGCATTCAAGACATGTGGCGTTCCAGAAATTGTTTTCTACAGAATCAAGAAGAAGTATTTGAATCTTCTTCCAAAGTTTGAAGGAGAGATTCAGTGTTCTTTCCTATCCGAAGAACTTAAGACAGCCTATATCGAACTCCTTCACAGTAGATTGAATCACCCAAAAGTTGCGGAGTGAATCGTTCAAAAGTTGCGGAATATCCTCATTCGGTTTTGCAGCCATGCTACCTGCATTAAAATAGAATGGGTTAGTATTGGGCGTTACGCCTTGGAGTATCGGAGTATCACTCCGGTATTCCAAGGTAGTTCGACCGATATTACAGGGGGATGCCATTCAGAATTTTACGGTAGCGCCAAGCAGGGCGTAGGGCTTCAAGGCACGATAGCCTGCCCAATACTCGAAGTTGTGGCCAAGCAGGTTGGCGGCCTTCATATATACTGACAGATTATCAAGAATCTGCCAGTCTGCACGCAGTTCAAGTTCGTTGATGGCATTCAGCCGTTCGCCCTGACTCATGGCAAAGCGCTGCCAATTATACTGTACGCTCAAATCTATGCCCGGATATACATTGGCATGACCGAAAAGCCGTGCCACAGCTGCAGGCTTGTAGGCAAGCAGATAGCTGTCATATATGTCTGTCCAGCCGTACAGTTCCAATGCTGCCTTGGCATCGAAACGGCCGCTCATGGCCCAGGCCACATCGAACCCGCTCCATATAACGCACGCATTGTCCTGCAGAAGTTCCGATGTCACAATAATCCCCTTGGTGTCCGCTATCTGGAACAGTTCGTCCTTGGTGTAACGTATGCCAAGACGCGCTCCGGCCGAAAGAACCGAAGGAAGCGTATATCTGATTCCGCCTTCAAGACGGGCCAGGGTATATCCGTCACGTATCGGTCTGTATTCTGACCAGTACGGCGATACCGATGACAGGCTGTACATGCTGTGCTCTTCAAGCCCGCCGTCCAGACGGCCCCACACGGAGAACTGGCTGTCTATGTCATATTCGGCACTTACTTCCGGCGACATCATGAATGTTTCACCCATAGCCGAGCGGAAATCGAAGTTGACGCCAAAGCTTGTCTTCACTTCACCTATCGAGGTGCTCCATTCCGGTGTAAAAGTAAAGGTTGAAAAATCGTCATACACATAGCCGTACATGCCGGACCAGTTCCTGTTTACAGATTTCTGACGGTAGCCTATTGAAATGTTTCCGAAATCAAAGGGCATGGAAGCGCTGGCAGCTACCCTGAAAACCGTCTCGTCATTGTTTGGAGTACAGTCATAGATGGTCAGGCCACGGCGTTCCAGACCTTCCTGACTGAAACCGAATGTCCACTGGATTTTTGAATCGGCCTTTGACCTGGCACTGATTTCATAAAAGCCATACAGTGAACGCTGTTTAAGACTGTCATCTCCTATTCCGGCAATCCTGCCTATGTATGCACGGCGGAAATTGCGGAAAGAATAATCCAACGAACCGGATGCGCCTATGTCAAAACGGTCGAACGAATGCGTGTACGACAGACCGGCCTGCGTACCGGCAAGACGCTGCCTCCAGTCAAGAGTCTTTGAATTGTACTGGTCCAGACCCGCGTTGAACTCAAGGCGGTCACGCGGGGAGAGGCGCCAGATAAGTCCCACACTTCCCTCGGCGGTATTCTGCAGGCCATATCCGAACGATGCAAATCCGTCAAACGAAGGATATGCCG
Source organism: Bacteroidaceae bacterium (assembly GCA_024398695.1). GTDB lineage: Bacteria > Bacteroidota > Bacteroidia > Bacteroidales > Bacteroidaceae > Colenecus. The sequence continues at coordinate 26,675 of JAKSIR010000002.1, read as the reverse complement.
GGGCATTCGACGACTCCGACAGCACATTCATGGAACGGTGTCCAAAATCTGCCTGTTCAGGTTCCTGCGTCAGGAAGTCCACCTTGACGGTTTGTGAAGAAGCGGTCTGCCGGCGTTCCGGGGCCGGAGCCAGCTTGTTTTCCTTGCCCGTATTCGGATTGTACTGTCCTTCAATGGTCAATGACCTTTCCCAACCTGTCTGCTGTGCCTCCACAGGGAGACCCGCTATCACGGCACAAAGTGCCAGCACAATATTTCCTTTCATCGTTTTCATTTGTCAAGACGTTCTTCAATCATGTCGGCAATATCGTCATTCCCGGTATAGTTGGCCTGAAGCGAAAGCAGATACTGTCTTGCTTCAGTGTCCTTTCCCTGCTCCTTGAGAATGTCGCTCAGCAGGATAAGGCTGCGCGACAGCCAGTACAGATGCGGAGTGCCCTGGGCCATCAGTTCCATGATATTGTCCTGAGCCTTGTCCGCACTGCCCCGGTCATACAGAAGCTGGCTGAGCAGATAGTCACATTCGGCACCGTTCTGCGTGCGTGTGTTCTGTGAAAGATCCTCCAGAAGAGACTGCAGCTCCCTGCCATTGTCAGATTTTGCCAGAAGAGCCTTCGCCTTGAAGTACTTTATGTCGGAAAGCTGTTGTGAATCCTTCCGGCCACTCACGGCAGCGTCGTAAAACTCCAGCACAGCCTCATGTTCCCCTATCCGGCCTGCACTCAGCACGGTCCTTTCGGCACAAGTCTCTCTGAGTCCCGGGTCCGATATCTTTCTGTACAGGCGTATGTACAGGTCCATCGACGTTTCCCAGTCACCGACCGAATAAGCCAGCGCGGCGGCATTTGACAAAGCGTCGGTTGCAAAGCGGCTGTTCGCCACACCGGCAGCCTCAAGATAATTGTCAATGGCCTTGTCATAGTCATTCCGTTTCTCATAAACCAGGGCCATATAGTAGCGTGCATCGGCCTTGAAGGCGCCGTCCGGATACTTGTCCAGATAGTCGCCGAACAGTTTCAGGGCCGATTCAGTCTCGCCCTTGCCGTACATGCTTTCAGCAGCCGCATAAGTCAGGGAATCACGCTGGTCCTGAGCCAGGACAGCCGAACCGCCCATTTTCTGCGAATAGTCTATGAACGAATCCGCATCGCCCTGTTCAATGTATATGGAACGCAGATCCGCCATAGCAGTACGTGCTTCGGCGCTGCCAGGATATTTCTCGATTACATTGCGGTACATCCTTATGGCATTGTCATAATCGTCCATGCGGTAATATGCCAGAGCAGTCTCGACCGATGCCCTGCGGGCCAGATCAAGAGAAGGATAAGACTGGACGACACGCTGGAACATGGCAATAGCGTTCTTTGAATCTCCTGCCTGCTGATATGCGGTTCCCATGTCAAAGATAGCCTGAGGCACATACTGCGACTTTGGATATTCGCTTGTCAGCCGCTTCAGACAGGCAATCTTGTCAGAATGGCGCTGCATGAGACCGTTCACCGTCGCACATTTGGCAAGTGCATAGTCACTTCCGTCAGCTTTCATGTCAATCACCTTTCCGTATGTGGCAAGAGCATTCGAATACTGCTTCAGGTTCAACTGGCAATCGGCCAGACGCAGATTGGCATCGGCCACGAATTCAGGCTGCAGCCCGCTGCTTACGGAAAGCGCCTTCTGCATTCTGCTTGCCGCATCGCCGTATGAGCCACGATTGAATGCAATGTATCCCAGACCGTAATTGGCCAGTGCGACGGTGCGGCCGTCCGATGCTCCTGAAGACAGACACCTGTTCCAGTCGCGTTCAGCCTTGTCATTCTGACCCAGACGGTAGTATGATTCGGCACGCCAGAACAGCAGTTCCGCAGTACGTGACTCATCGGTCCTGCCTATCTGTTCCGCATCGGTCAGCAGCGAAGCCGCCTGCGCGTACTTTCCGTTAGAGAACTCATCAAGCGCCTTACTGACGAGCAGTTCCCGCTTGGCTTCCAGAATCCGGGCGCCGGGTTTCCGTATGCGGGAAACCGATGCCAGCGCAGCATCATAGTTGTTCGTGATTTCATATTCGTGAGCCAGACACTGCATGACCTTGTCGGCATGAACGGAATTCGGATAATCGTTCAGAAAAACCTCCATGGCCTGTACCTCGTCGCCGAAAGGTGAAGCCTGTGACTCATAGAGCAGCATGCAGTAGTTGTACAGCGCCTGCTCGCGTACATCGTCCCTCCCCGGAACCTGCCATGCACGCTGGAACGACATGCGCGCCATCTGACGGTCACCGTTATGAAGAGCTGACAGGCCCATGTACAAGGCAGCGCTCTGTGCCATCTCACCGTCACCTTCAGAAACAGGAGCAAGACAGTCAATGACCGCATCCCATTCCTGCATCTCATACAGAGCCAGGCCTGTCACATAACGGTCCTGGGGCTGGACCCTGTCCCCGGCTATGTCAATATAATCAAGAAGCATGTCGGCAGCGGCATGAGAATCACCGTTTCTGAAACTGTTTTCACCAAGCAGGCGCAGGGCTTCAAGACTGACTGCACTGTCTCCTTCGGTTTCCGACAGACCCTTCATGTCAAGCACGTCAAAGGCTGCCTGCTGACCGCTCTCCATGGCCATCTGGGCCAGATACAGCCTTGCCTCATCCTGATGCCGTCCGTCGAGGAACAGAGTGAATATGTTCCGTGCATCTTCGTACCGGCCGTTCTGATAATCGGAATAAGCCTTGTAGAACAGCCACTCATCCTTCATGTCTTCCGGACAGCTTTCGCTGCAGCGTTTCAGCTGCAGATCGGCCTCTTCGGTAAGGCCGCAACGGTACAGTGCAATGGCATAATTCATTTCAGCCCTGTCACTTTCCGATTCAATGAGATTCTGCATGTCACACTCGTCAAGAGCGTCAAGAGCCTTGTCGAAATCACTTGTGGCAATGCATGCCTCACCGAAATAAGCCAGAATACGGTCCGCATAGGCCGACCCCTCGTATTTCTGAAGGAACGATGCCAGCAGCGGCTTGGCCGACACTATATCGCGGTTGGCGGCAATGACCGCCTCCATATAATCGATTTCCTGAGCCGATGCCACGCTCTGACCGGACGATATCCTGTCAAGCAGCAATCCGGCCTGCACGTATGAACCGGCCGCAAACAGACTGCGGCACTCGCCAATCAGGCGGCTGTCATCCTGACGCCCCGTCTGTGCGTAAGTCTGAGACCCGCCGGCCAATGCCACAGAAAGGAACGCCCCCAGAAAAAAAACACCTGTCTTCATATCAATCAGAATTTTCCGTTATACCACATGTCAAGTGCGCGGTTCTCATGCATTTCCATTACCGCCCTTTCGCCCGGCCCCTTGTCATTGATGCCGCACAGATGCAGTACCCCATGCACAATGACCCGCAGCAGTTCCTTCTCGTACGGTGTCTTGAACAAACTGCTGTTGCTCAATACCGTATCCAGACTTATATACATGTCACCGCTTACCGTCCTCGGCGTGCTGTAGTCAAAGGTAATGATATCGGTGTAATAATCGTGTCCCAGGAACTCGTTATTTACCTGAAGAATGCGCTCATCGTCACAGAAAATGTAATTAAGACTGCCCGTCTGACGGCCATCGTGCTCCAAAGCGACAGCCTTCAGCCATTTTCTGACCTTTGTACGGTCAATGGCCGGCATCTTCACGTTCTCAACAGCAAACCCAATCATAATATTCTATCTGAAAAACAGGTACGCCATGAAGATTGCCGCCAGAATCCCCGCGAGGTCTGCCAGCAGGCCACAGCCTACCGCATATCTTGTATTCTTTATGTTCACACTGCCAAAATAAACCGCCAGTATATAGAAGGTGGTGTCGGTCGAGCCCTGGAACAGGCATGCCAGACGGCCGGCAAACGAATCGGCCCCGTATGCGGTCATGGCGTCAATCATGAGGCCGCGGGCACCGCCGCCCGACAGAGGTTTCATGAGTGCGGTGGGCAGGGCTCCCACAAAGCCGTCGTCCAGTCCGCAGGTGCGTGCCAGCCAGCCTATGCCGTCACAAAGGGCATCCATGGCACCCGAGGCACGGAATGCTCCGATGCCTACCAGTATTGCAATCAGATACGGAATGATGGAGACCGCTGTCTTGAAGCCGTCTTTGGCCCCCTCGACAAAAGCCTCGTAAACGTTTATCCTTGCCCTGATGCCGGCAATCAGGAAACCCACAATGACCAGCATCAGAATGATGTTGGCCGCGCTTGTCGAGACAATGCCTATCTTCACGGCGGGCAGGCGGCTGAAACCCCAGATGATGAGTGCCACTACGGCGCTCAGTCCTCCCAGGAACAGTATCAGGACCTTGTCCAGGCGTATTTTCTGCATGAAACAGGTGACCAGCAGTCCCACCATGGTCGAAAAGAACGTGGCAAGCAGTATGGGAATGAACACGTCGGCAGGCTGGGCGGCACCCATCTGCGCACGGTATACCAGCACACTTACAGGTATGAGAGTGAGTCCCGATGTGTTCAGCACCAGGAACATTATCATGGGGTCCGATGCCACATCCTTCCTGTCATTGAGCTCCTGCATTCTCTGCATGGCCTTGAGTCCCATAGGTGTCGCCGCATTGTCAAGTCCCAGCATATTGGCTGCAATGTTCATGAATATGTGGCCGTAGGCGGGGTCGTTATTTGGAAGCGACGGGAACAGACGGCAGAACACCGGACTGAGCAGACGCGCAAAGCCGTTCACCACACCGCCCTTTTCGCCTATCTTCATTACGCCGAGCCACAGGGACAGTACGCCGGTAAGGCCCAGCGAAATTTCAAAACCGTTTTTGGCCGATGCGAACATGGAGTCCATGATGTCGCCGAATACCTGTGCATTGCCCATGCACAGCTGAATGACGGCAACCGCAAACGCTATAAGGAAAAACGCAATCCAAATCCAGTTCAGTACCATATCGTTTGTCTTATTTGTTTACAATAACGGTCTGCGATGCCGTGCCGGAACGCATATCGGGCGAGTACATGCACTGCACCTCGGCGTTTCCGGCCTGGAAGGCACCGGACTTCTGCACATACATGTCGTATTCCAGCATGACCTTGCCCTGTTCAAGACGGTCAAAGTAGAAATCCATACCCGAATTGCCCGGAACCATATAATATCCACGGCTGAAGAAACGGCCTCCGCGCCATCCTGCGCCGGTATCTTCGGGTTCAAGACCTGCCGCCCACATATCCCTCAACCGGACATATTCCATGGCACGCGGCACGCTGAGTTCCAGCCTTACACGGACACGGTCACCGACACCGAGTGCGGCACCGGACCGTATATCCTGAAGAAAATCGCCGTCGGCATTGCTCGCCACACGCCACAGGCTGCGTTCCAGCACTATGCCGTTGGAACTGGCGGTAACATTCTCCAGATTGTCGGAATACTGATAATACACGGCTCCCCAGCTTATGCCATCGGACTGGCTCTGTACTTTTATGTCCGCGGCCGATGCCGGAGCTCTGCCAGGCAGTTCAACCTTCATGTAACCGTAGCTGCTGTTGTCGGCGGCCTTGAAACTGCGCTGTCCAAGGCTGACCGTGATGTCAGGGGCCATCTGTACCGGCCCTTCACCGGCAGCCAGCAGAGCCACCACGGCATGAGCCGTTGCCGGCGATGTACCCCAGTCACTGGTCTGGCGCTGCTTGAGCAGCCAGCGCGAGCACTCCGAAGCCTCGGCGGCATGGCCTGTCGCCAGAAGTGCCTCGATGGCCAGGGACTGAGCCTCGACAGGAGCATCCTGCCAGCGGTAACCCGACTTGTTGTCTTTCCAGTATCGGCCCATCTCATCTTCCAGGACCGAGCGTTCCAGCATGGTCTGCACGACATGCTCTGCCTGCCCTGCATCGGTCTTTACAAGAACCAGGGCAAGCTGCGCCCTTTCCATAAGACTGAGGTTACGGGTGTCCTGGGCGGCCGCCAGATTCATATAGAACCTGTGTACATCGTCACGTCTGCCCGTATACCGGAAACTGTCGAAACGCCGTACTGCCAGCAGATATGACATTTCCAGGGCACCGACGGACTGAGGCTTCTCCACGGCTTCACATTCCTTTGCGAAATGGGCATCCAGCCATGCCAGGGCACTGCTCACGGCCGACCGGAGCCTGCTGTCCAATGTCAGAGCCCCATTCTCCTGCAGACGGCCCAGACACTCCAGTATGCTTATGGTGATGTGCACATCCGAAGGCATGCCGTCCATCCACGGCCAGCCGGCACCGTCAATGTGCATGGCTGTCAGTTTGGAAACGGCAGCGTCCAGCTGTCCTGCAACGAGTTCTTCATCAAGAGCCTTGCCCAAATTGCGCAGACGGTCTTTTTCGTTCTGCGACTGGAGGTACCAGGGCGTATTCTCAACAAGAGAAGCCGTCAGATCCTCATTCCGCTCCAGACGTGACTGCCACTCGCCCGCAGGCTGTGCCGCCCACCCGGCCACCATGGACCTGACATCGGGATTACGCCTCAATATGTCACGGGCCGATGCACTGCCCAGTATGCTGTGCGCCAGACGCAGCGAACTGGGGTCATCGGTCTTTATCAGTGTCGGAAGGCACTGTATTGCATACCACATGGGTGTGGAGCTGTATTCCAGAACCAGACGCTCGTCGGCCGCCTGCGCAGAGAGAGGCTGTCTTAATTCATCAAAACTGAAACTGCGTGTCTCGTTGCCGTTGTTGAACAGCGATACTGACCTGGTCACAAGGGTTCTGGTGGAAAGTACCGGCACGGTCTGGCGCAGGGCATCCTGATATTTGCCGCCTGCAGCCGACAGAATATATTCCATAGCCTGAAGTCCGTCCTTCGGCACAGCCAGTCTGAACACCGCCATTCCGCTGCCGCGGGCAGGTACATGGACTGTAACCGCCGATGCGCTCTTCCCGCCGGCCAGAGCCTTGACGGACTGTCCCGAAACGGCATCCTTCAATTCCATGCCGGCCCTGACATCCATATCGCGGTCAGTGCCGTTCATTATCTTGAAACTGAAATCCATACTGTCACCCTGACGCACAAAACGCGGGGCAGCAGGCTCAATCATGATGTCCTTTGCAGTAACCTTTTCAAATTCGACACGTCCCACGCTCAAGCTGTCCGACCACATTATTGCCTGGACACGCCACCTGGTCAAAAGCTGCGGAGCCGGGAAACTTACGGTAGCACTGCCAAGCGAATCGGTACGGACAAATGCAAAGAGTCCGGTGGGATTCATATCGGTACGCAGGGCACCGATGTCCGTAACAGGCAGCTGTTCAGAGTCGGCCGTACCCGGCAGGGACTCCTCTTCCATAGCCGCGTCACTGTTCTTTGCCATGGCCGCGCCCCGCAGATGCATGACTGACGTTTCCATGGCTTGCATATAGCCGGCAAGCGGATCGAGCAGCACGCCTGTCAAAGCCACCTTGCCGGTATATGTCTTTGGCTTGCCGTCCGAATACCACGACGGGTCATACTGCTGCGAATACCTTGAACTGAAAGATGGGTAAACGTACGGATACACCCCGCTCCACGGCTGTAACTGCCAGCGGTTCGTCCCGTATGCATCGAGTGCTCTGTCGTACATGTCAAGCAGCAGTCCTGCCGCTGCCGGGCTGCCGTCGCTGTTCTTCACCCTGAAGTTCCAGACCATACCGTCGCCCGGGGCGGCAACGTCACTGCCGTGACTGACATCGGCAATCAGCGTGTGACTGGCGTATGGAACGTCAATATGGATGTTTTCATAGGCGGAAAGATTGTCAAGCATGCAGAACAGGTGGACAGTGAAACCGCCCTCCAAAGCCCTGGTGACAGGAATCTCCAGTTTCATCTGGCTGCCGGTGGAGACAAGTGCTCCATAGCTGTTCATGCCCATGCGGTCAAGAATGGAATACAGTATGACCGATTCCTTCCACCTGTTGCCAAGGCGTATCACCGCAGTATCGCCGACATTCACCGTATCGGATTCGGCAAGTGCAAACAGAAGTCTGTCATCAGGAACCCATTCGCGGTCACTTTCAAGCAGATAACAGCCGTCCAGCTCATAATCCACGGCCAGCTCCGATTCGAACCGCATTCTGTATTCTCCTGAACGGTCAAGTTTCAGTTTCACGGTGCTTTCCTTTTCATCGACGGCTACCGTCCTGTCCATCAAAGGCTTGCCCGGCATTCTGCCCGCCGAGAAGTTCAGACAATACCTTGGGAAAGACCCTGCAAGTTCCTGTTTTTCAGCACTCGCTGTCAGTTCTCCCCTTTCACGCCCATTCAGCCACAGAATATTGGAATCAAAACCTGTTTCCAATGAAATTCCGGGGCCACTGATATTTTCAAGCGGGCTTGCAAGCACCTTCACGCTGCCCTTCACATTCCGGCCGTTGTCAACAAGACCGACCTTTATCCCGATGCCTTCATCGGGCAGAATGCCTGTACGGCTGCAACCAGTGCTTATCTCACGGCTTCCGCTTCCTACAATCACATTGGCATCGGCCGTCCTGGTCTCGCCGTTCAAGTCAGTCACTCGGACCGACACCATAACCGGGGCCGATCCGCCAAAGGCGGTCATCATGTCTTCAGGTACCGTAAACTTAAGGCTGAAACGGCCGTCGGCCGTCGTGAAATCCTGTCCCCCGGCCAGCCTGACATACCGGCCACCGGCGTTTCTGGCTATGAACACGTTGACTTCACGGTCATCCAGATCGGCGCTCCACTGAACCCGTGCTCCGCTTAACGGCTGTCCCGTCATGGTGACGGCACTGCCTGTCAGACATACTTCACGGTCAAGGTAACGCAGCTGGTCAAAGGCATCGAACCCGACCGTGAACTTTGACTGGTTGAAATTCTCGACATTGATGCTGTTCCATGCGCTTACGGTCTCACCCTGCTCACCGGCAGTAACCCGGAGACTGAAACGGCCGGGCATGGCCTCAGCAGGAATCCTGAATTTCCCCACAGCCATTCCCATGCTGTCAGTGACAAGGGTGTCGGCAGCTATTTCCTTTGACGACGCATTCCTGAGCGACACCGTGACCGGCGCAGCTGCAATGACCTTGCCTCCGTTCAGCCCGTGACCGCTGTAATATACCACGGCAAACTGTACGCTGTCACCCGGCCGGTAGGTGTAACGGTCCGTATAAAGCCTCACCGTTCCGTTCTGCGGCATGTCGTGGACATAGTTCACGCGGACACGGCTGCTGCCCATATCGGTTCCACGGCTCAGTTCAAAGTTGTAGCTGCCCCCATTAAGGCCCTCAATGAGAATATGGCCATCGGAATCGCCGAATCCGTATTTGGCAATCTTTGTCCCGTTGCCTTCATAATCCAGCTGCCAGAGAGTGTATTTGACGTCAGGCTCCGGCCTGCCGGTTCTTGTATTTACAAAATATCCTTCAATATTGCCCTTCTCCGTTTCCATGGGAACGAAAGCCAGTGCCCTGCATTCGGTGTATGCAAGCGAGATGACATCCTTGGCTCCGAAATTCGAACCGGTCGATGCCAGAATGTAATACGAACCCTGCATGAGCGGCGGAATTCCCGTCAGGCCATAGTGGCTGACATTGTCATTGGGACTGCCCATGACCACTTTCCATTCCGATGCCACATTGCCGCATGCCAGCTGGTCCAGTACCGACGGAATGGCGGCATCCCTGATTTCGCCGGCCACCTCAACGGCCCTGAAGAATACGGTTCCTACGTTCCGGTATTCAAAAAGTGCAAGATTGGAACCGCCTGCCATAAGGTCTCCCGGCAGGGTCAGATTCACCTCCTTTGCCTCGATGAGACCAAGCAGTCCCGCGCAGTCGAATGCGCCTTCGCTCTTGGGCCATACTTCCATGGCTTTCCTGCACAGTTTGCCGACAAGAGTCGTGTACCGTATTTCCTGTTCATCGGTCATCCTGTCCGACAGGCTCTGAATCCGTGCGGCCGCCTTGCTCAGGAAAATGCTGGCAAAACTGACTTTCTTGCCGTATCCTTCGGCCAGATATATCATGCCGTCCACCCAGACGGAATCGGTTTCTGACCACCTGTTGTTCAAGTAGCCTATGTCATCAAGCATGCCGGCAAGCACATCCATGCGCCGGCTGTCAATGGTGGAGCGTATTTCAGGCTTCGACTCCAGATGGCGTGCGGTAAGCAGATTGAGTACATGCAGTTCCCACAAATCCGGGTCATTGGGCTCCAGTTCCATGGTGGCTGCCACAAAATCGCTGCCTGTCCCATACAGGCGCCTGTCCTGCAACAGTTTGCGCTGGCCCTTGTTCAGATGCTGGCCCGATATGGGAGTAATGGCATTGTCAAGGAGCAAATCGGTCAGGGTGGGGCGCAGCTTCATGCCCTCCTTGTTGCCGCCGGGAAAGAAATCCTCGAACCACTTGCCGGGAGCATTGCCGGCCTTGTCGATGGACAGCTGCAGATGCTCCATTATGGTATCGCACAACTGGCCGGCAGTAAGCTTTTCAAGCGGGATGCCACTGCCGCTGCCGTCTTCGGGCAGGTTGCACACTACCCTTGACTTGTTCCTGTTCCAATACTGGATGTATGACTTTGCAAGAAAAGCATGGCAGATGGCTTTGTATTCGCTTTGGCCCAGCTTGGGAAGAAGGCTGTTGAACAGTTCGATTGACGATGTCAGGTTGTCACGGACCGTCATGGCTTCTATGCGCGATATATAGACGGCACTCTTGAGCATCTGTTTCGAGTCATGCTCCGAGGCGGCCATGTCGAAAATGCCGTTCACCTTTGCAGCTGCACTCTCAGGAAGATCCTGTTCAATGTCCTTGTCCACAAGTTTCCATGCACGCTCATACTTGTCAGCGCTGGCGTTGATTGAAGTCAGTGTCATAATGGTCATCAGAATCAGATTTTTCAGAAACTTTCTCATCGGTCGTCATTTTATAAAACACAAGACCTGTCCGCTTGCATGTCAGCCGAACAGGTCAGGTATGTCTGAAACATAACGTGAACGTCCCAGATGTCTGTACGCAAGGTCAGTGACTTCCCGTCCCCTGGGCGTACGTTTCAGGAAACCCTCCTGAATAAGAAACGGTTCATAAACATCCTCAATGGTCCCGCTGTCTTCGCCAAGAGCCGTCGCTATGGTATTCAGACCGACCGGCCCACCCTTGAACTTGTCAATTATGGTGCACAGTATGCGGTTGTCTATTTCGTCAAGTCCGTACTTGTCTATATTGAGAGCCTCAAGGGCAATGTTTGCAATTTCAAGCGTAATGCGGCCCGAGCCCTTTACCTGCGCAAAGTCACGTACGCGTCGCAGCAGGGCGTTGGCGATACGGGGTGTCCCGCGGCTTCGGCCGGCAATCTCGGCGGCTGCATCCCTGTCACATGGAATGTTCAGGATGCCGGCACTGCGAAGCACAATCTTTTCAAGAGTAGCGGCATCATAATATTCCAGATGCATGTTTATACCGAACCTGGCACGCAACGGAGCCGTAAGCAGACCGCTTCTTGTAGTGGCGCCTATCAGCGTAAACGGATTCAGGTCTATCTGTATGCTCCGGGCCGACGGACCCTTGTCTATCATTATGTCTATGCGGTAGTCCTCCATTGCCGAATACAGATATTCTTCGACAACTGGCGAAAGACGGTGAATCTCGTCAATGAACAGCACGTCGTTCGGCTCAAGCGAAGTGAGAATGCCCGCCAAATCGCCCGGCTTGTCCAGAACGGGGCCCGATGTCAGCTTGAAGCCCACCCCAAGTTCATTGGCAATTATGTTGCTGAGTGTGGTCTTTCCCAGTCCGGGAGGGCCGTGAAGCAAGGTGTGGTCAAGCGATTCGCCACGCTGGCGGGCAGCCTGGACAAAGATGCGCAGATTCTCCACAATCTTGGACTGTCCGGCAAAGTCGCTGAACCTGAGCGGTCTCAACGCGTTGTCCAGATCACGGTCCGACTGCGATTGCTGCTGTCTTATGTCAAACTCACTGTCCATAGCCGGCTTCGGGAATCTTACTTTATGTAATCCTTCAGGTTTACAGCATCGATGAGTTCCTGGTTGCCGCTCTCCATATTCTTGAGAGTCACCTTTTCCTGTGCCAGTTCATCGCTGCCTACAATGGCGACATACGGAACGTTTCCCGCATTGGCGTATGACATCTGCTTCTTCATCTTCGCCTCGTCGGGATAAAGCTCGGCGGCAATTCCTGCACGGCGCAGTCCGGTGACAAGTTTCATCGAGAAGGCCGATTCCTCCTGACCCAGATTCAGGAACAGCACCTTTACGCCGCCTGCTGTCTCTTTGGGATAAAGGTCCAGCTGGTTAAGCACGTCGTATATGCGGTCAGCACCGAATGAAATGCCAACTCCGCTCACACCCGGCATACCGAATATCCCAGTAAGGTTGTCGTAGCGGCCGCCACCGCTTATCGAGCCTATCTCGACATCAAGAGCCTTGACTTCGAAAATGGCTCCGGTGTAGTAGTTAAGGCCACGGGCCAGCGTCAGGTCAAGTTCCAGTTCATTCTTAAGACCGAGCTTTTCTGCACCGTCAAGAATGAAACGGCATTCACCGACACCTTTCAGACCGGTCTCACTGCCTTCAAGCACACCCGCAATGACATCGAGTTTCTGAGCATTGCTGCCTTCCAGCTTTATTATGGGCTGCAGCTTGTCTATTGCCTCCTGCGGAAGTCCCTTTTCGGCAAGTTCGGCATTGACGCCGTCCAGACCTATCTTGTCAAGCTTGTCAATGGCAACGGTTATATCGACCATCTTGTCGGCCTGACCGATGGCCTCGGCAATTCCGGCCAGTATCTTGCGGTTGTTCAACTTTATGGCTACACGTACGCCAAACTTGCTGAACACCATGTCTATCATCTGGATGAGCTCAATCTCATAGAGCAGCGAGTCGCTACCCACAACATCGGCGTCACACTGGTAGAACTCACGGTAACGGCCCTTCTGCGGGCGGTCAGCGCGCCATACGGGCTGTATCTGGAAACGCTTGAACGGGAACTGCAGTTCCTCGCGGTGCATTACCACGAAACGTGCAAACGGAACGGTCAGGTCATAGCGCAGACCCTTTTCACAGAATTTCGATGCCAGTTTCAGGCTGTTGCGCGACAGCAGCTCTTCATCGGTCAGACCGCTCATGTAGTCGCCCGAATTCTGTATCTTGAACAGCAGCTTGTCGCCTTCCTCGCCGTACTTGCCCATAAGGGTCGACAGGTTCTCCATTGACGGAGTCTCTATCTGACGGTAGCCGAACAGGCCGAATACGCTGCGTATGGTGTCGAATATGTAATTTCTGCGTGACATCTCCAACGGGGAGAAGTCACGGGTTCCTTTGGGGATTGACGGTTTCATCAGTCTCTTCTTGAGGTGAAAATCAGAATATAATAGATAAGTGTTGCCAGTGAGCTGAGAGCGGCTACCACATAAGTGCTTGCAGCGGCCTTCAAAGCTTCACGTGCGGGTTCCTGTGCCTGACGTGTCGTTGCAATGCCCGAATCCCTCATCCACAGCAGTGCGCGGCGGCTGGCATCGACCTCGACCGGCAGAGTCACGAAACTGAACAGGGTCGTCATGGCAAACAGAATGATGCCGGCAAGCATGATGCCGGGAAAACGCTCCACTGCCAAAATGCCTATGAGCAGCACCCATGTCACGACCTTCGACGAGAACTGCACTACCGGAACCAGAGCCGAACGCATTTTCACCGGCGCGTATCCTACGGCATGCTGTACGGCATGTCCGCATTCGTGGGCAGCCACAGCCACAGCTGTCATGCTGTTGCCGTAATACACGTCATGACTCAGGTTTACAGTGTTGTCGGCAGGATTGTAATGGTCTGTAAGACGACCGTTCACACAGGTAATCCTGACATTGTCAATGCCGTTTTCATGCAGCATGCGCTGTGCGGCATCGGCCCCGGTCATACCCTGTGGAGCGGGCCACTTGGAATACTTCTTGAACTTGCTTTCAAGATTGGCCTGAACAACCCAGCCAAGTATGGCAATCCCTATAAACAGTACCCAGTACGACATATCTTATCTTTCAATTGTCTGGTTACGGTCCGGACCTACAGATACTATGGAAACCGGAGCTCCCAGATATTCTTCAATGAATGAAATGTAGTTGTTGAACTCCTCGGGGAATTCATCTTCGCAATGAAGGGCGGTAAGATCGGTCTTCCAGCCCGGCAGTTCCTCGTAAATTGGGGTGACGCCTTCGCAGTCGAACGGGAACTCATCGGTCTTCGTGCCGTCTGGCAGCTGGTATGCGACGCAGGCCTTGACGGTGTCAAAGGTATCAAGGACATCGCTCTTCATGAGAATCAGGTTTGTAACGCCGTTAAGACGGACTGCATAACGCAGAGCGACAAGGTCAACCCAGCCGCAGCGACGGCGGCGTCCTGTTACAGCACCGAATTCCTGACCGCGGTCCGACATTGCCTCACCGTCCTTGTCGAACAGCTCGGTCGGGAAAGGACCGCTGCCCACACGTGTGCAGTATGCCTTCATGATTCCATATACACGGCCGATGGCACTTGGAGCTACGCCCAGACCGGTGCATGCACCTGCGCAGATGGTGTTCGATGAGGTTACAAAAGGATATGAGCCGAAATCTATGTCAAGCATGGTACCCTGCGCACCTTCGCAGAGAATTGTCTTGCCGCTGCTCAGAGCGTTGTGGACATAATGTTCGCTGTCAATGAACTTGAACTGCTTGAGGTACTCGATGCCGTCACGCCATGCGGCCTCAATCTCAGTCAGGTCATATTCGTAGTTCAGGCTCTTGAGGGTACGCTCATGGACTGCCTTGGCGGCGGCATAGCGCTCTTCGAAATCCGGGCGCAGGATGTCACCCATGCGCACACCGGTACGGGCTACCTTGTCAGTGTATGTGGGTCCTATGCCACGGCCTGTGGTGCCGACCTTGCCGGCGCCCTTCGATGCCTCGATAGCACTGTCAAGCAGACGGTGTGTAGGCAGTATGAGATGTGCCTTCTTTGAAATGAGCAGACGGTCCTTGAGATTGATGCCGGCCTCTTCAAGAGCCGATGCCTCGGCCTTGAACAGCGCTGCATCGATTACCATACCGTTGCCTATAATGTTCTGCTTGTCACCCTGGAATACACCCGAAGGGATTGACTTGAGCACAAATTTCTTATTGTCAAAAATAAGGGTGTGACCGGCATTCGGGCCGCCCTGGAAACGGGCTACCACATCATAACGCGGCGTCAGTACGTCAACTACCTTGCCTTTGCCTTCATCACCCCACTGCAGTCCCAGAAGGACATCAATTTTCTCCATAGTCAGTATCTTTATTTGTTTTGTCTGTTCTTTTTCTGTTTCATCCTGCGCCTTAAGGCCTGACTGCACTTGCTGCACAGACCGAAAATCTGCAGCGAATAGCCCGTCATCTGAAAACGGCGCAGTTTCATTTCATGTACCAGTTTGTCTATGCGCTTGTTCTGGACTTCAGTCACCTGCCCACAACCGGAACACACCAGACTGACGTTACAATTTTCATGCCATCCCAGTGTATATTTGATTTTACCTTCGTGCAGCAGACGCTTTACCAGCCCTGCCTGCTCAAAAATAGTCAAATTGTTGTAAACTGTGGCACGGCTCACCCTGAAATTCTGTCTTTCTGTCATTTCTTCCAGAAGCATGTCAGGGGTGAAATTGCCATCGGTCATGAATACGGCTTCGAGAATGGCATTCCTTTCGGGAGTACACCTCAGGCCCTGTCCGTGCAGATAAGCCTCCAGGGCCTGTTCCGCCTTTTCCAGCACAGCGTCATTCCTTTCCATTGCTGTCCAGACAGTCCATTGCGGTGCGCGCTGCCATTGCCACCAGGGGGTGTCCCTCGGCCATGACAGTCTGCGCCTGGTCCTTCAACTCCGAAACGTAGCTCGGGGACATCTCACGTCCCTGCCGCAAAAGATGCGAAATGGTAAGGAATCCGCAGTATCGGACCATTTCAGCATCGGAAGCAATCCAGCGGAATGCCGTGACCGATGCCTGGTTCATGCGGCTGAACAGGTACATGCTGCATACCTGCGCCAGGTCGGGCCACTGTATTTCCTGAACCCACAGGTCCGCCAGGTCGGGCTGGAACTCCTGTACCGGATACAGAAGCGCAGCCAGCATCTTGCATTCCCTGATGTTCTCCTTCCACAAGGCAATAGCCAGAGACCCGTCCGGGACGGTTTCTCCAGCTATTTCCTTAAGAGCCTGCAGACCCACTCCGAAGTTGAGTCCGTATGCCATACCGCTGTCCCTCATGCTTTTCGACGCCACCCCGTTCATTTCGAGCCTGAGTCTGCTCTTTATTTCCTGAATTCTCGGGTCTTTTGTCATGATGTCGGATTTTGCGGCTTTCAATTCTGTTTGCTGTCTGTCAGTTCTGCTGATGGCGTTTCTTGTATTTGTGAGGCGCCTCCCCCTTTTCCTTGTAGAAGGCGGCATAGAACGACTGCCGGTTCGCGAAACCTGACATGAGCCCTATTTCCTCCATTGTCTTGTCAACGAAACGCTTGTCAACGAGCATGTGAACTGCATCACGTACTCTGAGTTCATTCACCAGACAGGAATAGTTCATTCCGAATCTTGAGTTGATGACGGCCGACAGATATCTTGGATTTGTGTCCAAATCCTTAGCCAGCTGCTTGGCCGAATAGTCCGGGTCACGGTACTTCTTTTCCGCCACTATGATGGTCAGTATGCGGTCATAGAGCTCGTCGGCCAGTTCGGCGCGGATAAGGCTGCGGTACGATGCCTCCTTTTCAGTCTTTTCCTTGATCTTGTAGGGTTTTGATTCTGTAGTCATGTTTAGTATGTAATCCGTGGTCAAAATTAGCGATTTTCATTTACATTTCACATTTTGCGCAACTTATTTGTTATTAATAAAATAATTAATTTGCAAAAGAAAATTAAACAGCCTGCGGGACCCCCTTCTTCATCGGGTTTTACTATCTTTGCCAACGTTATCCGCACTCCGGTTTCCCGACATGATTGACCAGCTTACCATACAGCGTATCCTCGATGCCGCCAACATAGTTGACGTGGTGTCGGAATTCGTGACACTCAAGCGCCGGGGAGTCAATTATGTAGGTCTGTGCCCTTTCCACAACGAGCGCACCCCGTCGTTTTCGGTATCGCCCGCCCGAGGCATCTGCCATTGTTTCAGCTGCGGCGAAGGCGGCAACGCCATACACTTCATAATGAAGCATGAACAGATGTCTTTCACCGAAGCCGCCGTATGGCTGGCCGGAAAATACGGCATACCTGTCGAGCAGCGTGAAATGACTGACCGCGAAAAGGCGCTGCAGAGCGAACGGGAGTCCATGTTCATCACGAACAGCTTTGCCCGCGAATGGTTCCATGACAAGCTGCGCAACACCCCGAAGGGAGTCGCCATAGGCATGGCCTATTTCCGTAAGAGGGGATTCCGCGATGACATAATAGAAAAGTTCCAGCTTGGCTATTGTCCCGATGAAGGCGACGCTCTGGCAAAGGAGGCATCGGCCAAAGGATACACTGAAAAGAGCCTTGTCTCAACGGGCCTGTGCTACAAAAAGGACGACGGAACGCTCAAGGACCGTTTCTGGGGGCGCGTAATATTCCCGGTGTTCTCCCTGTCCGGCAAGACCGTGGCATTTGGAGGACGTGTCATGCAGTCCGATGCCAAGACCGCAAAATACGTCAACTCGCCGGAATCGGCCATATACTCGAAAAGCAACGAGCTGTACGGCATGTATCAGGCCAAGAAAGCCATAATAAACAAGCAGAACGTATATCTGGTCGAGGGTTATGCCGATGTCATAAGCATGTACCAGTCAGGCGTTGAGAACGTGGTCGCATCAAGCGGTACCTCGCTCACCACCGGACAGATACGCATGATACGCCGTTTCACTGACAACATAACCGTGCTTTATGACGGTGACAGCGCCGGCATCCACGCTTCGGAACGCGGTGTGCGTATGCTTCTGGCCGAAGGCATGCATGTCAAAGTCGTCTCGTTGCCCGACGGAGAAGACCCGGACAGCTATGCCCAGACACACACGCCCACACAACTGCTGGAATTCCTTGAAGGGAGCAGCACCGATTTCATAAGCTTCACCCTGAAACAGATGCAG
Source organism: Bacteroidaceae bacterium (assembly GCA_024398695.1). Taxonomy (GTDB): domain Bacteria; phylum Bacteroidota; class Bacteroidia; order Bacteroidales; family Bacteroidaceae; genus Colenecus. The sequence goes on along the minus strand of JAKSIR010000002.1, from coordinate 8,576 downwards.
AAGAAAGGCCAGAACGACCCTGTCGCACGTTCCAAGGCCATAAGCGAAATCATTGAAATCATCGCTGTCATTCCCGACAACATCCTGCGTGCAGTGTACATTACCGAAATAAGCCAGGCCATGGGCATATCCGAGAAGATTCTCGTGGCCGATGTCAATGCGGCCCAGCTGCGTCAGGCGGCAGCTCCAGCACGTCCTGCCAGGCCAGCTCAGGACGACGCCGTCGCCGATGCCCCGCAACAGCCGGCTTCCGGTCCGGATGTCCCGGACAGCGATGCTCCATCGGCCGAAACAGCCCCGGAGCCGGAACTGTCGGCGCAGGACAGGCTAAAAAACGAAATCAAGAGCCTCAAGCTTCAGGGATTCGGCCCCATGATGGACCGTGAGCGCCTTCTTTCCAGGCTCATTGTACGTTACGGAGACAAGACCCTGTGTTCAGTTGAAGGCGAAGGCGGCAGCCAGGACATAACGGTAGGGCAGTTCATCTGTCAGACACTGGCCGGCGACGGTCTGGAATTCCACCACCCGGTGTATAAGCGTTTTGTCGAGATATACAATCAGGATGGCTCACAGCCGGGTTTTGACAGCGAACGGCATTTCCTGTCGCACCCCGAGAACTTTGTCAGCCTGACAGCGGCAAGCCTTATGGAGGAACGCTATCAGCTCAGTTCGCTGTTCGAGAAGAACAAGCCAGTCCGCGACGAAGACCATCTCTATGACCTGACACGTCACATAATGGCCGATTACCAGATGGAAGTGGTACGGCTGGAACTGAAGAAAGTGGAACAGCAGCTGCAGGATACATCGGTCACAGACAACCCGCAACTGCTGGCCGAAGCACAAAAGCGCTACCAGTCCCTGCTGCAGGCCCGAACCACGCTCTCCCGCCTTCTGGGAGACCGCATAATGTAAACATTCTGTCAGATTACTTCCTGTAGAGAAGATTCATGAATTCTTCTCTGGTGGTGGCACGGTTGAAGGCACCGGTAAAGTCCGATGTCGTTGTAATGGAGTTCATCTTCTCCACACCGCGCATCTGCATACACGTATGCTGGGCCTCGACAACCACCATAACTCCAAGTGGATGAAGAGTTTCCTGTATGCAGTCCTTGATTTGCGAGGTCATGCGTTCCTGTACCTGAAGACGTCGTGCGAACGCATCGACCACACGTGCGATCTTGCTCAGGCCCGTAATGTATCCGTTGGGGATATAGGCAACGTGAACCTTGCCGAAGAATGGGAGCAGGTGGTGTTCACACAATGAGTAAAAGTCAATATCCTTTACTATTACCATCTGGCTGTAATCCTCCTTGAACAGGGCCGATTTCAACATGGCCGAAGGGTCGATGCGGTATCCGCTTGTAAAATCAAGCATGGTCTTGGCAACACGCAACGGAGTACGTTGCAGACCTTCGCGCTCATAGTTCGGCTCTATCAGTTCAAGAATGCGCGAATAATGCTGCATCAGCTCCTGGAACACAGGAGACTTTTCATCATCGAAAGGAATCAGACTACTCATATCGGCACATTTATTTCCTGATTGCGCAAAAGAATCATCTGCTTGTAGGGCGACTTGGCCTTGCGCATCTTTCTCATCGTTTCATACGCTTCCTCAAAATTCAGGAAGTCACCTGCAACGCAGGTCCAATGCGGAGTTTTGAAAATCACGTAGACTGTCAGCTCCGGGAAATTCTCACGGACGTAGCTTTCCGCCTTGGCGGCGTTTTCCTTGGCTGTACGGGTATTGTTGCCCGAATACAGCTGGATACGGTAACCGGTGGCCTTCACTGTCTCGCCGCTCAGAGCAGCACATTTGGGGCCGAGAAGACTGTCCAGCCTCTCGTCCATTTCAACTGTGACGCGTCCTTTCCCAGCCTCCTCCTTCTCCAGGTCCTGGACCAGTGTCCTGTTTTGGGCACTGGCCAGAACCGGAATGAGGAGAGCAAGACAAATCAGTCCTGTCCTTTTCATTTTTTCCATGCGTCGATGATGCCCTTGAAATCAGCGACCTTCAGTGAAGCGCCGCCAATCAGGCCACCGTCAATGTCAACCTTCGAGAACAGTTCAGGAGCATTTGAAGCCTTGCATGAACCGCCGTAGAGGATTGAAGTGTCTTCTGCAACCTGCTTGCCGTACTTGTCAGCAATGACTGAACGGATGTAGGCGTGAATCTCCTCGGCCTGGTCGGCAGTAGCGGTCTTACCTGTGCCGATAGCCCAGATGGGTTCGTAGGCGATGGTGATGTTTGCAAACTCCTCGGCGCTCAGGTTGAACACTGAACCTTCAAGTTCGGCCTTGACAACCTGGTTCTGGATACCCTTTTCACGCTCCTCAAGAGATTCGCCTATGCAGAAGATTACCTTCAGGCCGTTGGCAAGAGCCAGCAGGACCTTCTCCTTCAGGATGTCGTATGTCTCGTGATAGTACTCGCGACGCTCAGAGTGTCCCAGAATTACATATTCTGCACCTGTTGACTTGACCATCTCTGCGCTTACTTCACCGGTGAAAGCACCCGATGCCTTGTCAGCGCAGTTCTCGGCTGAAAGACCTATGAGCTTGTGGTCGATGATGTCCGAGACCTTGGCCAGATGAATGAACGGAGTACCGATGATGACGGTGCAATTGGGCTTTTCAGCGGTCAGAACTTCATTCAGCTCCTTTGCAAGAGCCATACCATCCTGGAGATTCTTGTTCATCTTCCAGTTACCTGCAACAATTTTCTTTCTCATTTCCTAAAGTTTTTATGTGTTAATGTATCATCTTTTTCAGTTTCTCTATGACAGCCACAAGCAGCAAAGGCACAAGCAATAGTGCGCCAACGCCCCACGGAGTGCGCAGCGGGTCGAAAGGTCTCTCCAGTACGCCCTGCAGGTTCTCCAAAGGAGCAGTCAGTTCGCTGTCCGTCGGGATGTCACTGTGACTCCACTTGTTGACAATCATTCCGTCGGCCAGCAGAACCAGTCCCGGATTGGAACGCACCATAGTCTTCAGCGGAACGGCATCGCAGTTCATGATGTCATAGCCTGCCGCCGTGTTTGCCGCCCACTCCCGTATCTCCTCACGTCCCGATGCGGTCAGGCACACCATGCGGTATCCGTACCGGTCACAGTATTCTGACAGGTCATCTATCAGGTCCAAGTCACTCCAACTGGCCGATTCCAGATAAGGCGACACCATAAGGAACACATAGCCGGAATCAAGCAGCAGATCAGCGGTCACGTCATTCAGGTTCCGGTCCATGACCACGAAATCAGTCATCTTCTCATTGTGACGCTCCAGAACCTCCGCTCTCAGATCGGTCCCGACACGGTACGGCCGGAAATCTATTGCAGGAAGTCCGTTGACGTTCTCGACCATGAAGCGGGCCGATATTGCCAGCACAATCAGAGTGACCACCCATTGGCGTTTCTCCCTGACCGACGGCACAATCACACGGTACCCGATTCTGACCGTTACCGCGAACGCAAGCAGCACCACGTTCTTGATGAATGTCTGCCAGTTGGTAAGTATCAGGGCATCGCCGAAGCAGCCGCAGTCCTGAACCGGATTGGCAATAGCCACATACAGTGTGAACGGCGTCAGCAGACCCATGAAAACCAGAGTCAGCAGACTGGTCCCGCGGCAGAATATGCCCATCAGCAGATAAGATCCCATGAGCATCTCAAAACCGGCCAGCAGGCACGAAACCAGAAGCAGTGCGCCATCGGGAAATATCCCGGGCAGGCCCATCGCACCAAGATAGTCCGACAGCTTTATCTGAGTGCCGACAGGGTCAATGGCCTTGACCGTTCCCGAGAACAGGAACACAAGTCCCAACAGCACGCGGCACAGATTTACCGTGACCGTCAGCCATCGTCCCGACTCTGTCTTGGCACTTCTCATCAGTCTTCCGGAAATTTCATCTTTATGAGTCCGAACACGGCATAGTTGATCATGTCCAGATAGTTGGCGTCAATGCCCTCACTCACTACAGTACGGCCGCTGTGGCTCTCTATCTCCTTGGTGCGGTTCACCTTCGTGAGAATGAAATCCGTGTATGACATGGTGCGCATTCCGCGCCAGGCCTCGTCGTAGTCATGATTCTTTCTCTTCATAAGTTCCAGAGCGGCATTTGCCTGGATATCATATTCCCTGATTGCCCACCCGGCATCCACGTCGACAGTATCGCTGTATCCGTGCTTCAGCTGGATAAGGGCGATTATTCCGTAGTTGACTATTCCAATGAGTTCCGACTGGATGTCATCGTCGACAAGAGCCACGCCCTTCGTCTCTATGCTTCGAATGCGCTTGGCCTTGATGAAAATCTGGTCAGTCAGTGACTGCGGGCGCATTATGCGCCACGACGGACCGTAGTCCTGCATCTTGCTGCAGAACAGTCCGCGACACATTTCCAGCACCTGTTCGAACTGGCTGTTGGTGTCTGGAGCCTTTGTACCGGTTTTCTTTGTCATATCCTGTATCTTGAACTATTTCACTCTTATGGTCTGTCCTTCACGAAGGATTGACGTCGATTTCATGTTGTTGAGCTTGCACAGACTGGAGACCGATGTCTGATTGCGTGAGGCAATGGCTCCAAGCGTATCGCCCTTCTTGACCTTGTAGTACGTCGGAGCCGTCTTCGACACATACATATAGCAGTCAGTGACGGCACTGTAGTTCGGAAAATCAAACATCAGTGCAGGATTGATTGCATGCCCGGCCAGACGTGTTTCGAAATGCAGATGCGAACCTGTCGAACGGCCGGTATTCCCTCCAAGCCCTATGGGGTCGCCGGCGTGTACCACCTGGTTCTCTTCGACCAGTTTCTTTGACATATGGCCGTACACCGTCTCCAGACCGTTGGGATGGCGCAATACCAGATAATGTCCGTAGCCTTTGCGCTGGTAGTCCGCCACTCTGACCTTGCCGTCAAATGCCGCGCGTATGGTGTCACCAATCTGCACTTTCACGTCCAGGCCGTTATGCATGCGTCCGCGTCTTGGACGGTAACCGAAAGCGTCAGTAATGCGTGCACTGTCGTCTGTCGGCATGCGGTAGCCCTCCATCGAAATGAAGACCGTGTCAGGCAGTTTCAGATCACCGTAGTTGCTTATGCTCTGCTCGTTGTCCCACTCCGGATACAGATACGATGCGGGATTCTCAAGATCGTATGACGGCGAAATGGAGATGGGGTCGGGCATTGTCGGCGCAGGCATAGCCATGACGGCCGAAGAAAAAACGGGCATCGGCTCCAGGGCCGAAACCTTTCCGAAGGAAAGCAGCGTGAATAAGGCGGCTGACAGTATAGCGTGCAGACGATAGGACATTACGTTTCGATATTGTCTGCAAAGGTACGGAATTTCACGAAATTGAAGACCAGTCTATTGGACTTTTCTTGAGCTTTGCCAGAACCCTGACCAGCACCTCGTTCCGCTGTTCCGACAGAGTCGGATCGGCGTCAATGATTTCGCGGGCCACATGACGCACATGTTCGATGAGCTGGCCGTCACGGGCCAGACTGGCCAGGCGAAGGTCAAAGGCAATACCGCTCTGCTGGGTGCCCTCCAGGTCTCCCGGCCCGCGCAGTTTCAGATCGGCTTCGGCTATCTCGAATCCGTCGCAGGTCGATGTCATTATCTCAATGCGCCGGCGGGTGTCATCGCTGATTTTCGAAGGGGTGACGAGCATGCAGTACGACTGCTCGGCACCGCGGCCCACGCGGCCTCTCAGCTGGTGCAGCTGCGACAGGCCGAAACGGTGCGCATCCTCAATGATCATGATGCTTGCGTTGGGAACATCGACCCCTACCTCGATTACCGTCGTGGCAACCATGATGCGTGTCTCGCCGCGCTTGAAGCGCTGCATCTCGGCATCCTTTTCGGCAGGCTTCAGTTTACCGTGAACCTTGCTCACGGCATACTGCGGAAAGCGCTCCGTTATGAAATCATACCCTTCCTGAAGGTTCTTCAGGTCAATCTTCTCGCTTTCCTCAATGAGCGGATACACAATGTATGCCTGACGTCCGGCTGCAAGTTCCCTGTCAAGAAACGCGAACACGCCTGTCATGTTTCCGCTGTAATGGTGCGTGGTTCGTATGGGCTTGCGTCCCGGAGGCAGCTGGTCAATGACCGACACGTCCAGGTCGCCGTAAAGCGTCATGGCAAGAGTGCGCGGAATTGGAGTCGCAGTCATGACCAGCACATGGGGCGGCGTGTCACTTTTTTTCCACAACCTGGCTCTTTGGGCAACGCCGAAACGGTGCTGCTCGTCAATTACCGCCAGACCGAAACGGCTGAACTGCACAGGATCCTCGAGCACCGCATGAGTGCTGACAAGAATGTTCACGCTTCCGTCCGCCAGCCCTTCCAGTATGTTCTGTCGACGTTTGCCCTTGATGCTGCCTGTAAGCAGCTCCACCCTCAGGCCCAACCCTTCCAGACTGTTGGAGATATTCGCAAAATGCTGTTCGGAAAGTATCTCGGTCGGTGCCATGATGCAGGCCTGGTATCCGTTGTCAATGGCCATGAGCATGGACATAAGCGCCACCATTGTCTTGCCGCTGCCCACATCGCCCTGCAGCAGACGGTTCATCTGGCGGCCCGATCCCATGTCCGCACGTATCTCGTGAAGCACGCGCTTCTGGGCATCGGTCAGTTCGAACGGGAGTTTCTCCTTGAAGAATGTATTGAATTTTTCACCTATTCTGGAGAATGTGAAGCCCTTGAAACGCCGCAGGCGGTCGCTCTGGTAACGGGCCAGATTGAGCTGCACATAAAACAGTTCCTCGTATTTCAGACGAGCCTGCGCAAGGCGCAGTTCCATGGCATCATGAGGCTGGTGAATGGCTTTCAGCGCCGCGGTCAGTGACATCAGATGCTCACGGTCCACCAGCCACTGCGGCAGCGTTTCAGGCAGAGGCTCTATAATCAGCGTCAGCAGATTCCCGACCAGCCTGCGTACGGCTGCCGAGTTCAGCCCCGCGCGCTTCATGCGTTCGGTAGTATTGTAATACGGCTGCAGCCCCATTTCAGCCAGATTGACCTTGGCCTCAGGGTCAATTTCCGGATGCGATATGCTGACTCTGCCCTGATACATGGCAGGCTTCCCGAACACCACGTATTCCATGCCCGGGAAGTACCGGTCAAGAATGAACTTCGCACCCGAGAACCACACCAGTTCGGCTACGCCTGTTCCGTCGCTGAAGTATGCGACGAGCCGCTTCTTCGGTCCCTCGCCTTTGGTTTCGAAACTCTGGATCCTGCCCTTAAGCTGTATGTAGGGCATTGTGCCGTCCACCTCGTTTATGTGGAACAGACGGCTGCGGTCAATGTACTTGAAGGGAAAGTAACGCAGCAGGTCTCCAAGAGTGCGAATTTCAAGTTCACCGGCCAGAAGCGCCGCCCTTGCGGGGCCCACTCCCGTCAGATACTTGACATCACGCGAATCCAGATCCTGCATTTGCATTCGGCATTTCATGTGCACTGCAAGCCGCCCGGGGAATGGGCGCGGACTGCAATGTACGGATTTATTGTAACTTGAAATAATAAGTTATCGTACCGGTCTGGTTGTCAGGTCTGCCGCTGCGGCTGAACTTCGTCATCTTTGCAGCCTTCAAGGCGGCAGTCCTCAACTCTTCACTCATAGTGTTGGTCCGCTTGTTGATCTGGGTCGAAACCACATTTCCTTCGGGATTGACAGTAATGGTTACAACTACACAGCCTTCTTCCTGAACATTATATGACGGTTTTGGAAGAGAACCTTCCAGATCACGGCCTCCCAAATCCCAAGTGCCGTATGCTCCTGTGCCCGACAGTTTGCCCTGGCTTGCATTGCCCTGCACAGAGCCGGGTGTCAGGTCCGATGCGGCAGATTCCGACTGCCCCTGAGCGGCCTGCATGCTTGAACTTTTCGCAAACAGGCTTGCCAAGTTGTTGTCAATGGCCTGAGCCTTTTCACGTTCAATCCTTTCCCTTTCGGCACGCAGTTCCTCTTCGGTCGGCTGCTTGACTTCGGGCTTGGCCTGAGCTTTTCTGCTGCCGTCCTCAATTGCAACGGTCTCTTCAAGACTCTGGGTAATGACAGGCTCGGCCTGAACCACCGTGGCCTGCATAGCCGCGCTTGGTGCGGGAGGCGGAGCCGGCTCGACCGGAGTGAAGCTGTAATCGGCAAACGGATCCTCGACATTGCCCATCATGACCGGCACACCGCTTTCGCCCTGCCTTTCAGGCATGTCAATGCCCATAAGCAGGAGCAGGCCTATTGCAAGCACATTGACCAGAAGTGCCAAAAGCAAGGACTTTATGTCATACTCCTTATTCATTACTTGCGGTCAGGCTTGCGCGTTGCCAGAACAACCTTGAACTGGTTTTCGTTTGCAATGTTCAGTATTTTTACAATCTCGCTGTAAGGAACAGACTCGTCAGCGTACAATGCCACATACATTTCCGGTTCCTGAGTCTGGCATTCAAGAAGGAACGGTGTCAGTTCCTCTTCCATGATGGGCATCTCGGTATCCTTGCCGAAAGCGGCGTACCAGTTCAGGTCACGGTCAATTATCACTCTGGCAAGAGGCTTGGCGCTGGTCTGCTGCGAGCTCT